>JAQWFW010000042.1 GCA_029238515.1 Flavobacteriaceae bacterium | reverse complement strand
GATTTGTAAATATGTTCCCTTTAGAAGAATTTAAGCTATTTGCCTTTATTCAATTCCTTTGTGGGATAACGGTATTTGTTCTAAATTATTTGGGGAAAATTGAAACAAAAAACCCCACTTAAAAGTGAGGTTTTTTCTGTGGGCGCGAAGGGATTCGAACCCCTGACCCCCTGGGTGTAAACCAGGTGCTCTGAACCAACTGAGCTACGCGCCCTATTAATTGGATTGCAAATATAGATTAGTTTTTCTTTTCACAAAAGGTTTTTTGGTAAAATTTATAGCACTTCTGCTACAACAAAAGTACTCCCACCAACAAAAATCAAATCTTGTGGTGTGGCAAGTTGTTTTGCACTGCTTAAGGCCTCATTTACAGAAGAATATGTTTGCCCTTGATAGCCATTTGCATTAAATATTTGTGCTAATTTATTGACTTTCATCCCACGATCCAGAGCAGGTGAACAAAAATAATAAACCGCTTGTTTTGGAAACAACTCTACCAAATCCTCAACAGCTTTGTCACGAACCATTCCCAAGACAATGTGTAACGTTTTATAAGACTCTTTTTGAAGTTGTTTCAAAACTAAAGTCAACCCTTCTTTGTTGTGTGCTACATCACAAATTACTTTTGGGTGTTCTGAGAGTATTTCCCACCGACCACGAAGCCCAGTGTGCTTTTGAACCTGCATCAATCCTTTTTTGATGTGCTGTTCCTTAACAGTTAATCCCTTTGTTTTTAGAACCGAAAGAGTTTGCAGTGCTGTTTTTATGTTTTTTTGTTGGTATTCGCCCAACAAACTGCATGGGAATACTTGATGTTCAGAGGCATCAGCAAAAAATAAATCAGCATTCACGGTCTTTGCTTTATCGCTGAAAACAGATTGAATTTCATCTTGAGTTTCACCAATAACCACCGGAACATTTACTTTAATAATTCCTGCTTTTTCAGTGGCAATTTCCTTAAGCGTTTCTCCCAAAAATTGTGTATGGTCCATACCAATATTGGTAATGACAGACACCTCTGGTGTAATGATATTTGTAGAATCTAAACGACCACCAAGCCCAACTTCGATAACAGCAATGTCTACGTTTTGTTTTTCAAAATAGCTAAAGGCCATACCAACGGTCATTTCAAAAAATGAAAGTTGATGACGTTCTAAAAATAGTTTGTTCTCTTTAATAAAATCAATGACAAAGTTTTCAGAAATCTGCGTGTCATTGATTTTAATGCGTTCACGAAAATCTTTCAAATGTGGTGATGTATATAACCCAACTTTGTGTCTAGCTTCTTGAAGAACTGCCGCCAACATATGCGCAGTAGACCCTTTGCCATTGGTGCCCCCAACATGTATCGATTTAAATTTGTTTTCAGGATGTCCCAAATGTGCAGCAAATAATTCTGTGCGGCTCAAATCTTTTTTGTAAGCCACTCCACCCTGTTGTTGATACATGGGTAATCTGGAAAACATCCAAGCTGTAATCTCTTCGTATTTCATTTTATTGACGGACACTAAACTCTACAATTACAAAACCAATTTGTTTAAACGGTGCTTTGGAATCAGCAGGCCATTTATGAGTTAGAGCGGTTTTTTTAGCAGCTTCATATAGGCAAATATCTCCTGTAGTACCACGTTTGCCAGCAATCGCATTGGTCACTACACCACTTTGATTGACATGAATCTCAACTACGACACGACCTTCTTCATCACAATCGGGGATAAATGTAGATTTTGTGGGCGTTCCACGGCCATTCAAACCATAACCTACACCACCATTCCCATTGCCTGGGCTACCAAAATAGCTTGGTGCATAGGGGTCGCCATTGAGCTGACCTTTATCACCAACAACATCATCATTACCTTCTGATCCAGATGTAGTTCCAGTATCGGCTCCAATGCCTCCCATCAACTCATCCAATGCTTTTTTCTTGCGTTCTTTTGCTTGATTTTCTTTTTGGATGCGTTCAGCTTCTGCCTCTGCTTTTGCTTCTTGTTCAGCTTGTTTTTTGGCGGCCTCTTTTTGAGCTTTTTTTAAAGCGATTTCGGCTTCTTCTTCAGTTGTTAAAACTTCTTCTGTATTGTTCGAGTTGGGCTCTGAAACTGCTGGGGTTTCAGTTTTAGTTGGTTCTGGAATATCTTCAATATTTGTAGTTGTAGGCGTTTTGGGTTGATTGTTTCCACTACCAAAATCAGTAGTCCCAAAATTGACTGCTACTCCGTATTCTTCTGGTGGATCCATGTAGGGTGGTCCTACAACAAAAAGTAATAGAACTAAAAGAAGGGCAATCAGCGCCGTAAGCCGAGCCGCATGGCGTTCTTGTTTGGTTCTGAAGTATTTCATTTTAATTGGGTTTGACCGCCAAAATGACTTTGAATTTATTACGATTAGCGATGTCCATTACTTGAACAACATTGTCCACTGGTACCGATTTTTCGGCACGCAAGACAATTGTTGGAGATTCTTCTTCTTGAAGTAAGTTGATGAGCGCTGATTCTAATTCAGGTGTATTGATTTGTTTTTGGTCTATGTAATACGTCAGGTCTTCTTTTATACTTACTGCTACAGATTTTTTGTTTTCTGTTTTTCCATTAGCTTTTGGCAATAAAATATCAATAGCATTGGTGGTCACCAAAGTTGATGCTAACATGAAGAAAATTAGCAACAAAAAAACGATGTCTGTCATAGAAGACATGTTGAATTCGGGGGTTATCTTGTTTCTTCCGCGAATATTCATTTAGAGTGCTGGTTCGTTGAGTAAATCTAAAAATTCGACGGAGTTGGCTTCCATTTTATATACGACTTTGTTGGTGCGACTCACCAAATGATTGAAGGCAATGTAGGCGACAATACCCACAAGAAGTCCAGCAACAGTAGTTGTCATGGCCGTATAAAGTCCATCGGCCAAAAGTTTAATGTCTATTTGACCTCCAGAATTGGCGATTTCAAAAATAGAGAGTATCATTCCAATGACGGTTCCCAAAAAACCAATCATAGGTGCAGCACCAGAAATGGTTGCCAAAATACTTACATTTTTTTCTAGTGTATAGACTTCTAATTTTCCAGCGTTTTCAATAGCTGAATTGATATCTGCCAAAGGGCGTCCGATGCGTGAAATTCCTTTTTGAATCAAGCGAGAGACTGGTGAATTTTCTTGTGCACATAAAAGCTTTGCGGCTTCAATTTTGCCACTGCTGACATGGTCTTTAATTTCATTCATAAAATTAGGGTCGACCTTAGACGCAGATTTGATGGTAAAAAGGCGTTCAAAATAAATATAAAGTGCAACCACCAAAAGCACAAAAAGCAATGCAATAATCAACTGCCCTGCAGTACCACCACTTTTTATTAATTCAATGATTGATAATGTTTTTTCTACTGATTCGGGTTCTGTAATTGGAACAGATTGTGTTTGAATTATACTCAAATTCATAACTATTTGTATGTTAATATATTAAGTTAAACGTCATCCATTAAGAAAACGTATGTCTAGAACAATGTTCTTGTAAAGAAAAAGACCAGTGCACCAGCGATAAATCCAACAAAAGCTAGCCATGTGATTTTTTTCAAATACCAGAAAAAATTAATTTTTTCCATGCCCATAGCAACCACACCTGCTGCAGATCCAATGATGAGCATACTACCACCTGTCCCAGCAGAATAGGCGATAAAATGCCAAAGTATATTATCGGCGGGTTCAGAAAACATGCCTAGTGAAGCGGCTACAAGCGGCACATTATCAATTACTGCAGAACCAACTCCAAGAAGTAAAACAACTAAATCTGAAACTTGAGTCCCTGCAACTTCTGTCCCAATGTGTGGGGTAGCTACTTTCAACCAATCGGCGAAGCCAAATAAAATACCTAGAGATTCTAAGGCGGCTACAGCCATCAAAATTCCCAAGAAAAATAAGATGCTTGGCAATTCTATTTTGGTCAGCGAGTGATGTACGGGACTAGTATGTCCATCTTTATCTAAAGCTTCTAAACTAAACTTTGAAGAACTGTAAATTTCAGCAAAAACAGCCACAACACCCAAGGAAAGCATCATTCCAACATAAGGAGGTAAATGAGTAACCATTTTAAAAATAGGTACAAAAATAATTGCTGAAAGACCTAAATAAAGCATAGTGCCACTAAAACGTCCAGCAGGTTGATCATCGCTGTCATCTACCTCTAAATTCCCTTTAAAAACGGAAAGTCGAGAGGCCAAAAAGGTAGGCACAAGCATACATACTAAAGAAGGCAATAGCAAATACCCAAACAAATGCGGCGTAGACACTTTGTCTGCAATCCAAAGCATTGTCGTCGTCACATCTCCAATAGGTGAAAAAGCACCACCAGCATTGGCCGCTATGACTATTAGTCCTGCAAACCATAGTCGAATATTGCGGTCTTTAACAAGTTTCTGAAGTAATGAAATCAAAACAATGGTCGCCGTAAGATTATCAATGATTGCTGAAAGAACAAACGCAAGGACACAGAATATCCAGAGCAATTCTGTTTTCTTTTTTGTTCTTATAAAGCTTTTAATCGTTGCAAAGCCATTAAAATAAGCAATGATTTCGACAATGGTCATTGCTCCTAACAAGAATACCAAAATCTCTGCAGTTTTACCCAAATGGTGAAGCAAGGTTTCCTCTAACAAATGCATTTTACCATCGTGAGTAAGTACTTCAAAATTGCTAACTAATGCATGTTTTGAAGAATCAAACCAAGTGTCAAAATCGTCAATTCCAAAAGAAATAAAAGCCCAACTAACAGCCATCATAATGAGTGCGGGGATAAGCTTGTCAATTTTCAAGCTATGCTCTAAGGTGATGGCTAAATAACCGGTAATAAATACAGCAATAATAATGGATTCCATAGGATCAGGTTAGGTGAATAACATTGATTAAAGTCATTGGTTATTTTTGTTGATGCCAACAAATATAATAAAACATTTCAGGCATTTAATCGATAGACGGAAAATAAATTTCACCACTACTATGGTCTTGCGTTGCACCAGTTACACTCTGTAGACAATTCACCTCGTTACGCAATTTTAAAACCCCTAAAAATGCAAAAATAAGTGCTTCTTTGAAATGAATTAAATCTGGGTGAGCACTAGAAATTTTCATATAAGACCGCTCCGCTATGCGCGAAATCAAAAAAGAGTTGAGTGCTCCGCCTCCAGTAAAAAGTCCATCACTCAAATTGTAGCGATGCAGTACATCGGCAATTTGTGTAGCCGTATGTTCGACTAGGGTTCTTAACACTGAATTGGTATCTAAATCAAAAGAATCAACAAGCGGAAAGACTTTGCTCTGCACCCATTCTAGCCCCAGAGATTTTGGTGGTGTTTTTTTATAAAATTCTAAGGAGTTGAGGGCCTTCAAAAGCGGATCATGCACTGTGCCTTGAGCCGCAAATTTACCGCCATTATCAAAAGAATATCCTTTTGATTGTACATAATGATTCAACGTAATGTTTGCAGGGCAAACATCGAAAGCCAAACGTTGATTGTTGTGCTGAAAAGAGATATTGGCAAAGCCACCTAGATTCAAACAAAAATCATATTGAGCAAATAACAGTGCATCTCCAATAGGCACCAATGGAGCTCCTTGCCCACCCATAGCGACGTCTTGCACACGAAAATCGCAAACCACTATTTGTTGAAGTTGTTGAGCCAATTTGGGTAGATTTCCAATCTGTAAGGTTATCCCTTTTTCGGGTTGGTGAAAAACAGTATGCCCATGACTACACACAGCATCTAAATTTGAAATTTGATGTTTTTGAATAAAATCTCTGATGGCATGACCCAAATAATTTGTGTATTCTATATTGAGTTGATTCAACTGATTTGAATTAAGGGCAATTGAAGCATTCAATTTAGTTTTCATTTCGGCAGAATAAGCAACCGTTTCTGCAGCCAAAATTTTAAAACTCCAATGCTCCTTTTTTGAAAATTTTACCCAACAAAAATCAATACCATCCAAAGATGTTCCAGACATTACGCCAACAATATTATATGTGTTTTTTAGCATATTATTAAAAATGGCGGCTCACATTGATAATGTTCTAATATTAAATTATATTTGTGGGACATATTTACGAATACTTTAATTTTTAACTGAATGCACTTTAGGCTTACCGAAGAACAAATCATGGTGCGCGACGCAGCACGCGAATTCGCTCAAACCGAACTCCTCCCTGGCGTTATTGAACGCGATGAGTTGCAACAATTTCCTGACAATTTAGTAAAAAAAATGGGAGCATTGGGCTTTATGGGCATCATGGTAAGTCCAGAATATGGTGGTAGTGGAATGGACACCATTTCTTATGTTCTTATTATGGAAGAACTTTCCAAGATAGATGCTTCGGCAAGTGTAATGGTTTCTGTGAACAATTCATTGGTATGTTATGGCATAGAGGCCTATGGCACCGATACTCAAAAAGAAAAATACCTCCCCAAATTGACTTCTGGTGAATGGATTGGTGCATTTTGTTTAAGCGAACCTGAAGCGGGTAGTGATGCTACTTCGCAAAGCACTACAGCAATTGATAAAGGCGATTATTACCTCTTAAATGGAACAAAAAACTGGATCACCAACGGAGGACGGGCACAAGTTTACTTGGTTATTGCACAAACAGACCGCGCAAAAGGCCACAAAGGGATCAATGCTTTTATTGTAGAACGTGACACACCAGGATTTGAAATTGGTCCAAAAGAAAATAAACTTGGAATTCGTGGGAGCGATACCCATACCTTACAATTTAACGACGTTAAAATTCCGAAAGAAAACCGTATTGGTGACGATGGATTTGGGTTCACATTTGCCATGAAAACCTTGTCTGGAGGACGCATAGGTATTGCTGCTCAAGCCCTTGGTATAGCGTCTGGCGCATACGAACTTTCTCTGAAATATTCTAAAGAACGGAAAGCATTTGGTACCGAAATAAGCAACCATCAAGCCATTGCTTTTAAGTTGGCCGAAATGGCTACTGATATTGAAGCCGCTAGGCTATTGGTCTACAAATCGGCTTTAGACAAAGATCTTGGAAATACTTACGACACTTCGAGCGCTATGGCCAAATTGTACGCCTCCAAAGTAGCCATGCAACACACCGTTGAAGCCGTTCAAATTCATGGTGGAAATGGATTTGTAAAAGACTACCATGTAGAACGTATGATGCGCGATGCCAAAATCACACAAATTTATGAAGGGACTTCTGAAATTCAGAAAATTGTGATTTCTAGAGCAATTCTTAAGAGCTAAATTCAATAGAAAAATTACCGTACTTTTGGAGCACAGAATTCTTCTTTTTTATGCATGTGCACCCTTCTCATTTTGGTTTGATTTCGCTTGTAGTTCCTTTGTATAATGAAGCACAAAACGTAATACCACTTGTAAAAGCCATAAATCGTGCCCTAAAAGACTATACCTTCGAACTTATTTTGGTGAATGATGGCTCTACCGATGATACCCAACAGCAACTAAAACAACAATTACAGCCCAATTGTATTGCCATTGAATTGGACAAAAACTATGGTCAAAGTTTAGCTTTAGCCGCAGGAATTGATCACGCCAAAGGGGATTATATCGTCACTATGGATGGTGATTTGCAAAACGATCCAAACGATATTCCCATAATGCTAAATACAGCCAAAGATGAACATTGGGATATAGTGGGTGGTATTCGTGTCAACAGGAAAGATCCGTTCCACAAAACATTACCCTCCAAGATTGCAAATTATATAATTCGGAAAAGCACCAAACTGAACATAAATGACCATGGCTGTAGCTTAAAAGTGTTCACTAAAACTACAGCCAAAAAATTGAATTTATATGGGGGAATGCACCGCTTCATCAATGTGCTTGCACACTTGAATGGTGCACGAATTACACAACTGGCAGTACATCACAATGCCCGAAAATTGGGGGTTTCCAAATATGGATTGGGACGTACGTTTAAAGTCATCAACGATTTGATTGTTTTATTGACGCTACAAAATTCAAAAAAGAAATCCTTATCTGTGTTTGGGCGATGGATTTTACGCAAGTATAATCTCTCCCAAAACAAAACACTATACAGAATAAAGAACATTTCTGTTTTTGAAAAATAAGCTGGCTTTTTTTATAACAACTCTCCACAAGCGAGCATCTTGTTCGTACTAAAAAAACTAAAAATCATTTAACTAACAAATGTCATTTTGTTATTTGTTAATTTTTTATATTTTTATAGGGATGAATATTTAGACCCCAAATCTAAAATCTTTACACTAATAAAACTTACGTTGTTTTTTTCTTTATTGATTTTTTTGGGGTTGAAAAATAATTAGATGAGTATGATAATTTCAACTATTATTTCTAGTATTCTGATACTTTATTTCAATTATAAAGCAAAGAAAAGAATACAAAAAAATTTGAGTGGAAAATTTATTTTGAAGGCAGATATTAGTTTTAAATGGCTAGGGATTATTTGTTGTTTTATTGGGGTTGTCCTGTTAAATATTTTAACCATATATGTAAATAAAGATATTTTTCTAGTAGCATCTTTAACAATAGGTCTATTTCTTTGTTTAGGGGTTATAGCATTAATGCGGTTTTACAATTATAAATTAATATTTGATCATGAAAAACTGATTGTTACAAACTGGCTAAACAATAAAAAGGTTGTTTTATGGGAAGATGTAGAAAAGATTAAATATTTAAGAATGTATAGGATTTTAAAATTTTATACAAAATCAAACAAGGTTTCATTAATTCAAGACTCTAAGGGCTTTAATCAAATTATAAAAATGATAAAGTCTAAAAAAATGAAAATTAAAAATAAGGAACTAATATTTTAAAGAATGCAATAGACGGAAAGTTGGGATGTAGAATTTCAAAATTAAATAAATTCAATGTTGTATTTCTTTAAAAGTTGCTAATACGAATATAAAAACCAAACATCATGAAAAAACGTGAATCTGTACAGCACATTATGGCCACAGAGCCCATTGCCTTACAACTCAATGATGGCTTGAGCAAAGCCGAACAACTTTTTAAAACCCACCGTGTACGTCATTTACCTGTTGTATCAGGTGAAAAGATTGTGGGTATTCTCAGCGTAACAGACTTGGCCCGTATCAGTTTTGTAGACAGTTATGACCCCAAAAATTTTACGGTAGACACTTCGGTATATTCCTTATTTACTCTCGAGCAAATTATGGTTCGTAATCCACAATGCATACCCATATCGGCCACCATTAAAGAAGTTGCCAAAATATTTCTGGAGGCAGAATTTCATGCCCTACCTGTAGTAGACCAAAACGATAAGTTGTTGGGGATTGTTACCACTACTGACCTAATCAAGTACTTATTGGCACAGTATTAAACCTTTTGTTCGCTACTAATCATACACTCTAAAATATAAGATTATGAATCGAGATTTATTGCATAAAATTATTATAGAATTAGAGACTATTCTTAATAAGGTCCCTGGTAAAATTAACGAAACCGGCATTGAAGCTAAACTTGACCAATTAGTTGTCATCGCCAAACAACAGAACAAAAATTATGAGCGAATGATAAAAGCTTTAGAAACCCTTAATTGCAAAAACTCATGTAAGTCTGAAGTGAATACAACTCTAATTGAAGAAAAACTTGATAGTATATGGAATATTTTATATAACAACAAACATAATATAAATAGCTAAACTCCTGTTTTTCCACCTCAAAGCAAAGCATAAAAAAAGCCCTCACTTTAGTGAGGGCTTCATGGATACTGAACCGGTGTTCAGTATAAAAAAAGGCGGTGACCTACTCTTCCACAAGTGTAGTACCATCGGCGCTAATGGGCTTAACTG
>JAQWFW010000035.1 GCA_029238515.1 Flavobacteriaceae bacterium | reverse complement strand
AATTTTACAGGAGCGACGGTAAATTTATCAGAGTACAGCATTAAATTAAGCAGTAACGGCAACAGCACATGGACAAACACCTATAATTTCCCTTCAAATGCCAGTATTTCCAACGAAGACGTTTTTGTGGTCGCCAACGGAGGCACAAGTGTGTGCACCAATGTTTTTGACAACCTTAACAATGCGATTACAGAATTTAATGGTAATGATGCACTTGGGCTGTTTAAAAACGATATTCTAATCGATATCCTTGGAACACGTAGTGATGCTACCGTTTATGCTGAAAACACCACCCTAGTGCGTAATGCAACTATTACCAATGGAAGCACAGTGTACAACGCCAATGAATGGACCAGCTATCCACAAAACACTTGCACCAACCTCGGTAGCCATACACAAACCTTAAGCGTAACAAATGTAGAACCTAAGCACATAAAAATATACCCCAACCCTGTAAAGGGTGCATTGCTTTTTGTAGACGTACAAAACCAAACACAAATAGAAGTATTTGATCTTACTGGAAATACCATTTTAAAAACCACTGTGGATTCTCAACATTCTGCAGTAGACATCAGCACCCTAAGCAGTGGAATGTACATCATGCATCTCCAAAATACACATGGACAACACACAAGGAAAATAGTTAAATATTAGTGAATTTATTGAAGATGGAATTCACTGTTCAAAACTTGTGAATAATCGCTCAAAATCGATAAAAAAAAGTGCTAAAAATCAATACAAAAAAATTAATTTTGTAGGGATTCGTAATCAACAACATCAACCGCATGATTCACTTCTTTGGAGACGCTCAACATAGCGTATTTGCCGTTCAATCGCCAGAAGAATTCTCAACAGAAACCATAGCCAAACTCATATGGTTGTTTGGTCATCAACCCAAAATAGAGACTGCCACTATTGAGGCCAGTTTTGTTGGACCACGTGCCGCCATGATCACGCCTTGGAGTACAAATGCTGTAGAAATCACTCAAAACATGGGTATCAATGGTATTGTACGTATTGAAAAATTTCAAGCGATAGGAACAGATTTCAAAGATTTTGATCCAATGATTTCGGAACAATTCAAGCAATTGAATCAAACTATTTTTGATATTAACATCACCCCTGAACCAATTTTAGAAATTCAAGATATTGCAAGCTACAACGAACAAGAGGGACTCGCGCTTAGCGATGTAGAGATTGCTTATCTCGAAAATGTTCGTCAAAAAATTGGTCGTCCTCTCACCGACTCCGAAGTTTTTGGTTTTTCACAAGTCAATTCCGAACACTGCCGTCACAAAATTTTTAACGGTACTTTTATTATTGATGGTGAAGAACAACCCACTTCTCTATTTAAACTTATCAAAGAAACATCGAAGCAAAACCCTAATAATATTGTATCGGCTTATAAAGATAATGTGGCCTTCATCAAAGGACCAGTTGTGGAGCAATTTGCACCCAAAAGAGCCGATATCCCTGAGACCTACACTACAAAAGATTTTGAATCGGTCATTTCTCTAAAAGCCGAAACTCATAATTTCCCAACCACTGTTGAGCCATTTAATGGCGCTGCTACAGGTTCTGGTGGAGAAATTCGTGATCGTTTGGCGGGTGGAAAAGGGTCTCTCCCTCTAGCTGGAACAGCCGTTTACATGACATCCTATTCACGACTTCTTGATAATCGCCCATGGGAAAAAGGATTTGAAGAACGCCAATGGCTGTACCAAACCCCAATTGATATACTTATCAAGGCCTCCAACGGTGCCTCAGATTTTGGAAATAAGTTTGGACAACCTCTGATTTGTGGTTCCGTACTTACTTTTGAACATCAAGAAGATGCCGATCGCTTGGGTTTCGATAAAGTCATCATGCAGGCCGGTGGTATTGGCTATGGCAAAGCTGATCAGGCCTTGAAAGGTGAACCTAAAAAAGACGATAAAATTGTAATTCTTGGTGGGGATAATTACAGAATTGGCATGGGTGGTGCTGCGGTGTCATCGGCGGATACAGGCGAATTTTCATCTGGAATAGAGCTCAATGCTGTACAACGTTCTAACCCTGAAATGCAAATGCGAGCCGCCAATACCATTCGAGGAATGGTGGAAAGTGAAGAAAATTTTATTGTATCCATACACGACCACGGAGCAGGCGGTCACTTAAACTGTCTCTCTGAGTTGGTAGAAGATACTGGCGGACACATCAACCTCGATGAGTTGCCTGTTGGCGATCCTACCTTGTCTGATAAAGAACTTGTAGGCAATGAATCTCAAGAACGTATGGGCTTGGTTATTTCTGAAGAACACATTGATACCCTTCAAAAGATTGCAGAACGCGAGCGCTCTCCAATATACACCGTGGGGAAAGTAACCGATGATCATCGTTTTGTATTTGAATCAGAAAAAAAAGGGAACAAACCAATGGACTTCAATCTGGAAGACATGTTTGGAAGTTCCCCAAAAACCATATTGGAAGACAAAACTGTTGTGAAAAATTACAGCGTACCAGAATATGATGTATCATTATTCAAAACGTATCTAGAACATGTTTTGAAATTAGAAGCTGTTGCATGCAAAGATTGGCTAACGAATAAAGTAGATCGATGTGTTGGAGGAAAAGTGGCAAAACAACAATGTGTAGGACCTTTACAACTTCCTCTTAACAATGTTGGGGTAATGGCTTTGGACTACAAAAACGGTCATGGGGTGGCAACGAGCATAGGACATGCACCCATTGCCGCACTTATAGATCCTACTGCTGGGAGTAGAAACGCCATAACTGAAGCATTGACCAATATTGTTTGGGCACCTTTGGAAGAAGAATTGAGTAGTGTTTCCTTGTCAGCAAATTGGATGTGGCCTTGCAAAAATCCTGGTGAAGATGCACGTTTGTACGA
>JAQWFW010000003.1 GCA_029238515.1 Flavobacteriaceae bacterium | reverse complement strand
GATTAGATAGATTTCTCATCAATACGTACGCTAGGACTCATTGTGCTAGACATAAATACGCTTTCCATATAAGTTCCTTTGGATGCTGCAGGCTTTAACTTTACAATTGTTGTCAATAGCTCATTTGCATTGTCAATCAACTTTGCTAAGTCAAAGGATGCTTTACCAATCGCTGCATGGATAATACCAAACTTATCTACTTTAAAGTCGATTTTACCTTTTTTCACATCAGAAACAGCTTTACCTACTTCCATTGTTACTGTTCCAGTCTTTGGGTTTGGCATCAATCCTCTTGGTCCTAATACACGACCTAGTGGTCCTAATTTCCCCATTACGCTAGGCATAGTAATAATGACGTCTACGTCTGTCCATCCACCTTTGATTTTATCAAGGTACTCATTAAGACCTACGAAATCTGCACCAGCATCTTTTGCTTCCTGTTCTTTGTCAGGCGTTACAAGTGCCAATACTTTGATGTCTTTACCCGTTCCATGGGGAAGTGATACAACACCTCTCACCATTTGATTTGCTTTCTTAGGATCTACCCCAAGACGAATAGCGATGTCTACAGAAGCATCAAATTTTGCATTTGATATTTCTTTTATTAAGGCAGAAGCTTCACTGAGTGAGTAGAATTTACTCTTGTCAATTTTTGCTACTGCTTCTTTTTGTTTTTTTGTTAATCTTGCCATTTCAAATACAGTTTATTTGGGTGCTTCACCACCTTTTACAGTTATACCCATCGATCTGGCAGTACCAGCAACCATTTTCATTGCAGAC
Source organism: Flavobacteriaceae bacterium (assembly GCA_029238515.1). Classification (GTDB taxonomy): domain Bacteria; phylum Bacteroidota; class Bacteroidia; order Flavobacteriales; family Flavobacteriaceae; genus UBA3537. Next base: position 25,530 of record JAQWFW010000003.1, on the reverse strand, counting down.
TCAATAGTAAATGCATTTAAATCTACCATTTTGTCTTCAGCAATTGTTTTCACTTGATCCCAAGTGACTTTAGCTACTTTTTTAACATGTGGTTCACCAGAACCTTTTTTTACTTTGGCCGCTTCTAATAATTGTACTGCAGCTGGAGGAGTTTTAATGACAAATTCAAATGATTTGTCTTTATAAACCGATATCACAACTGGTAAAACTTTACCAGCTTTGTCTTGAGTTCGTGCATTAAACTGCTTACAAAACTCCATGATATTGACTCCAGCAGCACCTAAAGCGGGTCCAACCGGTGGCGATGGATTCGCTGCACCTCCCCTAACTTGTAGTTTAACTACTTTGTCTAGTTCTTTTGCCATTTTTAATTTTTAGTGACTTGTATTTTCTAGTGGAAGCTGAAAACACAAACCGTGTTAATTGTAACAATTATTAAATTTTATCTACTTGCATATAGCTGAGTTCTAGTGGAGTTTTTCTTCCGAAAATCTTTACCATAACTTCGAGCTTACGCTTTTCTTCATTTATTTTTTCTACTGAACCATCAAAACCATTGAATGGTCCGTCGATTACTTTTACCGTTTCGCCAATAACAAATGGAATGGCAACGTTTTGATCAGCTTCAAGAGCTAATTCATCAACTTTACCTAACATTCTGTTGACTTCTGACTGACGTAGTGGTACAGGTTCTCCGCCTTTAGTTTCGCCTAAAAATCCTATCACATTGGTAATGGATTTGATGATGTGTGGAATTTCACCACTCAAATTGGCTTGAATCATGATGTACCCAGGAAAATATACTTTCTCTTTTTGTACCTTTTTTCCGTTACGGATTTGAATTACATTTTCTGTAGGCACAAGGACTTGATCTACAAAGTTATCTAAACCTAATCGAGAAATTTCTGTCTCTATATACGTTTTGATTTTGTTTTCTTGTCCGCTTACAGCACGAACAACATACCACTTTTTCTCTTCCTTTTGCTCTGACATCAGTGTGTTATTATTTTATCCAATTAAAAAACGTTTCTACAACACGTGCAAAAACAGTGTCTACACCCCAAATTGCTAGTGAAAATATAATGGAGAACAATGCAACAAGGACGGTTAAGCTTTGTCCTTGAGACCAAGATGGCCAACTGACGTTGTTCTTTAATTCATCAAATGATTCTTTAATATATTCTATCATTTTTACTATATTAATTTGAGTTGATTTGGATTTTATTTAGCTTGTTAATGGTTTCACTTCTAGTACCTAGCACGGGTTGAGAGACTCGAACTCCCGACACCTGGTTTTGGAGACCAGTGCTCTACCAACTGAGCTAAACCCGTAAATACAAGTCAAGGTATCCTGAAAATTCAGGACACCTTAACCAGTATTAATCTAACAATTATTAGTCTAAAATCTCAGTTACCTGACCTGCACCAACTGTTCTACCACCTTCACGGATTGCGAAACGTAGTCCAACATTCATTGCGATTGGTTGAATCAAATCAACCGTAATAGTCAAGTTGTCACCAGGCATTACCATTTCTACTCCAGATGGCAATGCAATGTTTCCTGTAACATCTGTTGTACGCACATAAAACTGTGGACGATAGTTGTTATGGAATGGAGTGTGACGTCCACCTTCTTCTTTTTTAAGGATATAAACCTCAGCTTTAAATTTAGCGTGTGGTGTTACAGATCCTGGCTTACAGATTACCATACCTCTAGAAATATCAGTTTTTTCGATACCTCTTAGAAGAATACCAGCGTTGTCTCCTGCCTCACCTCGGTCAAGGATTTGACGGAACATTTCGATACCAGTAATCGTAGATGTCAATTTTTCTGCACCCATTCCGATGATTTCAACTGGGTCTCCAGTGTTTGCAATACCAGTCTCGATACGACCAGTGGCAACAGTACCACGACCTGTAATTGAGAATACATCTTCAATTGGCATTAAGAAGTCTTTGTCGACATCTCTTTTAGGTAATTCAATCCAAGTATCAACAGCTTCCATCAATTCCATTACAGTATCAACCCACTTTTGCTCACCGTTAAGTGCACCAAGAGCTGATCCAGAAATTACAGGCCCATTGTCTCCATCGTACTCGTAGAAGTTCAATAAGTCTCTTACTTCCATGTCTACAAGCTCTAAAAGCTCTTCATCGTCTACCATATCTACTTTGTTAAGGAAGACAACAATTCTTGGAATACCTACCTGACGTCCCAAAAGAATGTGCTCACGTGTTTGTGGCATTGGCCCATCAGTTGCTGCAACCACTAAGATTGCACCATCCATTTGCGCAGCACCAGTTACCATGTTCTTTACGTAATCCGCGTGACCTGGACAGTCTACGTGTGCGTAATGACGATTTTCAGTTTGGTACTCTACGTGTGATGTATTAATTGTAATACCTCTTTCTTTTTCTTCAGGAGCGTTGTCAATTGTATCAAATGAACGTGCTTCTGATAAACCAGCATCTGCTAATACTTTAGTGATTGCTGCTGTTAAAGTTGTTTTTCCGTGATCTACGTGTCCAATAGTACCGATGTTTAAGTGCGGTTTGGAGCGATCGAAAGTTCCCTTTGCCATGATTTAAATTTTAGTCTTTGTTATATTAATAATATTAGTGTTCTAATTTATGCGCCCTAAAAAAAATGAGCCAATGACGGGATTTGAACCCGTGACCTCTTCCTTACCAAGGAAACGCTCTACCCCTGAGCTACACCGGCTTAAAATTTTAGAGCGGGAGACCGGGTTCGAACCGGCGACATTCAGCTTGGAAGGCTGACGCTCTACCAACTGAGCTACTCCCGCAATATATTTTATATCCTATCCATTAAATGTGGGGAGAGCAGGATTCGAACCTGCGAAGGTAAAAACCAACAGATTTACAGTCTGTCCTCGTTGGCCGCTTGAGTATCTCCCCAATTTAAAAATTGGTTTCAGTATTTTTAAGAACTTGAGCCGATGGAGGGACTCGAACCCACGACCTGCTGATTACAAATCAGCTGCTCTAGCCAGCTGAGCTACATCGGCTTTTTTAATGTTTTTCGCATACAAAAAAGCCCGCTATTTCTAACGGACTGCAAATGTATATATATTTTTTTTGTTTCAAAACATTTTTTAAATATTTTTATGAGGTTTGTTGACGTATTTTTTCTTTTCGTTTTTTTAGTTGTCGTTCCAATATATGAACCGCTGTATCTACCCCCTCTTCAAAGCTTTTACATTTTTTCTTAACGACCAGACTATCTCCTGGAACGGAAAGCTTGGCTTCAAAGATTTTGTTCTCCTTTTCTGAAGTGTTTTCAACTTTAAGAAATACATCTGACTTGATTATTTTATCATAAAACAAATCAAGTTTATTCATTCGCTTTTGAATGAAGGTGATAAGTTTTTGATCAATATTAAAATTGATGGATTGAATATTTACTTTCATAACGGATAAATTTAAATTATTATAATTTTGTTTGTCTTGGGTGGGCTTTGGCATAAACTTTTTTAAGTTCCGAAATATTATTATGGGTATACACTTGAGTAGCTGCCAAGCTCGAGTGCCCCAATAGCTCCTTTACAGCATTGAGATCGGCACCATGATTCAAAAGGTGTGTAGCGAATGAATGCCGCAAAATATGAGGACTCTTTTTTACTTTTGATGAAACCTCAGAAAAATATTTATTGATGATTCTGTACACCAATGCAGCATAAATTTGAGCACCTTTTTGCGTAAGAAAAAGAAAATCAGGGCTTTTGATTTGAGGTAAAGTTTTTCTCATTTCTATATACGATTTTAAGGTGTTTTCTACTGTACTTAACAACGGAATAAAACGTTCTTTATTGCGTTTCCCCAGTACTTTGATTTGATTTTGCTCAAAATCAACACCGTTAAGTTTAAGATTGATCAGCTCCGAACGTCGAATCCCTGTGGAATAAAACAACTCTACAATGAGTTTGTTTCGCATGGCTTCAAAATCGTGGGTAGCTGCGGTACTTAAAACTGTTTCGATTTCTTGTTCAGAAAAAGGTATGTGTACTTTCTTCTGAACTTTTAGCGCTTTGTGTTTGGCCAGTGGCGAATGCGTTATATCGCCTGTTTTTATTAGAAATTTGTAATAAGAATTTAACGAAGATGTTTTCCGATTTATGGATCTGTTGCTCAATCCGCTGTCTACAAGTCGAATAATCCAGCTTCTTATCTGTGCATAGTTGATCTCTGCTAAATTGTCGTCAGAAAAGTCTACAGATATGTAGTACTGGAAATCTTCCAAATCTTTACGGTATGCCGCAATACTATGCGCAGCATAGTTTTTTTCTAAAGAAAGGTAATCAACAAAAGACTGAATGGACATAGGGTACAATTAGTCACCCTAAGATACAAAAAATTCGATATCTTTTGTTGATTATCCTATACTTTGGTTAGCTCTTTTTTCCAAAAAGACCATTTGCATACCCTACAACGCCACCAACAATGGCTAAGGAAATTGTTTCAATGGCGAGAAGAATAAAGAAATCTGTGTCTATTCCCTTGCTTGAATACATGAAAAAGTTCATGCTCAGAGTATACAGAAATCCAATAGCAAAACCTGCTTTGAATCCTGTAGAAAAAGTAGTGATACTTGCCCAGCGGTTGTAAATAAGCGAAATAAGAAGCGCCATAAACAAACAGCTAAGTGCAATCATCCACATACATGACTCACTTGCATGAAGTTCTGTAAATAACACGCCGTAAAACAACCAGCCAAGTAAAAAATAAACAATGGCACCAAGGATGCCCGATAGGAGAAATGATTTAGTGTTCATATCAAAATAAATTTAGGTTAGATTCAAATATAAACAAAAAAAACACCTTTTTCAAGGTGTTTTATATTTTAACAAATTCAGCGCTTATAGATTCTCGGCATCTCTTAGGCCTTGAATGTACTGAGCTTTTTGAATTTCTGCTCGTCTTTTTACGGAGGGTTTCGTAAATTGTTTACGTGTTTGTAATGAACGTTTTGTACCTGTACGATCAAACTTACGTTTGAAGCGTTTCAGCGCTCTATCTATGTTTTCTCCTTCTTTTATTGGTATTATTAGCATAAATGTAAACCTCCTTTCTTTAGAATTAAGAGTGCAAATATAATCTTAATTATGACATGGTCACACTTTATTTTAAAATATTTCTGGCGATGACTAACTTTTGGATTTCCGTAGTACCTTCTCCAATAGTACACAACTTCGAATCTCTATAAAATTTCTCTACAGGGTATTCTTTTATGTATCCGTACCCTCCATGAATTTGAACTGCTTCATTGGCAATACGTACACAGGATTCACTAGCATACATTTTTGCCATGGCTCCTATGGTGGTGACTCTTTCGCCTTTGTTTTTCATGGATGCTGCTTTATGTACCAAAAGTTCTGAAGCTTGAATTTCGGTTGCCATATCTGAGAGTTTGAAAGAAATACCCTGAAAACTTGAAATGGGTTTTCCAAATTGTTCTCGTTCTTTGGAGTATTTCAATGCGGCTTCATAAGCCCCTTTTGCAATTCCAAGAGACAAAGCACCGATAGAAATTCGTCCTCCATCCAAAAGTTTAAGCGATTGTACAAACCCATCACCTTCTTGGCCTAGCATGTTGTCTTTATGAATTTTACAATTGTCAAAAATTAGTTCTGCTGTTTCACTTGCACGCATCCCTAATTTGTCTTCTTTTTTACCAGAACTGAATCCAGGAGTTCCTCGTTCTACAACAAATGCCGACATACCATGATTATCTCCTTTTTCACCAGTTCGTGCAATAACCACTGCTACATTTCCACTGATTCCATGAGTGATAAAATTCTTGGATCCATTCAATACATAGTGGTCGCCATCTTTGATTGCAGTCGTATTCATTCCGCCAGCATCACTTCCTGTATTGTGTTCCGTAAGACCCCATGCTCCAATCCATTCGCCTGAAGCGAGTTTTGGAAGCCACTTTTGCTTTTGTTCTTCATTTCCAAAATAAAAAATATGTCCTGTACACAACGAATTGTGTGCGGCTACTGATAATCCTATTGAAGGATCGACTTTAGAAATTTCTTGAATGATAGCCACATATTCATGATAACCCATCCCAGATCCACCGTATTCTTCAGGGATGAAAATCCCCATAAATCCCATTTCTCCTGCTTTTTTAAGGACATCTTCTGGAAAATGCTGTGTCTCATCCCACTCCATAATGTGTGGGCGAATGTATTGCTCTGCAAAGTCACGTGCCGATTCAGCTATAAGTTTCTGCTCTTCTGAGAGTTGAAAATTCATACAGATCTAATTTACGTACAAATATAGTTTAATTATGTCTAATTTTTCCGTTGGAAAATCTTTAAGTTTTGTTAATTCGTCAACAGATTTAAACCCCTCTTTTAACACACGCATTTCTTCAATGGTATAAGCCAATTCATAATCTATATATGGTATACGCGCCAAATCTTCTTGATGAGCTTCATTCAAATTAATTTTAACAATAGATCTAGGGTGATGAATGACAAATGTTTGTCTGATGTTTTCTATAACTTCATCGGTTAGTCCATAGACAGCTTTTAGTTCGACCATAGCGGCAAAACCGCCATCAAATTTTTGTCGAAATTCTATAATGCGTTTGGACAATGTTGGACCAATTCCATAAACACTTTGAAGTTGTTGGGCAGATGCTGAATTTAAATCCATCTTCGGTTTTTTCTGTGTGCTATATTTCGATTTTTGTTGCCCCTGAGTGACCCATTTTGGAAATTTGAAATATGGCGAAATGACCTCAAATAATGAATCAGAAATCCCTGTGACTTTTTGAAATTCTTTAGCAGAGTTAACCCAACGGTCTTTTGATCTGAATTGCTTTAGATGCTCAATTTCAATCTCAGACATGCCCAATGTATATCCTTTGTATGCTGAGATAAAGTTAGGATTGAACGGATAGAGCTTTGGAACTGATTCATCAATAGAATTTTGATGCAATTTTGCAAATTCTTTTTCTAGTAAATCAGATGTTGTTTTGTCTGGTTTGTAGGATAAGAAATCATTTTGTGGAGCAAAAAACAAAAACAATTGCAATGCAAAAACAATCAAAAAAAGAACTAAAGCCGCCGTTCTTTGTTGTTTTGTAAAATTCCTAAACACAACAAAAGGTCTTTTTAATACCTATTTTCTGATGGCACTCAAATACCTGTCGAGCTCTTTTTTCACTTTTGGTGCCAAAATTACAATTCCAATCATATTGGGGACCATCATGGCAAAAATCATGGCGTCCGAAAAGCCAATCACAGAACCTAAACTTGCCGCAGAACCAACAATAACAAAAAGACAAAAGATGATTTTGTAGGTGTATTCCATTTTTTTGGAACGTCCAAACAAATATGCCCATCCTTGAAAACCATAGTAGGACCAAGAAATCATGGTGCTAAATGCAAACAATACAACTGCTATGGTTAAAACATAAGGAAACCAAGAAATCGCAGATTCGAAAGCGCCCGAGGTCAATAATATGGCTTGTGCATCATTCAAAGATGCATTTGCTGCGTTTACATTTCCTGTAATGATGAGTACCAAAGCGGTCATGGTACACACCACAACGGTATCAATAAAAGGTTCTAACAATGCTACCATACCTTCTGATGCGGCATATTTTGTTTTTACAGCCGAGTGTGCAATAGATGCAGAACCAATCCCTGCTTCGTTGGAAAAAGCAGCACGTCTGAATCCTTGTACAAGAACACCAATAGCACCACCAGCAACACCTTCGGGGCTAAATGCTCCGTCAAAAATTTGACCAAATGCGTCGCCAATCATATTTATATTAGTAAAGATCACAAACAAAGACGCGGTCACATAAATAACTACCATAAAAGGGACGATTTTATCTGTTACTTTGGCAATTTTTTTGATACCTCCAATGATGACAACACCCACCAAAGCAGCCATAATTACACCGAACAACCATCCTTTTCCATGCAATACTGAGGCCTCGCCTCCTGTAATGTTTTCTACCAACTGAAAGGCCTGATTAACTTGAAACATATTGCCACCTCCAAAAGATCCACCAATGACAAAAATGGCAAACAAAACAGCGAGTATTTTTCCTAATTTTTCTAATCCTTTTGATTTTAATCCTTTTGTTAAATAGTACATAGGTCCTCCATACACAACACCATGTTCATCGATGTCTCTATACTTTACGCCCAGTGTACATTCCACAAATTTGGAAGCCATACCCAAAAGTCCTGCGACAATCATCCAAAAGGTTGCACCAGCACCACCAATAGACACAGCAATGGCAACTCCTGCAATGTTTCCAAGACCAACAGTAGCCGAAAGTGCTGCTGTAAGCGCCTGAAAATGAGAAACTTCACCCTCATGACCTTCCACAGCAATCGTTTCGATGCTGTCGCCACCTGGAGTGGCATCTCCAGCAGCTTCCATGGTTTCGTGGTGGTCTATACTGTCGTACTTCCCACGAACTATATTGATGGAAGTCAAAATCCCTCGAAAATTGATAAACTTAAAATAAATGGTAAAATACGTTGCTCCGATAATTAGTGGAAACAACACCCAAAAGACTTTGATTTCTTCTGTAAATTGGATTTGATAAAATATAAAGTTTACAAACCAACCTGTGGCTTCTCCAAATTTTTCATCAATAATTTGATCGATGCCTTGGTCTTGTGCAAAAGAAAAAAACGGTAATACTAAAGCGAGTAATGTTTGTATTTTGAATTTCATAAAGATGTTGTTAGTGACATAAAAAGTGGCAACAAGATGACAAAAAAAAATGAGTTATGCAACAGATGAAATAATGACTGGATTTTTGAACTCAAATCAATTTATGCTTTTCACAAATTGATTGGAACAATTGACCTACTCAGCATTCTTAAAAAAAACCTCCTAAAAAATGTGACTTTTTATAAAAAAGTGTGTCTATATACATGAGTGGAGTCTGTTTACTAGTTGTAGTTTAATGGGGCCAAAAGATATAATAGATGTACAGATGCCAATGTGTACATTAAGAATTAGATCAATTGAAAAAGCAAAGTATTAAACTTGTTGGTATCAATGTGAAAATGCATAAATTTATGAGAAAGAAGATTGATTTTTTAATTGTAATTTACATTTCGTTTTTGATTTTGGGAGTAATTTCCTGTGGAGATGATTGCGGCCCCTTTCCAGATCGTTTTAAAGTTAATTCTTTGGAGTGGAACGTTTACGAAATAAATTATTCTGAAGAAAATGGAACTGACATAGAGTTATCCGAAATCAATCAGAATTCTACTGTTTTCAATCAATATTCCATTAAGATTACTCCACAAAAAGAATCTTACTATTCCCTGAGGAATAAATCAAAATCATTTAACTTAATAAATTCAGCTTATGCTTGCAGCCCTCCTTTGCCAAAAACGAATGACAGAATTGAAACAATTGAAATATATTAAAATATTGATTTTAATCCTGGTTATCTTAAAAATAATAATATCATTAATCTTTTCAATATTATAGTGTTAGACATTGAAAAATACATCTATTACAAAAAATTTGATTTGAAAGATTATTTACTTACTAAGCCGACTGTACCAACTGAAATGATTTTAACCTTAAAAGAGCCACCATTAAGTAATAGTGTATTTGAATTCACTATAAAGTTTCATCAAAATGGAAAGGATAATGATTATTTTGAATTTATAACCAATCCAATTGAAATTAGAGTTGAATAATCCTCCAGTAATACGAACATCTTTGCTCGTACTGATATTGAAAAAACAACTAACTCACCTCTATATTATACATAGAATTTAAAGTTTGTATTTGCTCTGGTCGTCCCAAAACAATGACTTTAGACCCTGGTACGAGTTTCTGGTCCGCTTCTGGATTGATGTGGTATTTGCCATGTTGGTCTTTATAACCGATAACGTTACATCCTGTCTTTCTACGTAAATCTAACTCCAAAATTGTTTTCTGTTGAGCGGTGTCATACAGTTGTTCAACTGAAACTTCTTCGATGTTGATGGACTGATCGCCCACAATAGAAAGGTTATCGACAAACTCCAACAAATCAGGGACAACAACAAGCGAGGCCATATGATCTCCTCCAATACGATCTGGTAGAATAACATTGTTGGCGCCTGCTAGTTTAAGTTTACTATACGAAGTTTCTTGCGACGCACGACTGATGATTCTGACATCTGGATTCATTTGACGTGCAGAAAGAACTACAAAAACATTTTCTGAATCATTGGGTAAAGCAGAAATCAAACAAGAAGCTCGGTGTATTCCTGCCGTAATCAATACCTCATCTTCATTGGCATCTCCCCGAACAAAAAGCATGGAGTCATTTTGATGTTTTTGTATTACCTGCTCATCTTTTTCAATCACAACAAAAGTGCGGTTATGAGTCGCTAATTTTTTGGCGGTTTGCTTTCCATTTCTGCCAAAGCCACAAATGATGACATGGCCAGAAAGTGCATCAATTTTCTTTTGCATTTTCTTTTGTTTTAATTCATTAATATTATTCTTCGAAATAATGTATTCCGTTATGATTTTTAACGCATATCCTACAATGATAACACTGGTCAGAATAAGAATGATTGTAAATATTTTCGCTTCTTGATCTAATGGATGAACTTCTCCAAATCCAACTGTAGTCACTGTTATAACGGTCATGTATACCGCATCGATCCAAGAAAAATCAGAGATTGTTTTAAAGCCAATAACCCCAATAATCAACACAAGAATAAGCAAAACAACAGCAGTGTTGAGTTTGGATCTGAAAATTTTTATGATGGGGTTGGACATAGGTTTAAATATCAAAAACAGAGGTGCGTTTGGAAAAAATCAAATCTTTGATGCGTAACCAAAATGCTAAAAACAAATACAAAGCGAAGCCAAAACCAACAGTTACAAATGTGACATAAATAAAAGACGTCCGAACAACTTTGGCGCGCATCCCAAAACGATCGGCTATACGTTGACAAACGTGAAATCCGTAGCGCTGAAAATAAAATAAAAGTTGATAAAATAGCTTCATATTGCAAGTTAAGCATTTCGATTCAAAAGTACACTACCAATTCCACACTGAAGACATTTCAATGAGTCACAATAATTATTTTTTAGCTCAATCAAAGCTTGCGACTCCAAAGCAGTCTCCGAAATGGGTTTTAACGCATTAAAGGCCTTTACAATGTTGTTTTGCTCAGAGGGAATTGCTTTTATAATTGAAATTATGAATTCTTGATCTAATCCTTTGACCAAATGGTATGCATACCTCATGGGCAACACCGCATTGATGATTAATAAATCTGCGAATGCTCTCGAAATATGCTTTGTTTTTTCAGCAGATGCTTTTTTAAATGTATAATGCGTTCGCCAAAAATCTGAAGGCCCAGATCTAAGAATTTGCTGTAACGCGTCATAAGAATTGGCATGCATCAATTTTGAAAACAAATGCGTGTTTTTGTAGTACAATTGTACAAGTTGCGCCAAACGGATTGTTGGAAAATTTGGCGGTCGTAATCTGAAAAATTGTAAGGGCAACACTCCAGAATTATTCAATTTATATTTTTGTTTCAAAAATTGATAGGACCACTCTAATTCTTTGAAATAAGCATCTTCAATTTTATCAACGAGAAGTCTAGATTGACCAAACAACAATGCTTCCATGTATATAGGATTGTTTTGTACTTTTCGAAATACAGAAAACGGAAAGGATTTTGCTAAACTCCAAAATGCGTCTGCATTGACTTTAGCACCAAAAGCACGAGCCAATTGCCAAAACATCACCGCTTCCCAATCTTGATGTGTTGATGTGAGTTGCTTTTGTATGGGTTTAAATTTGTGTTCCAAGCGTTCTAAGTACAGTCGTTCTAACCAGTTTGAAATTTCAAAATCACTGACTATAGAAAATTGTGATGCACATGGAATCCATTGATTTTTATTTTTTTTTAAAGCAGTATAATTTTTTAGAAGTTGTGGATGTACAAAGGGCTCAAGAACCAAAGTTGGCACTACAGAGTTGTCGGCCCTAAAGACCTCAGTGGTATGCGCCCAAACAACATGCAAAATCACATTGTCATAGGCAGGGTCCTTTTCGTGGTGATGCACATACCAATCCGAGGATTGAACATGGATTTCTACTGTGCCTACCCACAATTGATCGTCGATATAAATTTGTGCATTAAAAAAATCGGGGCCTGAATTGTAATTTGGCTGACCAACCGATTTTATTACAATCGATTGGTTTTGTGTGGTATATAACGATTCGAGGGCGAATTTTTTATGCAACCAGACGTGATGTAAAAAGTCTTCTTGCATGGAATAAATTTAACCATTTTAGAAGAAAATAAAAATAATTTAGAAAAAGTTTAGGGCTGATTAATCCAAATACCCCATTTCGCGCATCCAATCGTCATTGAACATTTTGCCTACATAGCGGCTTCCATGGTCATGAAATAGAACCACTACGATATCCTCTGGTCCAAAATGTTCTTTGAGTTGCAATACACCTTTTATGGCTGCACCAGCAGAATTGCCCAAAAACATGCCTTCCTCTTTGGCTAAGCGTTGCGTATACACTGCGGCATCTTTGTCTGTTACTTTGGTAAATCCATCAATGAGGCCAAAATTTACATTGGCGGGAAGAATGTCCTCTCCAATACCTTCAGTGACGTAGGGGTAAATTTCATTTTCATCAAAAATACCTGTTTCGTGGTATTTTTTGAACACACTTCCATAGGTGTCTATTCCCCAAACCTTGATGTTTGGATTTTTCATTTTCAAAAAACTTCCTACTCCAGATATGGTGCCTCCCGTACCTACACCCACCACAAAATGAGTGACTTTACCTTCTGTTTGTTCCCATATTTCAGGGCCTGTGCTTTTAAAATGTGCCTTACAATTGCTCGGATTATCGTACTGATTGACATACCAAGAATTTGGTGTTTCTTCGGCCAAACGTTTTGATACAGAATAATATGATCTTGGATCGTCTGGCGTCACATCCGTGGGACATACCACCACTTCTGCACCTACAGCTCTAAGAATATCCATTTTTTCCTTCGATTGTTTGTCTGACAACACAAAAATACATTGGTACCCTTTTACAATAGCTGCTAGCGCCAAACCCATACCTGTATTGCCAGAAGTTCCTTCTATGATAGTGCCGCCTGGTTTCAATCGACCATCGGCTTCGGCATCCTCAATCATTTGCAATGCCATACGATCCTTTACAGAATTACCTGGATTGAAGGTCTCATATTTTGCTAATACTAAACAAGGAAGCTCTGCAGTCAATTTGTTGAGTTTTACAAGTGGTGTTTGACCTATAGTTTCAAGAATATTTTTGGCGTAATCCATTTAGAAAATTTGCACAAATTTACATCAAATAAAAAATCAGGGCAAACGAATTTTGATGAAGTTTAATCAATCAAATTTTATGGCTTGTACAGGATTGATTTTGGTAATCAAATAAGACGGAATAATAAGCACGAGTAAACACACAAAAAAGGTCATCACATTAAGACCAACAACATACTCCCAATCGATATAAACTGGGGCTTTGGTGACGTAATATACCGAGGGATCTAAGGTAATTGGACTCCAATATTTTTGAATAAACAATAGAGATAAACCTATGATGTCTCCAATCATAAGCCCAATGAGAGACAAATAACCCGCAACGTACAAAAACACTTTTTGGATACTCCAATTGGTACTTCCCAATGCTTTCAGAAGACCAACCATGCGTGTGCGTTCCAAAATCAAAACCAACAACGCAGTAATCATATTGATGACACCTACCAAAATCATCATCCCTATAATACCATAGGTATTTTTGTCAAAAATTGAAATCCACTCAAAAATGAGCGCATATTTTTGCTTAACGGTTTCGGCATTTAGCGTAGAAGGTGTTTGGGCATATACTTCGATCCCTTTCTCATCCAAGTTGTCGTAATCTTCTACAAAAACTTCAAACTGACCTATCTGGTCTTTTTCCCAACGGTTGAGACGCTGCACATGATTGATATCTCCAATCAAAAAAGTTTTGTCCAATTCCTCAAAACCAGAATTAAAAATACCTACGACAGAAAATTTTACAATACTAGGTGGGCGACTTGCATCAGATTTTAAAAAATACATTTGAAATGGCTGTCCTACTTTTAAATTTAGTCTTCGACTCAAATACTCAGAAATCAGTACTTCTTGACTGTAGGTTTTTGAAAAATTTGGCAAACGTCCATCAATCAAAAAATCTTTAAAATAGTACCAATCATAATCTTCGCCAACCCCCTTTACGTATAGAGCTTCAAAATCAGTTTTTGTTCTGATGATACCAAATTTATGCGCCACAGCTTGAACGTGTCTAATACCATCTACAGATGAAAATGTAGGATAAAACGCTTGATTTTTAGAAATCGGCACTTGAGCGCCTTGTGAAACGTTACTATCAAAATTTGTAATTGTGATGTGACCATTAAATGCAACTGCTTTGTCTCGAATTTTTTGCTGAAGACCTATACTTATAGCTACTGCAATGAGCATAACAACCATACTAATTACAATTGCTGCAATACCTATTTTTATTATTGGCGCCGAAACACTACTTTTATAGGACTTTGCGTTTATTAGACGCTTTGCGATGAAGAATTCAAAATTCAAGTCTAAAAATGAAATTTAAGTTTATCAAAAATACAGTTTTATTATTTGTTGTGGTATTTCTATCTTGTGGAAATCGCTCTGCAAAACAAAATGAGGTGGAGATTGTTGTGGGTGCCAATCAGTTGGAACTGTATTTACCGATGCTTCAGGGAAAAAATGTTGGGATTGTGGCCAATCAAACCTCTGTGATTTTTAAAAAAACTACAACATCGGCAACTAAACAACATACGCATTTGGTCGATTCACTTTTAAATCTTGGGATAGCTGTAAAAAAAGTATTTGCACCAGAACACGGGTATAGAGGAATAGCTGATGCTGGGGAATATGTAAAAGATGGTGTAGACATCAAAACGGGCTTGCCTATTGTATCGCTTTATGGTGCAAACCGAAAACCAGATCCAAAAATTTTGAGCGATCTTGATGTTGTTGTTTTTGATGTTCAAGATGTGGGAGCACGATTTTACACCTTTACTTCTACCCTACACTACATGATGGAAACGTGTGCAAATCTGGGAGTTACTGTACTTATTTTGGATCGCCCTAACCCCAATGGCCACTATATCGATGGTCCAGTTCTGAATCTTCAGCACAAAAGTTTTGTGGGTATGCACCCTGTTCCTGTAGTACATGGTATGACCGTAGGCGAATATGCTAAAATGATTAATGGAGAAAAATGGCTAAAAAATGGAGTTCAGTGCACTTTGAAAATTGTTCCCGTGGCAAATTATCACCACAAAAAAACATACGACTTACCCATCAAACCTTCTCCAAATCTTTCCAATGCAAAAGCAGTGAATTTATACCCCAGTTTATGTTTTTTCGAAGGCACTAACGTAAGTGTAGGCCGTGGAACAGAAATACAATTTCAAATTTTTGGAAGTCCTTTTCTGGATGAAAAACAATTTGATTTTAGTTTTGTACCAAAACCACATTTTGGAGCAAAAAACCCGAAAAATAAAAATTTAGTATGTCATGGAAAAGACCTCAGAAATACAGATGTATTGAAACAACTCAATCTAGAATGGCTTATTGAAGCATATCAGAAAACAGCTAACAAAACAACTTTTTTTAATTCATTTTTTACAAAACTTGCAGGACAAACGGAGTTGCAAAAACAAATTGAAGATGGTTGGACTGCATCAAAAATTCGTAGCAGTTGGTACAAAGATTTAGAGAAATTCAAAAAAATTAGAGCAAATTACCTTCTGTATCCGTAGTGGGCTTTCTGTATTTTTGAAATGGTTGTTTGAGTAAAGATTTCAAACTGCTATTTTCTTTTTCATTTGGAAATGTATCTACACCATAAACAAGCGCATCGCGATCCAAATAAGTGTAGGTTCCAAAAAGACGATCCCAAATCGAAAAAATATTCCCGTAATTAGAATCGGTATGAGGAAGTTTGTAGTGATGATGCGTTTTGTGCATATCGGGTGAAATCAAAACATAACTCAACGCCAAATCTACAGATTTTGAGAGTTTTATATTGGCATGACTAAATTGTGTAGCTATCAATGATAGGGACTGGTAAAGCATGATAAGTGCGATAGGCGCTCCAATAATAAAAACACCAAAAAGTGTAAAAACATAACGAACCACACTCTCCAATGGATGATGTCTGTTTGCTGTCGTTGAATCCACTTTATGATCTGAATGATGTACCAAATGAATCATCCAAAGCGGTTTAATTTTATGTTCTGTAAAATGCGGTAAATAAGCCCCTATTAAATCCATCAGCAAAACCCCAAGTACAGCAAAAAGCCATAATGGTATTTCTGGCAACCAGTGTAAAATACCAAATTGATGTTCGACCACCCAATCTGAAGATTTGAGCAGCAAAAAAGCCAAACTAAAATTGATAATGATTGTGGTTCCTGTAAAAAACAAATTAGGCAGAGCATGACGCCATTTGTTGTAATTAAACTTAACCAATGGTACAGCACCTTCTAAAATCCAAAAAAAGGTAAGCCCCCCAACCAGAATAATGCTGCGGTGAAGCGAGGGAATGGTTTGAAAATAATTAAGAATTTGCTCCATAATAAGATAAAAACAAAGATACTATTTTATTTTTTTTTGCATGGCTTCAACAATGTTGAAGGCCGCAGGGCAAATTTTAACATTCTTCAGTGTGAGTGCATTAATTTGCTGAAACTTTCGCCGATCCGTGTGAGGAAACTCACGACACGCTTTAGGGCGTATATCATAAATGCTACATTTGTTATCAGTGCCTAAAAAAATACAAGGAACAGATTGCAAGACATAGTCGTTGTCCTCATCCATTCTTAGATAAGATGCTATAAATTTTGAGGGTTTCATTCGAAAAGATTTTGAAATTCGCTCAATATCCTTTGTAGTGAATAACGGTCCTGTAGTTTTGCAGCAATTGGCACACTCCAAACAATCGGTGCGCTGAAATTCTTGTTCGTGCAATTCCTGCATCAAATAGTCTAACTGCTTTGGTGGTTTCTTTTTTAGCTTTGCTAAGAAAATTTTGTGTGCCTTATGCTTATCTTTGGCTCGTTCAGGCAAATCATTGAGTTGGTCTTGCATGATGCAAAAATACACGAAAAAATTACTTTATGAATGACGTATTTGGAACTGCTATTTTAGATCATCAACTTGGAAAATGCGAAGAAGACATCATTACTTCTACTAGTATTTCGGATGAAGAGCCCTTGAAGGTGTCTTATTTGTTCCGAACTTTTGAACAAATGCCAGAACTGGAACAAACAGCACTAAGTTTGGCTAAAGGAACCATTTTGGATGTTGGTTGCGGAGCTGGAAGTCATAGTTTGATTTTAAAAACAAAAGGTTTCGATGTAAAATCTATTGATATTTCCCCTAAAGCTATCGAATGTTGTCAACTCAGAGGATTGGACAATGCAAAAGTTTTAGATGTCTTAAATGAGACTGAAACTTTTGATACTTTGCTGCTGTTGATGAATGGTTCAGGAATTTTTCAATCCTTAGAACAAACACCAAAAATTCTGGCACATCTGAAAAATTTATTAAATAAAAATGGACAAATACTCATAGACTCCTCCGATATAAAGTATATGTACGAAGACGACGATGGTGGATACTGGATGGATGCACATAGTGTGTATTATGGCGAATTGGAATATACTGTTCGATACAAAAACAAAGAAGATTCATTTCAGTGGATGTATTTAGATTTTGATCGTTTAAAGACTGCTTGCGCTATAGTGGGATTGAAATGTAAAAAAATCAAAGATGGACCTCATCATGATTTTTTAGCACAAATTACCATAAAATAGAATCCTTAAAAATCAAATTTATAAAAAGCACCAGCAGACACTTGAACCCCTTGAACGGGATAATGCATCCATCGTTGATAATTTTTCCCTAATACATTATTTAATTTCAAGGTTACAGTCCAACGAGGCGTAAGCATATAAGACGCATCAATATTTAAATCCAAAAAGGCATCCAGTTTCGTAATTTTGGACGGATTGAAAATAACAGAGGGCTCAAATTTTTGAAGATCATATCGTGCACCGTAATAAAATCCTTGTAATCCTAAATTTAACCTATCTGTTGGGTGATAGCGTATATCTACAGAGGATTGAATTTCAGGCAGATTCCAAGCGTGTTTTTCGTTGGATAAATTATATGAACTCAACGAGGTCTTTGCAACAAAATTAAACTTATCGCTCAAATCAAAATTAAGCGTTCCTTGAAAGGTTAATGTTTCCAGGTTGTCATACACTATGCCAAAGGAATTTCCATACTGATAAGAACGCTGATTCAAAGACATTTGTGGTGTATTTTTTTGAAAAAATACGGCATCATTCTGTCGTGAAAAGACTCCACTCACGTCGTATGACAAGCTATTGGACAACTTCCCCTTTGTGCCCAAAAAGAACTTGTAGGGCATCGAGGTCGGACTAATATTTAATGTTGGAGAAACGAATGAATTTATGGCATACAAATCTCTATACGTATTCTGCATCAAATCCCCTTCAATACCTGCATAAGCAATCAAAATAGAATTGACAACAGCATAAGAAGCTGAGATATTTGGGTACACATAAAACTTTTGTTTTGAACGCTCTGTATCATTTAAATAAACTGTTTTTAGTCCTAAATTGAGTATTAAGTTGGAGCGTTCAAATTTGTAGCTTGGAATAATCGAGGCCGTCAGATTTCCGTAATCAATCGCTTGTGTTGTGGTATAATTTTGATCAAAATTTCCTTTTAACACATCAAGATTAACATGGGATTGAATCGTTTGATCAAGAATATTTAAATTAAATTTGGTGGTCAATTGAGCTCTAATTTCATTAGTGTCAAAATCATCTGAAAGTTTATAAACTTTTAGATCAGCTGCATCCAAGACCCCTTCATTGATGTTCAAACCGCCCTTCGCTTCAAAAATCGAGACGACTTGTTTGGCATCAAATGACTGGTTTTGCTCGACATCAAGTTCAGGAGCCAATCCATACCAATTGGTCATAAATCGTTGTGCATTTAATCCAACATTCCAGTTTAAACTACGTTGATCAACAGCATATTTAAATTGAGCAGTGTTTGTTGAAAATCCATCGTCTAAGAACATATCTTCAATCCCACCTTGCGAGGATTGATGGCTTAGAAAAGTACTTAAGTTTTTACCCTTTGCAATAGATTTGTTTAAAAATAAATCTCCTTTAATGGAGGTATAATTGCCTCCTGAAAGTGATGCTATATTGCTAAATTTCTTTTCTTTCTTTAATTGTTCGAGTCCTATAGATTTAGATTTAGCTGGTGTGAATGTAGACGCGACAGGAATGGAGTAAATTGTATACTCTATAGTCTGTTTTGGTCTGTTTTGTTGGTCATCTAAAGAAGGGGGTTGCTTCAATTTAAAGGCGTCAGAAATTTTTGGAGTGTAGGGTTTTACGACCTTTACAAGCTGGGTATCCAAAGAATCTTTGGGCGTATTTTCTTGTGCCAAAGTAAAGCCAGACCAAGCCAGAACCACAGACAAAAAAACGTTGTGTAGTCTTTTAGTATTCATCATCATTTTTTGTTTCTTTTTGAGATTCAATTGATGCATTAGATTTTGAAAGTTCACGTTCATAGGTTTCGAGCAATTGAGTTGCTTCTGTTTTTAGGGCTTCAAATGAAGTGAAATTTTTGATGACATTTTCCAGAATATATGTGGCTTGAAAAGCATCATCAAGCGCATAATAATTTTTTGCCATCAAGATGAGTCCTTTACCCGCAAATGTTTTGTTGCTTGGATATTGCTGAATCAATTCCTGAATCAATTCGTTGGATTGAGCAAACGCTTCGTCTTTGTTCTGAAAAAAAGCATCGTAATACTTTGCTTCTGCTGCATAGGCCATGGTGTTTGAAGCCGCAACCTTTGCATAGGACGTTCTGGCCAAATCTTCGTTTTCCAACACAATTGCAGATCGGGCTGTAATGATATGTGCATCGCCTTTAATGAAATCGTCGGTACTGGGATTATTCAAAATAATCTGTGCATAATTTAGCGCAGCAGAAAAATCTTTTTGCTCATATGCGATTTTCATCAGATTTGATTGCGCAAAAAGAACATTTTGAGGGTTCTTGGCTTCCAATTCTAAACGTTTTAAAAGCTGTTGGGCATCTTCTCCAATCTGCAATTTGATGGTACATACTTTTTGAAGCGCTTGTTCGGTGAATTCATTTGGAGGTTGTTCTATCACAAATTCATAATGGGGCAATGCATTTTCTTTTAAATTTTGTTTAAAATATAAGCTGGCTAAATAGAAATGTGCTTTGGTAATTTGCCTTGCATTTGGAAATTTCAAAATATAATCATTAAACAAAGTGGTGGCTTTGTTTGTATTATTATCGAGATATTGTTTTTCGGCAGCTTCGTATGATGTTTTCTCCAATTCCGCATTGGAGATGTCTACATAATTGAGTGTTCCCACCCATTTAGCATAGTCATTTACATTACCAGTATCTACGTAAATAGAACGTGCAGAGCTGATGGATTGATACGCTTCAGGTGTGGACGGATAGTCTACAGCTACACGCTTGAAAACTTCCAATGCTTTTTGATTGTCATTGGCATTGTAAAGCAACAAACCCTTGCGTAATAGCGCTTTTGAAACCAATGCACTCCTGCTGTATCTATTGATAACTAAATCGTACGTCTCAAGTGCTTTTTGGGTATTATTTAGAGTGTTGTAGGTGTTGGCCATTTCGAAATAAACCTGATCTAAATATGTGGATTTTTTATACTTGAGTACTTTTTTAAGGGTGTTTAATTTATTGGATGTTTGCCCCAAAAAACCATAACTCACTGCTGTTTGAAATACAGCATAATCAGTTGACGGTGCTTTATCGGCAATCACTTTTGCATAGGTCTCAATTGCTTTTTGATATGCTTTGGTCACATAATAGGCATCTGCGGTACGCACCAACGCATCATTCACAAATGTCTTGTGTGTAGAGTTGCTTGAAACAAAAGATTCGAAAGCAGTTATGGCTTTGGGATAGCGCTTAAGTTTGAAATAAGTGTATCCCAAACTGTAATTTAATTGTTTAAATTCTGGTGAAGAGGATGCCTTTGAATTATTGTAATAATCTAAAAATCCTTGAAGTGCTGAATTAAAATTTAAATTCAAAAAATCAATTTCGGCATTCCAATACGTTGCTCTCGCTGTGATATAAGGATCAACATCCAATTTGATCGCTTTTTTAAATAGTGTTTGCGCCTGAGTATAATCAGAGTTATTATACAATTCTAATGCTCTATAAAACGCAACTTTTTGATAATTTGGTTTCAAAGCATTGCGCATATTGGACTCCAAAAGTAGAAGGGCTTCTTTATAATTTTTGGAAGAAATATAAGAATCTACCAAAAGAAGTTCTATAGATTCGTGAAAAGGAGATTTTGGATAGGTTTCTAAGAACTGACTCAACACCTGTGGAGTTGAGAGGTAAGGGTTTCCGATATCGTAACTGAGTTTGGCATAATTCAGCCAAGCATCTTCTTTGATTTTGGCATCAAAATCCATTTCAGAGGCACTTCTAAATGCATTGAGTGCTTGTTGTTTTTTGTTTAAATTGATATAACTTTCTCCTAAATGATAATACGCATTTTGAGCAATGCCATTCTTTCCATTTATAATTTTATTAAATTCTCCAATGGCATTTTCAAAATCATTTTGCTTGTAATAAGCATAGCCAAACTGATAAAAATCCACGTTGGTCCATTTCCCTTTTTGACCTTTATATGCCTTGAGATATGGAATAGCCTCATTGTATTTTTTTAGATTAAAATAACTTTCTCCAATAATTTTGGACAACTCTGAAGTTTCATTTTTATTAGCATTAACAAGTGCTTTTTTGGCTACATCGATGGCTTTTTGAAATGCACCAAGTTTAAAATTTAAATCCGCTTGAAAATAATTCAACTCATTTTTGTAACGCTCTTGATCAGAAATTTGATCTAAATATTTTGCGGCAACATCATAGTCATCGCCTTCATAGGCCATAAAACCTAAATAATATTTGGCTTGCGATCCATAAATTTCAGAGAACTCAACTTTAGAAAAATTCTTCTTTGCTATTTTAAAATTTTTAGTAGCATAATTTACATAGCCATTATTAAAATAAAACTGTTCTTTCTTTGCAGCAGGCAATAGATTAATTGAAACGTTCTCATACCACTTTTTTGCATAAGCATATTTTGCGTTAGCAAAATAGTAGTCACCAGCATCAAGGTATATAGTATTTTTCTTTGGGCTTGTGGGATAACGCTCCAAAAAACGGTCACAGTAATGCTCGGCTTGTGGTTGATTCAATCGAATTGCACAAACTGTAAAATAATAGGCCGCTTCCGCTGTGATTTGCGAATTATTTGATTGCTGCTGAAGATCATCAAACAGAGTTTGAGCAGAGGCATAAGAACCAAGTTCAAAGAAAGATAAAGCCGTTAAATAATCTTTATTGGGTTGATTGTAAACCTCTGTTTTTTGAGCATACAAAGAAAAACTAAGACAAAAGATTAGGATTGAAAAAAATATGCTTTTGTAATTCATATGAATCAGGGTTGAAATGCATTCAAATATAAAGTTTATACCCTTTATAACGGAGGAAATTAATTTAAATTATAACAAAAAAAATCTTTGTTATAAATATTGATATGGTTTAATGTTCATAAATTTGATTATTGCCATGAATAGTAATACTTTTATGAAATATTTAATAAAAATACATGTCTGATTCTGTTTTAAAATTAGGAAATGCTTCCATTTTTCAAGATAAAAATTTGATTCTCAACGAAGTGGATATCGATGTGAAAAAAGGAGAATTTGTCTATTTAATTGGAAAAACGGGCTCTGGAAAAAGTAGTTTATTAAAAACACTCTACGGAGATTTGAAACTCGCCCAAGGAACAGGACAAATTGTAGGATTTGACCTGAAAGATTTAAAAGATAAAAATATTCCATTTTTGAGAAGAAAATTAGGGATTGTTTTTCAAGATTTTAAACTCCTAAACGAGCTAACCATTAACGATAATATGGACTTTGTGTTACGTGCTACGGGCTGGAAAGACAAAGCCAAAATGAAACAAAAAATAGAAGATGTATTGTCCAAAGTGAGCATGAACAATAAAGGGCACAAATTTCCTTATGAGCTTTCGGGTGGTGAGCAACAACGTGTTGCTATCGCAAGAGCACTACTAAACGATCCAGAACTTATTTTGGCCGACGAGCCCACAGGTAATCTAGATCCTGAAACAAGTATTGAAGTCATGGAAGTCTTACAAGATTTGAATAAAAAGGGAAATACTATTTTTATGGCCACACACGATTATGGTTTATTGCTAAAATACCCAAGTAAAACCTTGAAGTGTGAAGACCATAAAGTATTTGAGGTCGTGCAAAGAAAAGAAAACTAATCTGATTGTTTTTTCTTATATACGTGAGGGTTTTCTACAATTCCCTTTTTGAAAATTTTACGAAGCAACATTCTAACTTTGCTATCTACGGTTAAAATTGGATCAATTATTTTTTGCTTGGGCCATCCTCTAAATGTAGTTACATGAAAACGATCTTGACTGCGTAATGGACTGTCTGAAAAATAATAATTTGACACACAACAGCGCACAGAGTCAACACAAATTTTACTTACTGAGTGCCAAGACTTTTGATGGGTGGCCATAACAACCAGTCGATTGAATTTACTTTCAATAGTGATGGGCTCACTTTTCAGGCCATCAGGCCAAATTTCTAAATTACCGCCATTATTCAATTTCCAATCTGGTGTAACATAATATAAAAGATTAAACACACGCCATCTAGATCTATTTTTATCATGTGAATTGTCTAAATGTGGGTTCAAAAAATTATGTTTTCCCATCAAAGAGAGTCCCCCAGCGTACAAATTATCATCAGGAAATAAACTTGAAATGTTTAAGCTTTCTTTGAAAAAGTCTACAATCCTTTGGTCTTGAAAAGCATAAATTATTTCTGGAAGTATTGGATGATATTTATCCATTTGATAGGCCACATATTTGAACTCTCTCAAACTTTTTTTGAGTACAGCATCTTTCACAGATGGAAAATTCTGGTAAATATCTAACACTAATTCTTTTGGGAGTAAATCGTCAATAAAAAAATAGCCAATAGAATGCTCAGAATCCATATAAGATGCTAGAATTTCCTTTTTGTTTGATTTTAATTGAGCTAAAATTAAGTCTGCTATTTCTGACTTGTTATAATCCATTTTTCAATGTTGGAAGTGAATGATTTAAATTTAAGACTTTTGATTCAATAAAAAAATAAAAATTGTATTTTGTGGCTAATATTTCGTTTATGATTTCAGTATTAATTCCTGTACATAATTATTTGATTAGACCATTGGTCCAAAGTTTACACAAACAATTGACTGCAGAGGAAATCCCCTTTGAAATCATTTGTTTGGATGATGCTTCAGAAAAATCCGTTATTGAAAAAAATCAGGGTGTTAAGTCATTTTCAGAGGTGTCTTATATTTTATCTAAAAAAAATAATGGAAGAGCCATTACTAAAGAACTTTTGTGTCAAAATGCAAAATATCCATGGGTCTTATTTCTTGATGCTGATGTAGAATTGATTAATGATTGTTATATCTCGAATTATCTAAAACAGATTAAATCTAATACAGTATATAATTTTATTTTTGGTGGCTTCGCTTATAAAAAAGAAAAGCCAAAGAATGATTATCTATTGAGGTGGAAATATGGAGAAAAATATGAAGCCATTTCTGCAAAAAAAAGAAATAAAAAGCCCTACAAAGTAACAATTGCAGCTAACCTTTTGGTGAAAAAAGAATATTATTTAAAATTAAACATTAATAGTCTGGGCAACAGTTATGGAATGGATCTTTTGTTGGGTGCAGTACTTAAAGAAAATAAAAAGAATGTATTACACATAGACAATCCTGTGTATCATTTGGGCATAGAAAAAAGTATAGACTACCTCAAAAAAAAAGAATATGCAGCAGAGTCTCTACTGGAACTCTATAGGCGCGAAAAAATCAAAAAATCATCAAATAGTTTACTTAAAACCTTTATAGTTTTAAAAACGTTAAAATTCAATTATATTTTAGCATGGCTATACCCTGTACTAAAAGCACCGCTTAAACAAAACTTGACAAGGGGAAATCCAAACATGAAATTATTTCAGTTTTATAGAATTGCCTATTTATGTAGCCTGGATTTAAAGGTACAGAAACCTCATATTTAGAAATTAAGTTGCTTATTTAAGTAGGTTTAACCAAGACTTTGAGATAATATCATCTGAAAATTTTTCAACACTTTGTTTGGCCTGTTGTTTACAATGATTATAAAGCTTTTTATTTTCAATAAATTCATTGAAGGCATCTGCAAGA
>JAQWFW010000022.1 GCA_029238515.1 Flavobacteriaceae bacterium | reverse complement strand
GGTTTTTTGGAAAAGAATATGGCTTTTTCGTTTACACCTATTTTAATTGCATACTATTTAGGGCAATATTCTCAGATTAAGTTCAAGAAATAATTGAAAAATACTCCTTAATAAGTTCGAATTTTCGAAAGTTTGGGTCACGAATAAATAGTACAATGAGGAAAAACGCCAAGCTTGCTTGAGCGTTTTTTTGTTTTAAGAAGGTTGTGTTTAGTCTCTGCAATAGTCAATTTTGACCAAAAGTTTGCACATAATTTGTAGACTTACGCTTTTTAAAATTTAATGTTATTTTAGTGAAAATTTAATACCAAAAAATCAGATGCTAAACAAACGAAAAATACTTAGAAGAATTTATTACAAAATACCACCTAATTTAAGATTTGTTTTTCGTAAAGTTTATTTTTTTCCACACGATATATGGAGTTCTATGTGGCGAAATAGAAATAAATATGAACCTTTAAAAGGTGATATTTTTGTTGGATCTGGTGATTTTCTAGCTCAAGGAATTCATCATTTAGAATTACTAAAGACACATATTTTTCTTGAACCAGAAAATAAAGTTCTTGACATAGGCAGTGGAATTGGTCGGACTGCTGTTGCCTTAACTAAATTTCTTAACAGTGAAGGGAAATATGAGGGTTTTGACGTGGTAGAGAAAGGAGTGAAATGGTGTAACGATAAAATAAAAAAAGAAAATCCAAATTTCAATTTTATTTATGTTCCCTTAAATAATGACTTATACAACAACAATAAAGTTAAAGCAAGTATTTTTAAGTTTCCGTATGATGATAATTCGTTTGATAAAGTATTTTTATTTTCCGTTTTTACTCATATGTTGCCTGATGAAATCACAAACTATTTGTCTGAAATCAAACGTGTATTAAAACCTGGGGGTTTGTGTTTATCAACATTTTTTATTTATAACACAAAAAATGAAGATAAAACAATAAATAATGGCCAATTTTCATTTCCATTTGATAAAGGAAACTATAGACTCATGAGTGATGAAGTTAAGTCTGCAAATATTGCTTTAAAAGAAAAGTTCTTAGAGAAAATTATTTTAGACGCAGGACTTAGAAGATTAAAAACAATAGAAGGATTTTGGAAGATTGATGTCACAAATCAAAACTGCAATGATTTTCAAGATATCATAATTATGGAAGCATAGGAAATAGTTTCATACAAGTATAATATCTATCATCAAAGTTTTTGATATTTAGAAAAGGGTTGTTTTGTTTTTTAAAGTTTATTTTATTCAATTTCACTACCGCTAACTCCCTACGCCTCGTGAGCTTTACTAAACGACGGATTGTGGTTTCGAGCATTAAAAACGCTCGATAACAGTCGCTATGATGTATCGACCAAGGCTCTTTTTGTAGGTGATTCGGGAAATTAAAAATTGGAAAACATTAAAAATTAATTAAATTTGTAGCAGATTATGGACTCAAAACACAACCAAAAGCTACCCAAGCCAATGTCAGCTTCCCAAGCGTTGAAGGATATGCAGGACTTCTGCAAGAGTCTAGGACTGGAGTTAATTCACGACACCAGCAAGTACAAAACTTCACAGAAGATAGCTTCGATTCACTTTATGAATAAATCCAAAAATTGATGGTTCTTCCATTTGCCTCTCCTCGAAATACGAGCTGCGCATTGTGATTTTCAAAACCAGCATAAAGCGCTTACGTTTCAAGATGATTTAAATAAGGATTAAAAAAACTATTTGCAATGAACAGTATATTATATCCTCGTGTGTTGTTTTGCATGGAGTTATTTCTATTGTCGCGTGAAAAGTGAGCAAGGATAAATAAAATGACTGAAAGATAAATTGTACCGATCCCAAATGTGTTAAAATTAAAAAAGGCACTCAATCTGAGTGCCTTTTTGGGAATGTTTTTTGTGTGGTTTTATTCTAAATCACGAGACCACTGTACAACATAGTTAATTTTGCCTTCGAGGTTAAAAAAGAATTGTTCTACTAATTCTTTCTCCCAAACCGTTCCGTCTTTTCCAACACGTTTTTCTATTGAGGTCACTAAAACACCAGACTGTGGATCAGTATTTTCAATTTTTAAAGGGACAATGCCGTAGGCCTTCCAAGAAATGGATTCAAAACCATCAAAATAGCCCTCAAAAAAACCATCTTTCATTTCAATTTTCTGTCCATCATAGGTGTCAAAAACAGCATTCTCGGCAAAAACTTCTTGGCAGCCCTTTGCATCCAGGTTGTTGTAGTTTGCTATAAGTGCTTCGATGGCTTCTACCTCGCCTCGGTTAGAAAAAACGAGCTTTCTTCCTGTGTATTCGTTGTCTTTTTTTCCGTAGAATTTACCCCCTGATGGAAGTCCAAATTCGTTTTTTGGATCGTAGCTACGCCATTGGTAAAATCCATTTATTTTTTTGTCCTCATTGAACGAAAAAACTTCCATTAGATTCATTTTTTGTTTGCTGCCATTGTTCCATTCCCTCGTTTCATTGGACCATACAAGCATGTGTACATTATCTGACCCTTTTATTTGAACAGGAATCATTGCCCAGGGTTCGTTGGTTACTTTTTTCATTTCACCGTGAAAGTTAGTCATATAATCTCTTGCATTGTCAGACATTTCTTTTGTGTAAAAAGAAAGCTCCTTTTCGACCTCTCCTGTATTGTATGCTTCAATTGTTTTATTGGTAAGTTCCATGTGCTCATCAGAAGCCAAAGTGTAGGGGTTACCTTTTAATTCGTTGTCCCCTAGCCATTTTCCAGCTTCAATGATTTGTGCTGAGGATACTAACCCAACTAAGAGGGCAAGTGTTAAGATTGATTTTTTCATTTTTAGTTTTTTATGGTTAATTAATTATCATTTACATGATGTACATGAGTTGAAACAAACGGTTGAAAGTGTAGTGTCGTCTGTAATTTCAGCCACTCGATTGGTGAATTCGCCAATGGTTGTCGTGCATCCTGACTCGGCTTCAAGTTGTTCCTCAACAGTTTGATCGTCAAGTGTAAATTTGTATTGTAATTCTCCAACAGGAACATCAAAAGTTCCAGTGTAAATACCATCATTATCTTCGTCGGTCAAATAATCACATGAAGCACACCAATTATTGAAACTTCCAAAAACACTTATGTTGCTAAACGACTTATCGGTTTTGGTAAGATCAACAGCGAATGTCACTTGTTTTGTTTGAAGGGTTTCTACTTTGAACGTAAAAATTTTCATGTAACGTACCTTGCCGCCAACAATATATACGTTGGCTTCCGAGTCATTTATTGTTACACTTTCTTTTGTTTTGTAGTTGACCGCATAATCATTAACAATCCAATCGCCAGGGCTTACAGAACCATCTTCGTTAACAAATCGAAGTGGGACAGCCCATCGGTGCTCAACGGTAATATCTCCATTGTCAGATGCCGTTGTGAGCCAGTCTTTCAATTCAGCTTTGCCATTTAAAGTGGTTTCTGGTGCTTCGATATAGATTTCTTCGTGAGCCAATGCCAAGATTCCTTCAACATCCTTATTCACGTGTAGCTCCATCCATTTGAACCACAAATTAATACTCTCTTGTCCTCCAGTTTTAAAGACCTCATAACGCCCATTTCCATAGCCCACCAATTCTTGTGTTTTGGTTTCTTGTGCTGTAAGTTCAAAGAATGATAAAAATAGGGCTGTGGTTAGTAATAAAAGTTTTTTCATTTTTTTATAATTGGTTAATAATTTGTTACAATATAAAAAAATAAATTGTGTTTTGAAAGTAAAAATAAACAGCGTGTATTACGTTTTATGAATTATATTTTTTCACAAATCAAAACCCATTTTTTTTGTTCTGATTTAGTAAAGAAAATAAACAAATCGCCGCCGTCTGAAATGTTAAATTCTTTTTTAAGCTGTGGAATAGATTCATTAAAATTTCGGGTTTTCACATTGGCTTTTTGGCCAGTGAGTACAGATTTCAGCTTTTTTTTGTGATAAGGAATCACTTGTTTGATGCGGTAGATTTTTCCAGGAAAATCGTTAATTATTTTTAATGAAGTATAAAGGTGAGTATGTTTTGCCAACTTTTCGATATCAAATCTTGAAGTAATACATTTAAATGCTCCTGCTTTGAGTATCGAAGTATTGGGTTCATAAAGATATCCTGATGGGGTAGCGTAGCTGACCTGAGTTTTGTTTTCACTACTTATTTTGAATTCAAAAACAGGTTGTACAGTATTTAAATTAATGGTTTTTAGAATGGGCTCTTCAGTAAATCCTCGTTCTAAAATGAATAATAATTCTTTCACTTCATTTTTGATGGCTACCACATGTATTTCTTTTGTTTGAGGCAACGATTTTAGTGCGGCATGAAGATCTAACATAGGCGACAATTTGACCATAATATTTTTACTGCAAGACAAAAATAATTCCAGATGTTTGCTTACATCAGGGCTGCAATCTTCTATAAAAAAGCGTCTATTTTTTTGTGTATCTCGCCTCGATGGATCGATATATATCCAATCAAAATAATGCTCTTTTTCTTCTAAATATTCAAGTCCATTTTGCGCTAACGTTACGATGTTGTTAACTTTCAGAGACTTAAAATTGTGCTTCACGATTTTTGATAATTTTACGTTAATTTCGCAATGCGTTACCGATTTTATTTTCTTTGAAAAATAAAAGCTGTCGACACCAAATCCACCAGTAAGATCCAATAGGCGATGTCCTTCAACCAATTTGCTTTTGTATGCAGCACTTACTTCTGATGAGGTTTGTTCGATGTTTAATTTATTCGGATAAATAATATTTTGAGCATGAAACCACGAGGGTAGCTTTTTTGTGCACTTGCTTTTGGCTTGAATTTGTTCTAAAAGTTGTATGGTTTCAATATCCAAAAAAGGGCTTCCTTTAAGCGCCAAATCTTCAATATTTGTCCCTAGATGCTCATTAATAAATGTTTGTACTTTATGCTCTAAAAGTTTTGGATTAAACATTTTGCAGCTTTTTTGTGAGTTCATAGAGTGCAATTGAAGTCGCTTGCGCGACATTCATACTGCTGTTTTGACCATACATTTCAATGTGGTAACAGTTATCCAAAATATTGAGAATATCTTCACTTATTCCATGTCTTTCGGCGCCAATTATTAATGCGATTTTTTGCGATTTTTTGAATTCAATTTTTGTCAAAGGTGTGCTTTTACTTGTAATTTCTAGTCCAATCAATAAATAACCCTCTGTGCGTAATCTTTCAAGTTCTAAAAGAGTCTCTATTGTTTGCTCAAAATGCACTACTTTTTCTGTGGCTCTAGAAGTATTCCAAACTTTTCTGTTGAGTTCGATGGGTGGGCCGCCCAAAATAAGTTTTTCTACACCAAATGCATCAGCCAATCGAAATAAACTTCCGACATTGGTGGGGCGCAGCACTTCATTGGCAACCAAAACAATTGGAAATTTTTTCTTCACAAATTTTGAAGTATAGTGATCTAATTGCATCGTTTCAAGAATTAAAATTCAAATGCATATTTTATAATATTTGCACCCATTTTTAGCGCCTTCAAACGTATTTCTTCGGGATCGTTATGGACCACCTGATCTTCCCAGCCATCTCCAAGATCACTTTCAAATGTACACAAAAGAATGAGTCTATTGTCGTGAAATATTCCTAGTGCTTGTGGTGGCAGTCCATCGTGCTCATGAATTTTCGGAAGTCCGTTTGGGAATTTATAAACAACATTAAAAATGGGATGATCTAAGGGGATTTCTCTCAATTCTTTATTGGGAAATAGATTTTTTATTTGAGGTAAAATATATGATTTCATTCCATAATTATCATCTATGTGCAGGAATCCACCACCCATCAAATAAGTTTTTAGATTATTCAATGCTTCATCAGAAAACACAACATTACCATGTCCTGTCATATGAACAAGAGGGTAGCTAAATAGCGCTGGATCTTCGGGGTGCACTACCATGGGTTCTGGTGCTAATGAGGTGTTGATTTGCTCGTTGCAGAACTCAATCAAATTTTTCATTGCAGTTGGATTGCTGTACCAATCTCCTCCGCCATCGTATTTTAGCACTGCGAGGGATTGGCCATGTACTTTTGGTAAAGTACAAATTAAGAACATGAATAAAATGAAAAGAGAATTACGCATTGCAAAGTTCTATAATGTGACAAGCAACTACGGCAGCAGTTTCAGTGCGCAAGCGTGCATTGCCCAAGCTTACGGATTCGAAACCTAATGTTTGGGCAAGATTAATTTCATCCATAGTAAAATCACCCTCTGGTCCAATTAAAATCAAAACGCTTTTTTTTGGTGCGATTAGGTCTTTTAAATGAGGTTGATTTTGTTCTAAACAATGCGCTATGTAGCAAGGGTTGTCAGTTGTATTTTTTATAAAATCTGTAAAACGAGCCGTTGGATTAATTTTGGGGAAATGTGTCCGAAGTGACTGTTTTGATGCCGCATGAATGATTTTTTCAAAGCGTTCTGTTTTAACAGTTTTACGTTCGCTACGCGCACAGATAATGGGAGTAATCTGGTCTACGCCAATCTCAGTTGCTTTTTCGAGAAACCATTCGTAGCGGTCATTCATTTTGGTGGGTGCAACAGCCAAATGTATGCTGTATTGTTTTGGAGGGATAACTGTTGTTTTTGTAATTGAAACTTCACACTTGTTGTGGTTGGTGGTTAAAATTTCAGCATCAAAAATAAATCCTAAACCATTGGTAATGCGTAATTTATCTCCTATATTTTTACGTAATACTTTCACAATATGACGACTTTCATTTTTATCAAAACAAAAGTGTTTGTCGCTAGGTTGTAATTCTGAATTGTAAAATAGTTGCATCTTAATATTTATAATTTTAACCTTGCTGTTGCCATTGTGTTTTGTGAAGCAAAATCACTTTTTAAGTACTTTAAATGCCCAACAATTGCAATCATAGCGGCATTGTCGGTTGTGAATTCAAAAGCGGGAATGAAGGGCTTCCAGTCGTGTTTTTGTTCTGCATTTATGAGTGCATTTCGCACACCAGAATTGGCCGACACACCACCGCCAATTGCGATGCGGTTTATGCCAGTTTCTTTCACTGCTAATTTAAGTTTGTCCATCAAAATTCCAACAATTGTATATTGTATGGAAGCACAAATGTCATTCAAGTGTTCTTGAATAAAATTAGGGTTTTCTTTTAACTGCTTTTTTATAAAGTACAAAATAGCTGTTTTCAATCCCGAAAAGCTAAAATTTAACCCTTCAACTTTCGGTTTTGTAAAATGAAAAGCTTTGGGATTTCCCAACTTTGCACGTTTGTCTATTTCAGGACCGGCAGGGTAACCAAGCCCTAGTATTTTTCCGCTTTTATCAAATGCTTCACCAACGGCATCATCAATAGTTTCTCCAATAACTTCCATGTCAAAGGCATCATTCACGCGAACAATTTGTGTATGTCCACCCGAAATGGTCATGGCTAAAAAAGGATAATCGGGTTTTTTATACCCCTCTTTTTCAATGAAATGCGCCAAAATATGCGCTTGCATATGATTGACCTCTATTAAAGGAATATTTAGTCCGAAGGCCAAAGATTTTGCAAAAGAGGTACCTACAAGTAATGAGCCCATAAGTCCTGGACCTTTTGTAAATGCTACGGCAGATAAATCGCTTTTAGAAATACCAGCAATTTTGAGTGCCTGATCAACTACAGGGACAATATTTTGTTGGTGCGCACGTGAAGCCAGCTCAGGAACAACTCCTCCGTAGGCCTCATGAATGGATTGATTGGCAATAACATTGCTCAATACTTTTCCGTTGTGCAAAACGGATGCAGCTGTGTCGTCACAAGAGGATTCAATCCCTAAAATAAATATATTTTTTTCGTTCATTAATGTTAATGCCCTATTTATTCGTTTTCTTTGTACAAGTTTGGCAAAACTATTGCAGTGTCAACTTATAGTTTTACAAAGAAATAAAAAATGGTCGATGCATAGTGTAAAATTGGCTGTAAATTTTTTGTTTGTTTTTTGATTTTTTAATTTTATACCATTCTTTTAAGTTATTAAAACACGGTTCAACATATTTATAAAGATTTTAGCAGCAATTGTTTTGCTCTTTATTGTCTTGATGTTGGTTTTTTCTATTCCAAGTGTTCAAACCTATTTTGGGCGATATGCCACCAAACGCATCAATGAATCCTATGGAACGTCAATTAATGTTGAAAAAGTTGGTCTACAATTTAATGGAGATTTGGAATTAAAAAATATTCTAATCAAGGATCATTTCAATGATACACTTATTGCTGTTTCTGAGTTGAACAGTTCTCTCTTAAATTTTGCAAATTTAAATGATAATAAACTCATTTTTGGTGATATCGATTTGTATGGTTTACGGTTCCATATTAAGACTTACAAAGGAGAGGAAAAGTCCAATTTGGATGTTTTTGTCGATAGTTTTGATGATGGTAAGAAGAAATCGAAAACTCCTTTTGTATTGTCTTCAAGCGATGTAACTATTTCCGATAGTCATTTCTTGCTTACTGACGAAAATAAAGAAGATAATTCGCATATTTTAGATTTTAAAGAATTGGATATCAATGCTACCGATTTCTTTATCAGTGGGCCAGATGTAAGTTTGCGTGTAAATTCATTGAGTTTTTCGGATCCGAGAGGAGTCGAAATGCACAATTTGCAGACCTATTTCAAGTATACCTTGACCTCTATGAAATTTGAGGATTTAAATATTCAAACCCTAAACTCTGAGTTGCAAGGCGATATAGTTTTCAATTACAAAAGAGAAGATTTAAAAGAATTTACAGACAAAGTTTTGCTCTCCGGAAACTTCACAAAAAGTACGGTTAATTTAGGAGAACTTAATGTGTTTTTTCCAGAGTTTGGTGCATCAGAAAACGTAACTTTTGACACTAAAATTTCGGGAACACTAAATGATTTATCACTTCAAAACCTTCGACTTTCTACCAACAGAAGCACATACATTAGTGGTCAATTTGCATTTAAAAACTTAATTGACTCCAAGTCAAAACCACTTGAAATGACGGGGCAAATCGGCCAAATGAGGTCAAAGTATACAGATTTAAAAGGGATTCTACCACGTATTTTGGGCAAAAATATTCCTTCGAATTTGGCTGCTCTTGGGGTGTTTAACTTACAGGGAAATATATTACTTTCTGGTCCTTCTATTAAAGCCGATTTTGATGCCAAAACCGAACTTGGATCGGTTGCAGCTGATCTTGTTCTTTCCAAAATAAAAACTATTGATAATGCTCAATATGAAGGGGCTATTCAATTAAATGATTTTGATCTAGGTGCACTTATCGATCAACCTAATTTAGGGCGCATAAGCTCAGATTTTTTATTGGAAGGTACCGGTTTTATGTTGGAAAATTTAAAATCTAATATCAAAGGTACATGTTCTGCGTTTGAGCTTAATGACTACGTTTATAAGAATTTAGATGTTCAAGGACTTATTGAGGATAGAGTGTTTAATGGCGCTTTGAAGATAGATGATGTTCATTTGAAAATGGATTTCGAGGGGCTTGTCGATTTTTCAGAAGAAGAAAATATTTATGATTTTTCGGCTAATATCCGCAACGCAAATTTGAATGCACTAAATTTTGTTTCTCGCGATTCAATATCTGTCTTCAAAGGAGAGGTAGCTATGGATATGAAAGGCACAGATTTGGATGATGTTCGTGGTTTTCTTCAATTTAAAAATACGTCTTATACAAATCAAAATGAAGATTATTACTTCAAAGATTTTCAAATTTTATCAGATTTTGATTTAAACAATGTACGCACCATTTCCATTAATTCGCCTGAAATTATACAAGGAACTTTTAAGGGTAAGTTTTTTGTGAAAGAACTTCCAAAAATGTTGAATAATGCCCTGAGCGAAATTTACTTCAGAGGATCAACAAACGACATTTCCCCCAATCAGTTTATGAATTTTAATTTCAAAATTTATAATAAAATCATCGAGGTATTTTATCCGAACCTACGTTTGGGTGCCAATACTTATGTTCGCGGAACTTTGGATAGTGACCCCAAAAAATTTACTCTCAAATTTAAATCGCCAAACATCAGCATTGAAGATTATTTTGCCAAACGTATTGAAGTTCAACTCATAAACGACAATCCGATTTTCAATACCTATGTAGAGCTGGATAGTTTGAGTACACCTTATTATGATGCTAATGCATTTAGTCTGATTAACCTTACGCTAAACGACACGCTTTATATCAAATCTGAATTTAAAGGGGGGAAAGAGAATTTAGACACCTTTGACTTAAATTTATTTTACACCAATGAGGGTGATAAATCTGTTGTTGGTTTGAAGCCGTCTTTTATCAATTTTAAGAACACGCCTTGGAAATTGAATGCAAAAAACAATGCCAAAAATAAACTTGTTTTTGATTCAGATTTTAATGAAGTATCTATTCAGGATATGGATATGTCCTACAAGTACGAACACATTGTGTTGAGTGCTCAATCACAAGATTCTCTATCAGGTAATATGAATTTGAGATTCAATAATGTTGACCTTGCCAAAGTCACTCCTGAAATAGACAGTCTTCAACTTGGAGGAACTATCAACGGTAATTTAAACATTGTGAAACAAAATAAAATTTATGTTCCAAAATCGCTGCTCACAATTGATGATTTTGAGGTCAATCAATTCAATTTGGGTGCTTTTAATGCTGACATAAAAGGGAACGCTTCACTTACAAATTACGATGTAGATGTGACCATTAAGGACGACCTAAATGAGTCATTTTCTGCTCAAGGCAGTCTAGATGTTTCAGGAACCAATTCCAATCTGGATTTGCAGCTCAAATTTAAAGATTTTTTATTGGAACCACTTGATCCTTTCGGAAGTGGTGTCATTACCAATATTAGAGGAAAAGCATCTGGAACATCGTCCATAACAGGGCGTTTGCAACGCCCTCAAATCAATGGTGTTTTGACCCTTAATCAAGGGGGGATGTCTGTTCCGTATCTAAATATAGACTATGCTTTTGCAGACCGTACTAGAGTCGACTTGGTAGCTCAAAAATTCATATTTGAATCTGCCAAATTTACCGATACAGCATTTTCTTCGGAGGGAGTTTTAAGCGGTCAACTTAGTCATACAAATTTTAAGGATTGGGCATTAGACTTAGATATAGATTCAGATCGTTTATTGGTTTTGAATACAGAAGAAACCGATGAATCGTTATATTACGGAACTGGATTTGTGGCTGGAAATATCAACATTTCGGGGCCAATGAATCAGCTTTTTGTTGAAGCTAATGTTACCACATCTAAAGGGACAATTTTTAAAATTCCTCTCAACGATAATGAGATGATTAGTGAGAATTCGTACATCAAGTTTTTGAGTCCAAAAGAAAAGAAAATAGAAAGTCAAGGAAGAGATATCAAACTAGATGATATAAAGGGTGTTGAGATGGAGTTTAATATGGATGTTACGGATGATGCTGAAATAGAAATTGTAATTGATAAAGAAAATGGGAGTTCTATATTGGGACGCGGAAACGGAAGTATGTTGGCTCAGATAAATACCAATGATAAATTTTTGATGTTTGGGGATTTTTTGGTGCTTTCAGGTTATTATAATTATCGTTTCGGAAAGTTGATTCAAAAAAAATTCAAACTCGTCAAGGATGGATCATTGGTTTGGGAGGGCGATCCATTACAAGCCGAGATAAATTTAGAAGCAATTTATGATGATATTTCCGTAAATCCATCAACGCTTTTAGATAATCCAATCAATCAAACCATAGCTGTTGAAGTTATTACCAATCTTACAGGTGCACTCGAAAAACCAGATTTAGATTTTGACCTCCGTTTTCCTAATGTAAATTCTGCGCTTAATAGTGAGCTAAAAGACCGTCTTCGCGACAAGGACAAACGGAACTTTCAAGCACTTTCATTACTTGCAACAGGATCTTTTAGAAGCAAATTGGCCTTGGACTCACAAGATGCTTTTGAGTTGGTATCCGATGGCGTAACCAACATGTTGAATGATGTTTTTTCGGATGAAGACAACAAAGTAAAACTGGGCTTAGATTTAGATATTGGAAAAACAACTCCAGAATTTGAAACGGATAGTCGAGTAGGGGTAACTCTGTCCACAAAGATTAGTGAAAATGTATTGATCAATGGAAAAGTTGGTGTTCCTGTAGGTGGAGTAAGCGAAACCACTGTAGCAGGAGATTTTGAAGTTCAAGTCTTATTGAACGAAGACAGGACGCTTTCATTGAAATTTTTCAATAGAGAAAACAGTATTCAGAATTTTGGAGAACAAATAGGATATACACAAGGGCTTGGGTTGTCGTACAATATTGAATTTGACAACCTCAGAGAATTGTTTAATGAATTATTTTCAATTAAAAACAAACCCACCAACCCTGATACCAAAAATAAAAAAGACAATTCCGCTCTACCAAATTATATGGAATTCAAACAATAACGACTTGAAACCTATCAAATACTTAAGTTTTTACTTTAAAAATAAGATAGTTATTAACGAAAACGTTTGAATTTTATGTTGTATCAAAATTATGTGCTCATCCCCTCATTTATAAAGTATAAGTTTATTAATTTAGCCGCCTAAAGCTATACCGCGATGGCCAAATCAATAAAAAAAATAGGTGTCTTAACTTCTGGGGGGGACTCACCTGGGATGAATGCAGCTATCAGATCTGTAGTTCGTACTTGTGCATTTCACAATATAGAATGTGTTGGAATTTACAGAGGATATGAAGGCATGATTGATGGTGATTTCAAAGTGCTTGATGCACGAAGTGTCAATAATATCATCAACAAAGGAGGAACTTTTCTAAAATCTGCTCGGTCAGATCGTTTTAGAACTAAAGAAGGAAGGAAAATAGCCCACGAACAGTTACATAAAATTGGTATTGAAGCTCTAGTGCTCATAGGCGGTGATGGTACATTTACAGGGGGTATGGTTTTCAACGAAGAATTTAACTTTCCAGTAATTGGTATACCAGGCACTATCGATAATGATATTGTTGGAACCAATTTTACACTCGGATACGATACTGCATTAAATACTGCTGTAGAAGCCATAGATAAAATCAGAGATACTGCAAGTTCACACAAACGCTTATTTTTTGTTGAAGTAATGGGTAGAGATGTTGGACATATAGCTCTAAATGCTGGAGTTGGCTCTGGTGCAGAAGAAATTTTAGTCCCCGAAGAAGATCTTGGACTAGACCGCTTATTAGAATCTTTAGAAAAAAGCAAGCATACTGGAAAATCATCAAGTATTGTCGTTGTTGCAGAAGGGGACAAAACAGGCAAAAATGTTTTTGAACTTCGTGATTATGTAGAGGAGAACCTTGAAGGGTACGATGTAAGAGTATCTGTTTTGGGACATATGCAACGCGGAGGTTCACCTTCATGTTTCGATAGAGTTTTGGCTTCAAGAATGGGTGTGAAAGCTGTAGAATCATTAATGGAAGGAAAAAATAATGTAATGGTAGGAACCATCAACAATAAATTGGAATTATACCCTATTGACAAGGCCGTAAAGGGGCATTCAAAAATTGATACTGAACTCCTAAGAGTTTCTGATATAATGAGTACATAAATTTAACTAACTAGAAACATAAAACACAAAAATGACAAACGTAAAAATTGGTATTAACGGATTTGGAAGAATTGGAAGAATTGCTTTTAGAATTGCCTCTGAACGACCTGACGTTGAGGTTGTAGGAATCAATGATTTATTAGATGTTGAACACCTTGCATATCTTTTAAAGTACGATTCAGTACATGGACAATTCAAAGGGACTATTGATGTAAAAAATGGAAATTTAGTTGTAAATGGTAAGGAAATCCGTGTTACTGCTGAGCGTAATCCAGAAGATCTTAAGTGGGATGCTATTGGAGCAGATGTAGTGATGGACTGTACAGGAATTTTCACAACCCTTGAAGGTGCACAAAAGCACATCACAGCTGGAGCCAAAAAAGTAGCCATTTCTGCACCCTCTGCAGATGCGCCTATGTTCGTTATGGGTGTAAACCACCACGAAATTACAGCAGACCATACAATCGTGTCTAATGCATCTTGTACAACCAATTGTTTGGCGCCACTAGCCAAAGTCATCAACGACAACTTTGGTATTGTAGAAGGTTTAATGACCACTGTTCATGCTGCTACAGCAACACAATTTACTGTTGATGGGCCATCGCGTAAAAACTACCGATTAGGTCGTGCATCTCTAAATAATATTGTACCAGCATCTACAGGTGCTGCAAAAGCCGTAGGAAAAGTAATTCCAGAGCTTAACGGTAAACTTACAGGGATGGCTTTTAGAGTTCCCACAGTAGATGTTTCTGTTGTAGATTTAACTTGTCGTCTAGAAAAAAGCGCAACATTTGAAGAAGTCAAAGCAGCACTCAAAAACGCATCAGAAAACGAGTTGAACGGCGTTTTAGGATATACTGAAGAAGGTGTTGTGTCACAAGATTTTGTATCAGAACCAAAAACAAGTACTTTTGATGCCAACGCAAGTATCGGACTTAACGACAACTTTGTGAAATTAATCTCTTGGTACGATAATGAATATGGCTATTCTTCAAAATTAGTAGATTTAGCACAACATATCAACTCACTATAAATCATAGAAAAAAACACTGTTCTTTTGGGCAGTGTTTTTTTTATTAATTATTCATCATGATTTTTATAATAGACAGTGGTTCTACTAAGTGTGATTGGATTGCAATTGACCCAAAAACTGGAGCACAAGTTTTTGAAAAACAACGTACTAAAGGATTGAATCCAGCCATTATATCGGAACAAGAGGCTTTTACAATCATAAACGCCAACAAAATACTTATCGAGCACAAGTCAGATGTTGATCATGTATTTTTTTATGGTGCTGGATGTGGTACTGTGGAAGCACCAAAAATGCTTAAGAAAGTTATCCAATCTGTCTTTGCAAATGCTGTTGTTGATGTTAAAGAAGATACCTATGCAGCCATATATTCTACAGTTGGTGTAGAGCATTCTCCAGCTGTTGTATGTATTTTGGGGACAGGTTCAAATTGTACTTATTTTGATGGAACTGACATTCATCAGCGCGTGATTTCCTTAGGATATTCCATCATGGATGATGCTTCTGGGAA
The DNA here is from genome assembly GCA_029238515.1 of Flavobacteriaceae bacterium. GTDB lineage: Bacteria > Bacteroidota > Bacteroidia > Flavobacteriales > Flavobacteriaceae > UBA3537. The sequence continues at coordinate 26,514 of JAQWFW010000022.1, read as the reverse complement.
CTATTTTGGCCGTCAATTACTGCGCGATTATTATTTTGATTTTATGCCGCATGATTTGAAATTAATTTTCAAAACACGCTACAACATGAATGATGATTTCATTAAAGTCAATCTTTACAAAAAACCAAATCCTAACGCATATTTAGCCACTTTTGCAGAGTTCTTGATTTTGAATAAAGAATCAAATTATGTACAAGGAGTCATCAAAAAGGGATTACGAGTTTTTGTTGAAACAATGATCATGCAATTCAAAGACGAAATCAAAACTGTCCCTGTACACTTTGCTGGCTCAATTTCATTTTTCTTACAACGTGAAATAAAAGAAATTGCTCAAGAATATGGGTTTACAGTTGGTAATTTTCAAAGACGCCCTATCGAAGGCTTAGCAGAATACCATGTGCGCCAAATAGAAGCGTTATAAGCGGTACTAACGCGCAGCAATTACGCTGATTTCAACATTTACAAATTTTGGCAAATTTGCAACCTCTACGGTTTCTCTGGCAGGAGCAGTTTCAGTGTTGAAATAGCGTCCGTAAATTTCATTTATCTTTGAGAAATTATGCATGTCAGAGACAAAAATAGAAGATTTCACAACATTTTCGAAAGTCATTTCTGCGGCTTCCAAAATCGCCTTTATGTTTTCCATTACCAAAGTCGTTTCAGATTCAATATCGTCTATTTCCAATACACCTGTTTTTGGATCAATTGCAATCTGTCCTGAAGTGTAAAGCAAATCTCCTAAAAGTACAGCTTGGTTATATGGTCCAATAGGTGCCGGGGCTTTGTCTGTAGTTATAATTTTTTTCATTTTGTATTATAAATTTTAAAGCGTTTTATCACGCTGACGCTGTTTGTCATATTTTATATCACTCAGTATACTTGATCGAATTCCGATAAAAAAGTTCCATGAACTTCTATTGCTGAATGGAATCCATGAAAAATTCATACGCCAACTCTCTAAATCACGTTCAAAACGCAATTGAGTGTACGTAAATCCTTTGTTTTTAAAGTCGTATCCAGAAGATGCGCCAATACTCCAGCGAGGTGATAAATCTATATCACCAGAAAACATCAGTGAATGTGAAGAAATCTCACTTTGACGCCTAGAATTATTGTAATTTAGAGCATAGGCAAGACGTAAACTCCACGGAATTTTGTACTTGTATAAATCTGTGGGTTCGGGCTTTTCATCTTTTGTTTTGCTATTATTCAGTCGTCGATCTGCAAAATCTTGTGGTTTTCCAAATAAATCATCTGCACGACCACCACTTCTCAATGATTCATTTTTTGCGGCATCATTCTCATCAGAATCTTCCCCAAATGAATCACTAGAAAGGTTGTAACTCATGGTTAAATTTGCACTTGAAATTCGGAACAAACTCCCTCCATTATCAATGTTGAATGTATTGATTTTTCTGTTGGTATTATCTAGTGCGTAAGGGTCTAGAGTCGCGCCAAAGTTTACACTCATCTTATTGTCAAACAACTGCGTACCCCCTGACATTCGAACTGGACTCCAATTCAAAGAGTCATTAGCAATATTGTAGTTTGTTGAGAAATTCAGAGAATTTAGTAAGAATATTTTTTTTGGTTCTGTAGCTGTACTATCTTTTGGCCGAACTTTAGCTTCTAAGTTGTTGCTCAACGAAAGCCCAATGCTACTCGAAAAGCGATTTCCTGGAGCGCCAAATAACGATCCTTCAAATCGGCTATATTCGATTTGGTCCGTAGTCAATCCATCCGCACTCACCACTTCGTAAGTGTCATAATACTGTTCGAATGCCGGAGAAATATTATAACTCACCGATGGACGTAAGACATGACGAATTGCTTGTATTTTTTTGTCCTCACCAAAATCAAAAAGACCATAGATGGTTGTCCCTAAGCTTGTACTAAAGTTATAGGTGGTATACGAGTCAAATCCTTTCAATGGGGTCGTTTCCACTTTTTGATCATCTATGTTGTAATTCTTTTCAATGGTATTGAAAGTCCAATTATGATTAAAATTGGCACTTGCACTCATACTGAAATAGTTGAATAATTTAAAATTTGTACTGATGGGTATAGTGTGTTGTACTCCAGTTTTTGCATCATCAAACATTTCTTTTTTAAAGAATAAAGAATCTGTGGTTTGAATGCGGTTTTCGCCTCGTACATTGTATTGGAAATTAATGTTTTGAAACACTCCTTTTTTACTTCCAGTTTTTGGTGCGAATGGGAAAACACGATCTACACTCCCTTGAAATGTAGGTAACGTCATGTTGATCGTTTCTGTATTTGTGTTTTGTGAATGCGTAGCTGTAACACTAAGATTCACTTGAGGTTCGCCTTGAAAAGTCTTTGAGTAAGAAACAGAAGAAGCCAGCGTATTGTTCAGAAAGTTAGAAGTATTCAGTTGATTGATGGATTCTTGATAATAGGTACTACTCCCCAAATTCACAGAGGCAGAAAATCGTGAACTGGGATTGGACTTGCCATCTTGACTTTGATTCCAGCGCAAATTGTAAATAATGCTTTTGGAATAGTCAGGGAAACCTCTTTCGCTGTTGATTAAGTTTTCATACCTAAAACTCAGTGATCCTCTAAATTTGTACCGCACGGCATAGTTGCTTTCGAGGCGTAAACCATAACTTCCATTGGTATAATAATCACCCAGAGTGGCCAAATCAATATAATCGCTAAGTGCAAAATAATAACCGCCATTTTGCAGAAAATATCCACGGTTATTTTGTTCACCAAATGAAGGGAAAATGATCCCTGAAGTTCTTTTTTTACTTAACGGAAAAAATGCAAAAGGTAATCCAATGGGTGTGGGAACATCTGCAATAAACATATTGGTAAGTCCAGTAACCACCTTTTTTCCAGGGACAACTTTTGCTTTACGCAAAAGAAAATAATACTCTGGATTTTCTTCATTTTCTGAGGTCGTAAACTTTGCGCGTTTTACAAAGTAAACCGAGTCATTTTCTTTTTTGGTCAGTTTAGAAATAATTCTACCCCCTTGTTGTTCGGTTTTGGAATTCCATATCAATGCCTTTTTTGTTTTCATATTAAAAACAATGGAGTCGGGCTCTACGACATCACTACCTTGTTTAAAAATAGGAGATTGCGAATAATTGCCAAGAGAATCTTTAATTCGTCCAGCATAAACCAAATCTTTACCATAATCTATGATGATCGATCCAGATTGAATATCCATGTCTTTGTACTGTACTTGTGCTTCGTTATACAAGTAAATTTGCTGTGTTTTCTGATTCACAGATGTGAAATCTTTGGCCTTGTAATTTACAATACCTTCCAAAAAACCTTTTGGCTTTGCAATACTATCGTTGGCAATCGAATCTTGCTGAATTTTTTTAGGTTCATTTTTTGGAATAGAATCCAATTTTTTTTCATCGGGTTTAGTTGGTAAACCAGGCACTTGAGTAGAGGAGTTGGGTAGGTCCTGCGCTGCGCTGTAAGTGTTAGTAAGCACTGTAAAACTAATAATAAAAAGTAGTTGAAAGTATGTTGTTTTCAATGCTTTTAGGTGTATTTTTGTATTAAATGGCCTAGTTTTTGAAGTATCAAAGTTAAGGATATTTTTGTCGTTTCTTAAACTAAAACACTTCAACAACACGCAAAGTAATATTTTGTATGCAAATTAAATCATTTTTGACAATCCTCTTGTGTTTTTTTGGATTGATTTCCCTTGCACAGTCCAAAAATAATACCAAACCCTTTATTGTGGTTTTAGATGCTGGTCATGGCGGTAGAGATCCTGGCAAAATAACTACTTTTGGTTATAATGAAAAAGATATTGCTCTAGATATTACTTTACGTGTTGGAAAATACTTAGAAGATTCAGAAGGCATCAAGGTGATTTACACTCGAAAAAAAGATGTGTTTTTGGAACTTCGTCAACGTGCAGCCATTGCCAACAAAGCAGATGCAGATCTCTTTGTTTCGATACATTGTAATGCGCATAGTCCGCAAGCTCATGGAACCGAAACTTTTGTTCTTGGATTGCACAGAAATGCATCTAATTTTCGTGTAGCGCAACAAGAAAATGAGGTGATCTTTTTGGAGGAGGATTATGAGCAAAATTATGAAGGTTTTGATCCCAGCTCTCCAGAATCTTTCATTGGATTAACCCTGTTGCAAGAAGATTATTTGGATCAAAGTATTTTATTGGCGAGAACTATTCAAGACAATTTCGCCCAACAGCTAAAACGCCGTGACCGTGGCGTCAAGCAAGCTGGATTTTGGGTATTGCACAATACCTATATGCCTAGTGTTTTGATAGAAACTGGGTTTATCACCAACAGAAAGGAAGGCGATTATTTGAACTCCTCAAGAGGAAAACAACAAATTTCAAAAAGTATTTTTGACGCTATTGTAGACTATAAGTCAAGTTTAAATTCAGATGTTGCGCTTCAAAGTACAGTTATTGATTCCAGCCCTGTTGCATCATCGATTTTGTTTAAAGTTCAAATTGCTGCGAGTTCAAAAAAGTTGGCAACTAAGCCCTATAACTTTAAAGGGATAAAACCAATTTCGCGCACCCAATCCAACAAAGTATATCGTTATTTTTATGGAGAAACATCAGACTATGAAACAGCACTGAATATGAAGGGTGAGGCCGTCCAATTGGGATATACTTCAGCTTTTGTTGTGGCCTATCAAAATGGCATAAGAATTTCAGTTGAAAATGCCTTAAAAACTAAAACAAATTAACCATAGAAATTACAAATTAATTATTAGATTTGTAAGGCATCAAAACCTTAATAATTGAGAACAACAAAAGAAATTAAAACAGCAATATTGGTCCTTTCGGGGATTTTGTTATTCATTTTTATATTTAATTACTTAAAGGGAGAGAATTTGTTGAGCAATGCTCGAAAAATTACTGCTATTTATGACAATGTTGAAGGTTTGGCATCGTCTGCTGCTGTAACGATAAATGGGCATACAGTAGGTAAAGTTCAAGACATTAGATTCACAGAAGATGGCAGTGGAAAATTGGAAGTTCTGATGTTAGTTGATAGTGATTTTGAATTTTCTAAAAACAGTACTGCACAACTCTATGAATCGGGGCTTATTGGTGGCAAAGCTATCGCCATTATTCCAGCGTTTGATGGTGCCGAAAATGCAGTATCTGGAGGTGTGCTTTATTCGTCTGTCAAACCAGGGCTCACAGAGTTAGTAAATCAGCGGCTCACTCCATTGCAAGAAAAAATTGAATCTGTAATGGTTAGTGCAGACCAACTTTTAACCAATGTTAACACTGTTTTTGATGCAGAGACAAAGACCCACCTCAAAGGCAGTATCGCTCAATTGAAACAAACTATTAACTCGTTTGAAACCACATCCAATACACTCAATGAACTATTGGTAGACAACAAAACATCAATTACATCAACGCTAAATAACTTTAGTGAGATCTCTGAAGATTTATCTGAAGTCAGTACCACTCTAGTTGACGCAAATTTAAAAGAAACCATCAATGGACTTCAGTCTACTATAAGTAGTTTTGACGCCCTTCTGAAGGATATTGAACAAGGAGAAGGTTCGGTAGGGAAACTCATGAAAGACGAAGGATTATATAACAATTTAGAAGGTGCTTTGGGGCAACTAGAAGCACTTATGGAGGACATGAAACTTAATCCGAAGCGTTATGTTCATTTTTCACTATTTGGTAAAAAAAGCAAGCCCTACAATACAACAGAAACACAAACAGAATTAAAAGAATAACACTATAGAATGACGCTATTGCCAAACTTTATTTTTTGGCTCATTTTAGTGGGCGGCATTGGTTTTTTTGTTAGAAATATCAATAAGCTTAAGCGCAATATAAAATTGGGAAAAACGGTTAGTGTAGAAGGACCGTCGAAAGAACGCTGGGCCAATATGGCGCGAATCGCGTTAGGGCAAAGCAAAATGGTTCGCAGACCAATTTCAGGGCTGCTTCACGTTGTAGTTTATATTGGTTTTGTAGTCATCAACATCGAGGTATTGGAAATTGTTATTGATGGACTTTTTGGTACACACCGTATTTTTTCTTCCATAGGTCCATTGTACGGCTTTCTTATAGGTGTTTTTGAAGTATTTGCACTTTTAGTTTTTGTCGCAGTAGTTGTTTTTTGGTTGCGTAGAAATGTACTCCGCATCAAACGCTTTATGAGTTCCGAAATGAAAGGTTGGCCAAAACAAGACGGAAACCTTATTCTCTATTTTGAAATTGTGCTGATGGCACTGTTTATCATCATGAATGCTACAGATGTTCAATTTCAAGAGATGAGCTCTGGAAATGTCATCAGTCAGTTTGTAGCACCATGGTTTGAAGGTTTCCCCCTTCATGCCATAGAAAGAACAGCATGGTGGTTGCACATTGTGGGTATTTTAGTCTTTCTCAACTACCTGTACTATTCGAAGCATCTACATATTTTACTGGCCTTCCCCAATACTTATTTTGGAGGTTTAACTCCAAAAGGTCAAATGGACAATCTTGAATCTGTTACCAACGAAGTGAAACTCATGATGGATCCTGATGCTGATCCTTTTGCTGTACCAGATGATTCTACAGAAGAACCTGAAAAATTTGGTGCTAGTGATGTTTTCGATTTAAATAGAATTCAGTTGTTGAATGCCTACACTTGTACCGAATGTGGTCGATGTACAAGCGAATGTCCTGCCAATAACACTGGCAAAAAACTATCTCCAAGGAAAATCATGATGGACACTCGAGATCGTCTGCAAGAAGTTGGACAAAATATAGACAGTAATAAAGGCACTTTCAAACCAGATGGGAAACAACTTCTAGGCGACTATATAACCAATGAAGAATTGTGGGCTTGTACAAGTTGTAATGCTTGTGTAGAAGCTTGCCCTATAAGCATTAATCCATTGTCAATTATTTTGGATATGCGCCGTTACTTAGTGATGGAACAAAGTGCAGCCCCAACAGAATTAAATACAATGATGAGCAACATAGAAAACAACGGTGCACCATGGCCGTATAATCAAATGGATAGACTAAACTGGAATAAAGAATAATTTTAATTTTAAAAATGAAACGAGAAGAAGCAGACGCATTATTACACCAAAAAGTAGAAGAAGGAGAATTGATAAGCCCTGTCCTCCCTGAAGGCGTAAAAAACTATTTAATAGATATCGATGGTACCATTACTGAAGATGTCCCAAATGAAGAACCAGAACGTATGGCTACATGTCTTCCTTTTGAAGATGCCAAAAGAACATGCAACAAATGGTACGATGAAGGACATATGATCTGTTTTTTTACCTCGCGTACAGAGGAACACAGAGCAGTAACTCAAACATGGTTAAAAACTCATGGTTTCAACTACCATACGCTACTAATGGGGAAGCCAAGAGGAGGGAACTACCACTGGATCGATAACCACTTAGTAAAAGCTACACGATATAGAGGTAAATTTACAGATTTGGTCGAAAAGGAAGTAACCATCCAAGTTTTTGATGATGGCAAAAATGGATAAAAGCGACAGATGATGAGCGAACAACTTAAAGTGCCTACTATGGCTGAGCTGCATGCACAGGGGATAGCCCCTGAAGTATTGTTTTGGGTTGGCTGTGCAGGAAGTTTTGACGATAGAGCCAAGAAAATTACAAAGGCCCTTGTAAAAATTTTACACAAAGCAAATGTTAAGTTTGCTGTGTTAGGCACCGAAGAAAGTTGTACTGGAGATCCAGCCAAGCGTGCTGGGAATGAGTTTCTATTTCAAATGCAGGCCGTCACCAATATAGAAGTGATGAATGCCTATGAGATCAAAAAAATAGTTACCGCTTGTCCACATTGTTTCAATACCATCAAAAATGAATACCCTTCTTTAGGAGGAACATATGAGGTGGTTCATCATACTCAATTTCTAAAAAGTTTACTCGACGAAGGCCGTCTTAGCATAGAAGGTGGGCAATTTAAGGGTAAGCGCATCACGTTTCATGACCCTTGTTATTTAGGCCGTGCCAATAACGTTTATGAAGCACCAAGAGAATTGATAAAGAAATTGGACGCCGAGCTCGTCGAAATGAAAAACTGCCGAAAAAAAGGACTATGTTGTGGTGCTGGTGGCGCACAAATGTTTAAAGATGCCGAACCTGGAGACAAAGAAATTAATATTGAACGTACAGAGCAGGCCATGGAAGTAAAACCCCACATCATTGCAGCTGGATGTCCTTTTTGTAATACCATGATGACCGATGGTGTAAAAAATAAAGCAGAAGGTCAAATAGAAGTTATGGATGTCGCCGAACTTATCGCCAACGCAGAAGACTTATAACGAATTTATGATTGTCGATTTTCAAACCTTACCAGATTCAGCACGTATTTGGATTTACCAATGTAACCGATCATTAACTCCTAATGAACAGGAAGAAATCACTAAAAAAACACATGATTTTTTGGCGCAATGGACAGCTCATGGAGCAGATTTGAAAGCTGGGTTTGAATTAAAATACAAACGTTTTCTTGTTATTGGTTTAGATCAAGGAGATCAAGCTGCTACAGGATGCTCAATTGATGCTTCCGTTCATTTTATTCAACAACTGGAAAAGACATACGATGTTGACCTCTTGGATAAGTTAAATGTTTCTTACAAACAAGGAGATTTTATCGCCTACAAACCCCTTAACGACTTTAAGAAAATGGCTAAAAATAAAGCCGTTTCATTGAAAACGATTGTTTTTAATCACCTTGTGCAAACCAAAGCAGAATACCAAGACCATTGGGAAGTTCCCGCAATGGAGAGTTGGCATGCACGCTTTTTCTAATCTTATTTTAGTCCCATAGCGGCAATTCGTTGGGGTAAAAAGTATTTCTTTTTTCTAAGCCCAATAATTTCTTTTTTGCTTGTAATCCTCCCGCATAACCCACTAGACTTCCATCACTTCCTATGACGCGATGACAGGGTATGGCCAAAGCTATAGCATTTGCGCCATTGGCATTGGCAACTGCTCGTACGCTACTGCTTGAAACCCCCATCATTTCACTTATTTGAAGATAGCTTTTTGTCTTTCCATACGGAATTTTTTCTAGTGTTTTCCAAACGTTTTTTTGAAAATCACTACCAGCAAGACATATAGGGAATTGAAACGTTTTGAGGTCTCCTTTCAAATAAGCATCAATTTGTGTTTTTACTTCTCGTAATAAAGGGTTGCTGCACTCAAAAAAATCTGCATTGAATGTAGATCTTATGCGTTGATCAATAAACGATCTCCTTTTTCTCCATCGGTAATCTAACAAACATACAGATTGGTCGATATTTCCTAAAATAAATTCACCTACATTAGTTTTATGGTATTGAATTTCTATTCGCTTTTGCATGATTAATGAATGATGAAACGAATACTAATTTCACTCTCTCCTTTATTTTTGAAAATTCAATCTCAATGGGCGTTTCCACAGCTTCCTCAAGGGCATAATCTGCTCTTGCCATCATCTTCATATTATTGTAATATGGCCTGCTGTAATATTTGTCATTGATATAAATCGCTTTCCCAAGCTGCTGATTCAATGGGGTTGTGAGCGCTACTGCTTGAGCTTTTGCTTTTAAAATAGCTTTCGATTTCAAGTCTAATTTGAGGGTTTCAATTTCAGAGTAAGCCGTCTTAATGAGTCGAACATTAGAAATACCCTCACTTTCCAAGCCAATGAGGACTTTTCCTGCAGTCATGGCATCAAAAACTTCAAGCGTATAAGATTTTGATTTGAGGACATTTTTGCGTTTCAAAAAGTATTTCCTGTAGGTACTGGCCAAATTGTCTATTTTAAGTTGTTTTTTCAGATTAATTCCTAGATTTTCCAATACATTCGCCATTGTTCGTTCTTGTTTTTCCAAGGAGGTTTTGTTGCGGTCTTCGCCCTCATGAATGTAAATAGAAAGATAAATTTGATTCGGTGTAACAAGCGTATCAACTTTGGCAGTTGTTTCCAAATAAGGTTGGTCAATGAAATTTTTGGTTTGTGCGAAAGCAAAGCCACTAACAATGAAGCTAAGCAGGTAAATGGTATTTTTCATAATAATATTTTTGAGGAACTAGAAACAAGATGTGTGCCAAATGACTATTTATTGAAGCGAAGACGAAGAATTTGTTGAATTATAATTTTATGGATTACTGAAATTCGCAGGAAAATAGTATTTTGGCATAGTATTTTCATCAAATCTGAAAACTCAATTTATGCGCTATTTATTATCTATTTTTTTAGGAGTTCAACTCTGTATGTTATCTGCGCAATCGCCCCTTATTTCTCATGATTCTGAAGCACAAAAGCAATGGGTAGATAGTGTATATAACACTTTAAGCTTGAAACAAAAAGTTGGACAATTGTTTATGGTTCAGGCATTTTCTGAACAAAAAAATCTTCAAAAAGAAAAACTGCTAAACCTGATCAAAAAGCAGCACATTGGTGGAATTATTTATTCAAAAGGTGGGCCTGTTCGCCAGGCACATTTGGATAATGAACTTCAAGCCAATGCCAAAATTCCACTGCTTGTAGGTATGGATGCTGAATGGGGGCTGAGTATGCGCTTAGATTCGACTTACGCCTTTCCTTGGAACATGACTTTAGGCGCAGTATCAGATTTAGAACTAATTAGAAAAACTGGCCAACAAATAGGTGAGCATTGCAAGCGTCTTGGGGTTCACTTCAATTTTGCTCCAGTTGTAGATATCAATACCAATCCTAAAAACCCAATTATTGGCAACCGTTCTTTTGGAGAAGATAAAACAAATGTAACCCAAAAAGCTTTGGCTTTCATGCAAGGCATGCAAAGCGTAGGTGTTTTGGCCAATGCAAAACATTTTCCAGGTCATGGCGATACTGACAAAGACTCTCACAAAACATTGCCCACTGTTAATTTCAACAAAAGACGTATTCGGAATGTCGAATTATTTCCTTATAAAGAATTGATTCCCAATGGATTGTCCAGTGTTATGGTTGCACATCTCAATGTACCAAGTTTGGATTCAAGAACCAATTATCCTTCTTCATTGTCGCATCCAATAGTCACAGAACTTTTAAAAACAGAACTTAATTTTGAGGGGTTAATTTTCACGGATGCACTGGACATGAAAGGGGCCTCAAATTTCAGTACTCCTGGCGAAATTGATGTACAAGCTTTTTTGGCAGGCAACGATGTGTTGTTGATGTCCAATGACGTTGCTCAAGGCGTAGAAAAAATAACTTACGCTGTCATTCGAGGGCAAATCTCGGAAAACCGCTTGGCGCATTCAGTAAAAAAGATTTTGAGTGCAAAATATAAAGTTGGTTTGCATGCGTATCAGCCAATTCAAACGGAACATCTTATTCAAGATTTAAACCGTATTAAAGACGATATATTGTACGAGCAATTGATGCAAAATGCACATACCTTAGTAAAAAATTCAAAATCTAATGTACCGCTTAGGGACTTAGAATTGAGGCGTATTGCTTATGTTGCTTTAGGCGATGATAAGGGGGATACATTTTTTAATACCCTTCAAAACTACACTGAAGTTGTGCATGTAGAATCAGAAAATTTAGATGATTTAATCCAAAACTTAAAACAATTCAATACTGTTGTCATTGGATTTCATAAATCCGATGAAAGCCCTTGGAAACCGTATCAGTTTTCAAACAAAGAATTGGTATGGCTGCAAGAAATTGCTCGTAACAATGAGGTTGTTTTGACTGTTTTTGCCAAGCCCTATGCTTTAGAAGATTTGAAATCATTCACCAATATTGAAAGTATTCTAATGGCTTATCAAAACAGTGAAATTTCTCAACAAGTTGCCGCACAAATTATTTTTGGTGGTCTTTCCGCTAAAGGAAAACTCCCTGTAAGTGTTTCAAAATTTAATGTGGGGCATGGTATAGATTCTCCTACACTTGACCGTTTGTCTTATGGAAAGCCCGAACATGTGGGGATGAGTACCCTCAAGTTGTCCAAATTGGATTCTTTTGCCAACCATGCAATTGCAGCCAAAATGACTCCTGGGATTCAATTGTTGGTTGCAAGAAAAGGAAAAGTCATCTACAACAAAAATTTTGGTCACCACACCTACCAAAAAGTTCAAAAGGTAAGCTCAAAAAATGTGTATGATTTGGCCTCTCTTACCAAAATTTTGGTCACAGTACCATTGCTTATGGAATTGGTAGAATCAGGAATAATAACTCTAGAAGATCGCTTAGGAGATCTACTGCCAAAATACAAGGGAACAGATAAAGAAGGCATCACGCTTAAAAAAATGTTATCCCATTTTGCTCGCCTAAAACCATGGATTCCATTTTACAAATCGGCTCTCGATTCGGTTTCTCAAAAGCCCATTCCAGAATTTTTTAAATCAAAAAAATCAAAAAATTATCCGATTCAAATTTCTGATGATAAGTTTCTCCGCAAAGACCTCACCGATACGATTCATCAACAAATCCTAAATTCAGAGCTTTTGGAGGAAAAAGAATACCACTACAGCGATTTGCCTTACTATATTTTAAAAGAATTCATAGAGCGCTATTATGATCAACCCCTAAACGAACTCATAGATCAGCATTTCTACAAGTCTATAGGTGCAAATTTTTCTACTTATCTGCCATTAGAAAAGTTTAGCAAAAATCAAATCATTCCCACGGAAGACGATTCATATTTTAGGTTTGAAACTGTTCATGGCTATGTTCATGATATGGGTGCTGCTATGCAAAATGGTGTTGGGGGACATGCAGGGCTTTTTAGCAATGCCAATGATGTTGCCAAGCTGATGCAAATGTATCTTCAGCATGGTTTTTATGGTGGAAAGCAGTATCTAAATCCAAGTACAATAGACGCTTTTAATACCTGTTATTTTTGTGAGGAAGACAATAGACGAGGAGTTGGTTTTGACAAACCCCAACTTGAAGATGAAGGGCCAACTTGTGGTTGTATCTCCATGACCAGTTTTGGTCATTCTGGGTTTACAGGGACCTATGCATGGGCCGATCCTGAGGAAGAAATTATTTACGTATTTTTGTCGAACAGAACCTACCCTGATTCTAAAAACAACCGCTTGCTTGAAGAAAACATTAGAACTGAAATACAACGCTTCATCTATAAAGCCATCATAGACTAAAATGAAAATAGGAATTGTATGTTATCCAACTTTTGGCGGTAGTGGCGTTGTGGCTACCGAATTGGGCTTAGAATTGTCCCGAAAGGGTCATGAAGTACACTTTATCACCTACAGACAACCAGTTCGATTGGAGCTTTTAAGTCCCAATGTTCATTTTCATGAAGTGAATGTACCAAAGTACCCCTTATTTCATTATCAACCTTACGAGCTGGCCCTGTCGAGCAAAATCGTAGATATGGTAAAAATGCATAACATTGATGTTCTTCATGTACACTATGCCATTCCTCATGCTTATGCGGGGTATATGGCTAAAAAAATGCTTCTGGAAGAAGGTATAACACTCCCTATTGTAACCACTTTACACGGAACGGATATTACCCTTGTAGGCAGTCATCCTTTTTACAAAACTGCCGTAACCTTTAGCATCAACAAATCCGATGCAGTGACTTCCGTTTCTCAAAGTTTGAAAGAAGACACACAGCGTCTTTTCAATACAAAAAAAGACATCACTGTTATTCCAAATTTTGTGGATTTAGAAAAGCACAAACCGACAAAAAAAGATTGTCGTCGTGATGTTTTGGCCAAACCGCATGAGCGTGTAATTACTCATGTGAGTAATTTTAGAGCGGTCAAACGAATTCCAGATGTAATCAAAATTTTTGATGCCATTCAAAAGAAAATCCCCTCCAAGCTCATGATGATTGGTGAGGGACCCGAGCGCGAAAAGGCGGAACAGTTATGCGCTGCACTCAATATCGAAGAAAAAGTAGTTTTTCTTGGCAATACCAACGAGGTCAACAAAATTTTGTGCTTTAGTGATTTATTTCTCCTTCCATCAGAAACAGAAAGTTTCGGATTGTCGGCTCTAGAGGCCATGGCTTCTAATGTCCCTGTAATTTCTAGTGATAGCGGAGGGTTGAAAGAGGTCAATGTGGCTGGAGTTTCAGGATATTTGAGTCCATTTGGCGCAGTAGATGAAATGGCCAAAAACGCCATTAGTATACTCAAATCTGAGTCTACACTAGAACAGTTCAAAATAGGCGCAAAAACCACAGCTGAAAAATTTGATATTCACAAAATCGTTCCAGCTTATGAAGATGTTTATCATATGGCTTTAAAAAATTGTATCTCAAATTAGTGTCTACTAGAGTTTGTTTTATTAATTTTACCTCCTATTGAAAAATAATTAAATTTTATGGCAGGAAATTCTTTTGGATCGGTATTTAAAGTCACAACTTTTGGTGAATCACACGGTGTGGCAATTGGTGGTGTAATTGATGGATGTCCCGCAGGAATTTCTATAGATTTTGAGGCCATTCAGCACGAAATGGATCGTCGGAAGCCAGGGCAATCAAAGATTGTAACCCAACGAAAAGAGCCAGACACCGTTGAATTTCTATCAGGAATTTTTGAAGGTGTCACAACTGGAATACCTATTGGATTCATCATCAAAAACACCAACCAAAAATCCAAAGACTATAGCCATATCAAAGATGTTTTCCGTCCTAGTCATGCCGATTTTACCTACAACGAAAAATACGGACAGCGCGACTATAGAGGAGGAGGACGCAGTTCGGCAAGAGAAACAGCTTGTAGAGTTGTTGCTGGTGCTATTGCAAAGCAATTCTTAAACACCATCAGCATCAATGCATACACTTCATCAGTGGGTGCAATTTCTTTAGATAAAAATTATCAAGAATTGGATCTGTCCAATACAGAATCTAACCCTGTGCGTTGTCCAGACTCAGCGATTGCTGAACAAATGATTGAAAAAATTAAGGCCATCCGTAAAGAAGGCGATACCATAGGCGGAACAGTTTCCTGTGTGATAAAAAATGTGCCTGTAGGACTGGGCGAGCCCGTATTTGACCGTCTCCATGCGCAGTTGGGAAAAGCTATGCTTTCGATTAATGCGGTGAAAGGATTTGAATATGGTTCTGGTTTCGAGGGTGTTAAGATGAAAGGCAGTGCACACAACGATGCTTTTAATGCAGATGGTTCCACACAAACCAACCACTCTGGGGGAATTCAAGGTGGGATCAGCAATGGCATGGATATCTATTTTAATGTTGCTTTTAAACCTGTAGCCACCGTCATGCAAACACAAGAAACTATTGATAAAGATGGTAATGCAGTAGAAATGCAAGGCAAAGGCCGTCATGACCCTTGTGTAGTGCCTAGAGCAGTGCCTATTGTTGAAGCTATGGCCGCTTTGGTTTTGGCTGATTTTACGCTCCTTAATCGACTTTCAAAACACTAACATATTATGAAATCTCTGGCCCTACATTGGAAAATATTAATTGGCATGCTGTTGGGTGTTGTCTTTGGCTTTGTCATGCTTCAAGTAGAAGGGGGTACTGCATTTATCACGGCTTGGATTAAACCTCTAGGTACAATTTTTGTCAAACTTCTAAAACTCATCGCCGTTCCTCTGATTTTGGCCTCGCTCATCAAAGGAATTTCCGATTTAAAAGACATTTCAAAATTTGCGTCCATTGGGATAAAAACCATAGTCATTTACGTTCTTACCACCGTCATTGCCATAAGTATCGGACTGACGTTGGTTAATATTTTTAACCCTGGTGATGGGGTTTCAGATGCAACCATTTCAAAACTTACAGAAACCTATGCCACAAACAGCAATGTACAAGGCAAAATTGCGGAAGCCACACGCCAACAACAAAGTGGACCGTTGGACTTTGTGGTGGATATGATTCCCGAAAATGCGTTTTCGGCTTTGAGCAACAACAAGCTCATGTTGCAAGTGATTTTCTTGGCCATTTTTTTAGGAATTTCTTTGTTACTGATTGGCGAAAAAAGTGCTAAACCCCTTAAAGATGTCTTTGATTCTCTCAACGATGTTGTGCTTAAAATGGTGGATTTGATTATGTTAACCGCTCCTTATGCTGTTTTTGCATTGTTGGCCAATGTGGTAGTGTCCTCTGGTGATCCAGAGTTGTTGTATGCGCTTTTATTTTATGCTTCAGTAGTGGTTGGGGGATTGTTGTTGATGGTGTGTTTTTATCTGATTGTTTTAGCTATTGTTGTAAAAAAGAATCCATTTTGGTTTTTAAAACAAATCAGCCCTGCGCAATTATTGGCGTTTTCGACCAGCAGTAGTGCAGCAACGCTGCCTGTGACCATGGAACGTGTAGAAGAACATGTGGGTGTAGATAAAGAAGTGTCCAGTTTTGTATTGCCTGTAGGGGCAACAATTAATATGGACGGAACGAGTTTATATCAGGCGGTAGCGGCGGTTTTTATTGCCCAAGCCCTAAACTTCGATTTGACGTTTACCGACCAACTGATGATTGTCCTTACGGCTTTGTTGGCCTCCATTGGTAGTGCCGCAGTACCCGGCGCAGGGATGGTGATGTTGGTGATTGTTTTAGAATCTGTAGGTTTCCCTGCCGATAAACTGGCCATAGGACTTGCCCTTATTTTTGCTGTAGACCGTCCTTTGGATATGTGCCGCACGGTGATTAATGTTACCGGTGATGCCACGGTATCTACCCTTATTGCAAAGCTAGAAGGTAAACTCCATACCCCAAAACCCAAAGATTGGGACGACCATTGGGAAGAGGTGAAGTGAATTTTAAAGGTCTATACTGAGCTTGTTGAAGGTTAGGCGAGGACTAGCTATTACTTAAAGTTATTATTGACATTTCATTATTTTTAATCTAATGTTTTTAAAAGTCTAAAACATAATTGGTCAATATTCCCCATTTTCTTATTAAATGCTGACATATTGGATAGTATTATTATTCCATTTTTATTTTCTATATCTAATGCTATTGAGGAGGTGTAACCTCCAGTTCCTCCATTGTGCCAAATTATTTCTCCACTATTTTTTCTTTTAAGATATGCCGTCCAAGACCTATTTTCATTTACTTTGAACGTTGGTTTTTGAGTAAGAGTTAATTCATTATTCTTTTTATCAAATTGAGCTAAAGCAAATTTGGATAAATCTTCAACTGTGGAAAAAATTGCTCCACCACCCGCTAAAACATCAAAATCCCAATTCGAGGTTATTTCTCCATTGGGTTTTAAGCCTTTCACAAGTTTAGATTTTATGTTTTTTCTTTTGCTTGTAGAATTCCCCATTTTATATTTTTGAAAATTTTTTTCTTGCAGTAGAAGTTCATATGATGAGTTAGAAATAAAGGCCAATTGAAATCCTAAAATTCCAGCACCAAGATTAGAATATTCATACTTAAGTCCTGGTTCTTGATTTAGTTTGATTTCGGACGTTAAATATTCTTTGAGATTATCTTTGTTGTAGTTTTTGTAAGGATTGTTTTGGTCTTCAACCAAAGAGTTTAGATTTGAAGGTAATCTTGGAAGGCCAGAAGTGTGATTAGCAAGTTCTTTGAAAGTTATCTTCTCTTCTAAATTAATTTTGAAATCAAGATAATCTTGAATGTTATCATTCAATTTTATTTTCTGATTGTTTATTAAATTTGATAATAATGTTGCTGTAAACACTTTAGTTATAGAACCTATTTCAAAAACATCTTGGTAATTTTCAACTAACTTTATGCTGTCACTTATTCTTTCAATACCAGTAAAGTCAATGTTACCATTTTTAATTATTGCAATTGATACTTGCGTGTTATTTGGGAATGTTTTTGTGTTGTTAAATATTAGTTCTGATTGTTGTTTATTAATTCCATTGTTTGTGTTTTCAATTCCGTTCATGGCAATCTTTTGTCCATTCGAACAACTTGAAAGAATAATACCAATAATTACGGTTAAATATTTTGTCATTTATTTAGGAATTTTACCCTCGCTAGCGCGAATATCTATGCTCGTGCACTTGTGTTGGTGATAATACACAAGCGTGTACGCTTGCGCCAATGGGAGGTAATAAAGTAGCCAATGGATTATACACGTTGTTGTGTGCTGTATTTAGGTCACAATATTGTGCTGATGCGCGACCTAACATAAAAGCAAGTGTATTTACAGAACGAGATAATAAGAATTCAGCTGGCACCTTTTTCTCAAGAAGACTTAATGCACAACTACAATATGATTTCTTCTCAGGATAACCTCTCTCACAAATACTATTTAATGTGTTTCTATACATTATCGACCATTCACGATCGTTTGAATTGCTATCAATATATTTCCAAATCTCTAATAATTCTTTTTTTGACCTCTTATGGTACTTTTTATTTTCTTTAGGAAATATATTTGAATTTGAAGTCTCATCTATAGTTTTATGAGAAGTCTTATCTGTTGATTTATTACAAGAAATAATGGTGATACTAGCAGTTATTATGATTAGCCAAATTTTAAGTCTCATCGATGTATTGTTTCTATTGCGTGGTTTTTATTTTGAAACGCGAAAGGATTCGTAAACCAGCGAGGTGAACTTTATAGGGGTCCCTCAATACTATAGACCCATGTTTTTGTAAAAAGTCACATATTTTTTAATTTTTTTTTGGTGTACAGCTTGGGAAAGGGGAAAGGGAGTCGTTTTTACTCTTTACTTTTTTTCTTTCCAGTTTTAAAGCCAATGCGTTGTCTGTTTTTGTGTTCTATTACTGCTTTGTCTTTTTGCAGCAAGTAATTCAGTGCTTGGTGAATGTCTTTAAATTTTATGTTCATCTCTTTTTCTAATTGGGCTATTTGTTCCTTTAAATCCTTATAATCAGTTAGGTGTTGCCTCAGCACTACAAATGTCCGCATAATTGAAATGTTGACCTCTATGGCTTTAGTGCTTTTAAGTACACTGGACAGCATCGCTACGCCTTGTTCGGAAAATGCAAAAGGTGGATACCGCAAACCCATTTTATCGGCATTGGACATCACATTTTGTGATCTCCAATTTGCAAACTCATCTTTTGATAGTTGAAACATAAAATCATCAGGGAACCGTTTAATATTTCTTCGTACTGCTTGTTTAAGTATTCGTGTTTCTACACCATATAAAGCTGCAAGGTCTTTGTCAAGCATCACTTTACGACCTCTTATAATGTGTATTTTCGATTGGATTATTTGTAGTTCCATATTAGTATAGACCGACAAAACCCCAAAAAGTCACATTTTTTTTAACTTTTTTTAGTGTAAAGCTTGGGAAAGAGGGAAGCAGTTTTTAATCCAAAAACCTGTCTTGTATGTCCTTTGTAGGAATCATACAATAGTCTTGTTTTCTAAACCATCGGTAGCGGTTTTTGGCTACCAAACTGTAAAGCCCATTTCTTATAAATTGAGGTAAAATATAGCCCACCAAAAGCAGTTTGTGCCAACCGCCTAAAACAGCACAAAGTTGCAATACGGCATCACTTTTCTTGTAAACGGTTTTGCCATCGTGCAAAAGAATACTCTCCAAAGATTGGAGTTCTTTAGGGCTTAAAATATTTTTTGCATATTGTCCTTGAAGAGCAGTAAACTGGAGCTTTTTGCTTTTGTCGTGTTTAATAAGGTAGCGAACACTCCCTTGGCAAAAGGTACAAAGCCCATCAAAAAAGACCACCATGACTTATTTTTTTGGTTTTACAAATTCCAAGCGTTCCAAGCTTACAGAGGTTGTGAACAAGCCATAATTGACAATCGCTTTTCCTTTTTCAATCTTATCGATACTGCCCACAGCTCTGCCGTCGTCCATGCGTACACTTTCGCCAACTTTAAAAGTATGTTTAGGTTTTGGGGGCACTTGTGCTGCTTTGGCTTTGGCGGCTTTTTTCTCCTTACGGATTTTGGCCACTTTTTGTTCTACTTCTTTTTGAAGGCGGTTTTCTTCTTTGAGTTTCGCTCTTTTTTGTTTGTTGGTTAGTTTTTCTTTTTTGGAGTTTTCGATTTGAACAAGCTTAAACAATTCCGCCATAAGTTCACGTTTGCGTTTGTTTTGTTGGAATTTATCGCCTAAATCCTGAATTTTTTTCCCCAAATAAATCAGCCGTTGGTTGCTGTCGTAGAGTTCTTGATAGCTTTGCAATTTCTTTTGTGCTTTTTGATTGGTCGATTCCAATTTTTCGGCTTCAAGTTCTTTTTTAACTTCATTTTGTTTTAATGCACGTTCTGTTTTTTCGAGCTTAGAGCGTTCTTTTTGAAGTTTTGCAATGGTTTTGTCAAAACGGATTTTACCGCGTTCTATTTTCTTTTTAGATCGATTAATCAAACTGTATTGAATCCCATTTTTTTGAGCCACTTCAAATGTAAACGAACTTCCTGCTTGACCAATCACAAGTTTATAGATAGGCAACAACGTTTTTTCGTCAAACAACATATTCGCATTTTGAATATGCGGCAACTCATTGGCCAACAGTTTTAGGTTGCTGTAATGTGTCGTAATGATACCAAAGGCCTCACGTTCATAAAATACTTCTAAAAAGGTTTCAGCCAATGCACCACCCAATTCAGGATCACTTCCTGTTCCAAACTCGTCAATAAGAAACAAGGTTTGTTTGGTGCATTTTTTTAGAAAATAATTCATCTGTTTGAGGCGATAACTGTAGGTGCTCAAATGATTTTCAATAGATTGATTGTCGCCAATATCGCTTAAAATGGTTTCAAAAAAGCACATTTTAGAACGTTCATGAACGGGGATCAACAACCCCGATTGCATCATGACTTGCAACAATCCTACAGTTTTTAGCGTAATGCTTTTTCCTCCGGCATTTGGACCAGAAATAACGATAATTCGGCTTTCCGTAGCCATGCTTATGGTTTGCGGAAATGTTTTTTTTCCTTCTTCGTTGTTGGTTACCAAAAGCAATGGATGGTAGGCGTCTTTCAAAAACAATTCTTGATCATCGTTGAGTTCTGGTAATATTCCATTGATCGCTTGAGCATATTTTGCTTTTGCATACAAGACATCCAAAAGCACTAAATAATCTTGATAGAAGTGGAGTAAAGGTTTGAAACCGCGTACAAAGTCTGTAAGTTCCAATAAAATACGTTTGATTTCTTCCGTTTCTTCAAACTCGAGGTTATTTAGATCCCGCTGATGTTGGTGCGTCGTATCGGGTTCTATGTACACAATACTTCCCGTTTTGCTGGCGCCCAAAATACTACCTTTCATTTTGCGGCGGTACATGGCTTTAACGGCCAAAACACGCCTGTTTTCCATGACAGTTTCTCGGATTTCGTCCAAGTACTCTGCACTGTTGTAATGGCTCAATGCAGCATTGAAACTGGTGTTTATTTTGGTGCGTACCGATTGTATTGATTTGCGGATGGAATAAAGCGTATCGGAAGCATCGTTTCTAATCTCACCATATTTATCAATGATGCTATTGATTTGATTCGAAATTAAATTGGTTTGTTCAAGTTGTTCTGAACGTTCAAAAAGTAGGGGGTAGTATTCGTGAAACTTTTTGAAAAATTTTAATAGTGTATTGGTTGTGATGGAAAGTGCCGCAATTTTTCTAAACTGTTCGACGTCAAGAAAATTATTTTCGATACGAAGAAGTTTTAATTCTTCTGTGATGTTTTCAACACCATGATTGGGAATCCGGTTGTCATTTTCAAAAGAAGAGACAAACTCATGGACAAACTTTAAGGCCTCTGTGGTTTCTTCTTTTGTGTCAAAAGGTTGAAGCTTATGTATTTCTGCTCGACCCAAACTCGTGATGGTGTATGCAGCGACTTGCGCCACTACAGCATCAAATTCTAAATCATCGAGGGTTTTTTGAGCAATTTTTATCATCCTAACTTTAACAAGCGCAAATTTAGGTATTAATGTTCAAAATATACTTTAAATTTGTAGTCTTAGCATTTATTTAAGAGCCATAAACTATAGATTGTGTTGACCATAAGCAAAGATTGGAATGAATTTTTATCGACGGAATTTAAGCAACGCTACTTTAAGTCGTTGAGTACGTTTGTCCAGAAAGCTTATGATCAATCTGTTTGTTTTCCACCCAAAAATCAAATTTTTAATGCTTTTAATTTGTGTGCTTTTCAGAACATAAAAGTGGTCATTATTGGTCAAGACCCCTATCACGGAAAAGGGCAAGCCAATGGTTTGGCATTTTCTGTTAATGATGGTATTGCGCATCCACCATCACTCATCAATATTTTTAAAGAACTGTGCAACGATATAGACATAAGGTGTCCCAAAAGTGGCGATTTGTCGCCGTGGGCATCTCAAGGGGTTTTGCTTTTGAATGCAACACTTACCGTTCGAGAGGGCGAAGCAGGAAGCCATCAAAAACAGGGGTGGGAGCAGTTTACGGATTTTGTGATTCAAACCATTTCCAACGAATGTGCCGACGTCGTGTTTTTGCTTTGGGGTGGTTATGCCCGCAAAAAGAAAAAATTGATTGACAGTAAAAAACATTTAATTCTCGAAAGTGGTCATCCTTCACCTTTGAGTGCAAATCGAGGGTATTGGTTTGGGAATCAGCATTTTAGTAAAGCTAACCGCTATTTAGCATCTAAAGGAAAAAATCCTATCGACTGGAACTTATAGTGTATGGACCAACTCAGAAAAGGGTGCTTTTTTAGACAATAAATCCAACGCCATCAGTTTGTTTTGTACAATTTCAATGGTTTTTTTATCAATCTTATGTTGTGACCATTCAGTTTGGCTAAGCCATTGCTGTACATCAGGTTTTTTTTGTTCATAACGCTTTGAAATGATTTGATCTATTTCCGGAATTGTTTTGAATTTTTTGGTGATGGTATTGATGATTTCAAGTATGGTTTTTAATGATGAAGAATCACTGTTGATCAACTCGTCTCGAGCAGCAATCACAAAGCATGGCCATGGTGTAGGACATTCGCCAATCCGTCTGAAAACACCTTCATCTACAAAAGGTTTTGTGGTGAATTTTTCCCACAAAAAGTAATCCGCATCTCCATTTGATAGTGCGCGAACTCCACCTTCTAAATTTTTAATGATTTTAAACTTTAAATCTTGTTCTGTGTTCCATCCCAATTGTTGCGCATTGATGTAGGCCATCAGGTGCGAACCAGACCCCAAACGGCTAATTGCCGCTTGTGTATTCTTAAGTTCAGAAAGTGTTTGATAGGGCGCATTGTTGGCTACATGTATGCCCCAAATCAATGGCGATTCTACATATGTTTGAACTATTTTACTGCTAAGACCATCGGAAATGGCTTTAACAATACCCTCCGTCAGTACCACTGCCATATCTATGGAATTGGTTCTGAGGGCCTCCGTCATTTCACCTGTACCTCCAGGGCAATCTACCCACCGCAAATTGATCCCTTTGTCTTTAAAAAAGTTATTTTTTAACCCCAAATACCAAGCATAATTAAAGTGTTCAGGGACTCCACCAATACGTATTGTTTTCATCAATGCATGAGTTTGTTTAGGGTGTACTGAATCAGTTTATCTATGGTTTTTTCAGCTGTTTTACTGAATGTGCCATTGGCTCTGTTGGCCAAAATAGCATTCATCGAACACGCTTGGTGTCCCAACAATTTTGACAAACCATAAATGGCAGAGGTTTCCATTTCAAAATTGGTAATTTTTAAATCCTCATACCGAAATGATTGTAATTTACTCCTAAAAATACTGTCTTTTGGTTCTAACCGCAGCATACGTCCTTGTGGACCATAAAATCCCCCACAAGTTGCTGTTATTCCTGTTAGAATATGATTTTCGTAAAGTTGATGTTCCAATTTTTTAGAATTTTCTACCAACACAGGTTGTGCCCGATCATTATTCCAATCCGTATGCACACAAAAGGCCTTTTCAAACGCCTTGTTACGTATATTTTCTATTTTATAGGATGGCAGCATTCCATTGATATCCAAGCCGTGTGTACTCATTAAAAAAGAATCTATGGGAACATCAGATTGAAGTGCTCCAGAAGTTCCAATACGTACAATGTTTAGAGAAGATAAATTTGTTTTTAGTTGTCGTGTTTCAAAATCAATATTGACCAGTGCATCTAATTCGTTTAGAACAATATCAACATTATCTGAGCCAATCCCTGTGGAGAGCACAGTCATCCGTTTATTGTTAAGCGTTCCAGTATGGGTTTTAAACTCTCTTTTGTGCTGTTTAAAATCAATATAATCAAAGTATTTCGAAACCTGATCAACGCGGTCAGGATCTCCTACTGTAATAATTGTTGGCGCTAAGTCTTCTGGACGTAAGTGAAGGTGGTAAATACTACCATCGCTGTTCAAAATGAGTTCAGATTGTTTGATGCTCATACCCCTGTATTTTTATCCGCCAACGCGTTTTACATTAAATCCTAAACCACTCAATACTTCCATGATTTGATACCGATAATCCCCTTGAATAATGATACTTTCTTTTTTAAAACTTCCACCTACACTGAATTCTTTTTTAAGCTTTGAAGTTAATTTTTTGAAGTCAGAATCCGCACCAGTATAGCCCTCAATGATGGTGATGGGTTTACCCTTACGTTTTTCATATTTGCAAATTAGTGGTGCCTCTTGAAGCCAAAAGTCAGCTTTGGGTTTGGACTTCTGTTTTTCTTCTGATTCTTGGTGTTCAGGGAACAAATTTTTGAGTTGATCTCTTAAATCCATTAACTTTTGGTTAGCCCCAATTCTTCCAAACGCTGATTTAGGAATTCACCAGCTGTGATATCTTCGAATTGTTTAGGATTATTTTCATCTACACAGCTGTCCAGAACATCTAATTTCATAGCACTAATGGGGTGCATAAAAAATGGGATGGAGTAGCGAGAATTACCCCATAATTCTTTTGGTGGATTGACCACGCGGTGAATGGTGGATTTTAACTTATTGTTCGTGTGTCTCGATAACATATCCCCTACATTGATCATAAGCTCATCCGCTTCTGCTATTGCATCAATCCAATCTCCATTATGGTTTTGGACTTGAAGTCCACGGCCTTGGGCCCCCATCAAAAGAGTAATTAGGTTGATATCGCCATGCGCTGCTGCCCGAACGGCCTTTTCTGGTGTTTTTGTAATCGGTGGATAGTGAATGGGTCTTAGTATACTATTCCCGTTATGAATAAATTCATCAAAATATGTTTCTTCCAAGTCTAAATAAAGCGCCAAAGCACGTAAAACATATTTAGCGGTTTCCTCTAACATCTTAAAGGCTTCTTTACCAACGGAATTAAATTCGGGTAGTTCGTTTACTTGTACATTGGAATGGTATTCTTCTTCCAGTTGAGGATTGTTTTCAACATACTGTCCAAAGTGCCAAAATTCTTTTAAGTCGCCTTCTTTCTTTCCTTTTGCGCTTTCTTTTCCAAATGAAACATAGCCACGCTGACCGCCTATCCCAGGAATTTCGTATTGTCTCTTCTGCTCAACCGGCATGTCAAAAAACTTTTTAACCTCATTGTAAAGAGAATCTACAAGTGCATCCTTAAGAAAGTGCCCCTTTAGGGCTACAAATCCAATAGACTCATAGGCATGTCCAATTTCAGAAACAAATTTTTGTTTCAACTCAGCATCATTGGATAAAAAATCGTTGAGGTTTACACTTGGAATTTTATTCATAATAATGACATTCTTTACACAAATATATAAAATCATAGGATTAAATAATATGGTTTTAAACTTTGATTCCTGAGTTCAGTTTAATTTTTATAAATTTGAGTAAAATCTATACAGCGTTTTATTGAAATCGGTATTTTCATATTCTAAATTTAAAATTTCAAAGAAACAGCAATCATCTCTTTATTTCAATATGCTCAAATCGCGTATGATAGAAGAAAAAATGCTGATTCTTTTGCGTCAAGGAAAAATTTCAAAATGGTTTTCTGGTATTGGACAAGAAGCGATTTCAGTTGGTGTGACTATGGCTCTTCAAAATGACGAGTATATTTTGCCGATGCACCGAAATCTAGGTGTTTTTACTACAAGATTGATTCCATTACATAGACTTTTTGCCCAGTGGCAAGGCAAAGCTAGTGGTTTCACTAAAGGCCGTGATCGCTCGTTTCATTTTGGCTCACAAGACTACAAAATTGTGGGCATGATATCGCATTTGGGGCCTCAACTTGGTGTAGCCGACGGAATTGCGCTATCTCATCTACTAAAAAAGGAAGCAAAATTAACAGCTGTTTTTTCAGGTGAAGGCGGGACTAGTGAAGGAGATTTTCACGAGGCGCTCAATGTTGCTTCTGTGTGGAATTTGCCAGTGCTGTTCTGTATTGAAAATAATGGCTACGGATTGTCGACGCCTACATCTGAGCAATACAACTGTACGCACATAGCAGACCGTGGTAAGGCCTATGGAATGGAGGCGCACATTGTTGAAGGTAATAATGTTTTGGAAGTTTATTCAAGAGTGAATAAAATTGCCAAAAGCGTTCGTAAAAACCCTCGACCAGTTCTTATTGAATTTAAAACGTTTCGTCGCCGTGGACATGAAGAGGCTAGTGGTACAAAATATGTCCCTCAAGATCTAATGAGTGTATGGGAAGATAAGGATCCTATTTCCAATTTTGAAGCATTTTTATGCAAACAAAAAATCCTAACAGAG
>JAQWFW010000006.1 GCA_029238515.1 Flavobacteriaceae bacterium | reverse complement strand
AACAAGCTTGTAAAAGCTAATTTATGATCTGAGTTTATACGGTAATTAAAACTCCCCATTGCAGTAGTGTTGGTATTGTATTGGTATGCGTTTTTATA
The DNA here is from genome assembly GCA_029238515.1 of Flavobacteriaceae bacterium. Taxonomy (GTDB): domain Bacteria; phylum Bacteroidota; class Bacteroidia; order Flavobacteriales; family Flavobacteriaceae; genus UBA3537. The sequence continues at coordinate 95,407 of JAQWFW010000006.1, read as the reverse complement.
AAAATCTTGACGTGTATATCCGTCTGCACCTACTTTACCGCGGCTAAGACCCTCTCTAAAAAGAGTGTTGTTGTCGAAGCTTATTGTTACAAAGGTATTCAAGCGCCCTTCTTCACCAATTTCAAAAGATTTTCCCCCAACAAGTTTCACCCCACCATTGAGTTTAAAATTACTTTGTTCTCTATTCCAACTTGATCCCCAATTTGAAGTTGCCGTAGGATTTGTGGGTTCCGAAGGATTATAAAACCCAAAGAAATTGGGACCATCTTGTCTGTAAAATGGGCTTTCCCCTATTGTGTTTGAATTTCCGCCAACACTCAGTCCTAAATTTAAATAGGGTTGGCCTCTAAAATTTTTAGAATCAATATTGATGTTTGCCCCACCAAAGTCTGCATAATTTTTAGCGTTAAACGTTTTACTTATACCAATATTTTCGACAATGTCTGTAGAGAAAATTCCTAATTCAATATTTTTTAGTGCAGGGTTATTTGATGGGAGTGGCAAACCATTAAGTGTTGTGATGTTGTAACGATCTCCTAGCCCACGCACAAATATACCTTTAGAATTGTTTTGTTTAGAAACCCCAGCTGTTTTTGTAACTGCAGTAGCCACGTCGCCGACCCCTTTTTTGCTCAATTCCTGTGCGCCAATAGCGGTTTCCATCACCACCGCTTTTTGTTGTTCCAACAGTAGTGCATTTTCTGTCTCTCTAGCAGTAGTGGTTTTTATCACAACCTCATCCAAAGCAGCGCTATTGGCTTGAAGAATCACATCAATAGTATTAGTTTTACCAGACTCAACAGTGGTTTCAACTTCCACAGTTTGATAGCCAACAAAGCTAAATTGTACACTGTACACTCCAGGATCTAAATTTTCTAATAAGTATTTTCCATCAAAATCAGAAGTTGTCCCCTTAGAAGTTCCTTTAATTAAAACATTGGCAAACGCAAGGGGTTCATTATTGAATTCTTTATCGGTGAGTAAACCAGATATTGCTCCTGTATCTTGGGCAGAAATACTAAAACAAACTAAGGAAATTATAGTTAAAAATAAGGATTTCATTTGTTGTGATTTTTAAACTTTATTTTTTGCAAATTTATGTTTGATTGACAACCCTTACGATATCCGCATGTTTATATAATTATCATCTCAATGTTATCAAATAAGCAAAATCTACACTTTGTATAACATTAACTTAACATTGAAAATTACTATCTTGCACTTATGAGTAAGACCATGAATTGGGAGCAATTATTATCCCTAAAGCGACAAGGAGACACCAACAAACGCTTACGCAATGAACAAGATGAAACCCGTCTGGGCTTTGATGTTGATTACGACCGCATTATTTTTTCGCCAGCGTTTAGGAGTTTACAAGACAAAACACAGGTTATCCCTCTTTCATCTACGGATTTTGTCCACACTCGACTCACGCACAGCTTGGAAGTTAGCGTTGTTGCGCGCTCTTTAGGGCGAAAGGTTGGCGTCAAAATTTTGGAAAGACACCCAGCTCTACAAGAAATACATGGCTATAAACCTAACGACTTTGGTTCTATCGTTGCTGCTGCTGCTTTGGCACACGATATTGGAAATCCACCGTTTGGGCATTCTGGGGAAAAAGCCATTGGACATTTTTTTAAAAATGGATTAGGACAAAACTTCAAATCAGAGTTAAGTGCCAAGCAATATCAAGATTTGTGTGATTTTGAAGGGAATGCCAATGGATTTAAAATCTTAACTCAAGATTTAAAAGGTCGTCCAGGAGGTTTGCGTTTGAGTTATGCAACTCTTGGGGCATTTACAAAATACCCAAAAGCGTCTTTACCTAAAAGACCAACGCCTCATATTGTTTCTAAAAAGTATGGGTTTTTTCAGAGTGAAGCAACTATGTTTAGAGAAGTTGCCAAAGAATTAGGGTTACTAAAAATGAATAGGGACGACGACTCGCAATTTTCTAGACACCCCTTGGCATATTTAGTAGAAGCTGCAGATGATATTTGTTATACCATTATAGACTTCGAAGACGGCATTAATCTTGGTCTAATCGATGAAGATTTTGCACTGGAGTACCTAATTAATTTAGTACGTAACAAGATTCAAACAAAGAAATATAGTGCCTTGCCGACAACTTCTTTCAGAGTAAGATATCTGCGCGCTTTGGCTATTGGCACACTTATCGATGATGCTGTAGATATTTTTGTTCGCAACGAAAAGTCTTTACTTGATGGCAGCTTTCAGGTAGCTCTTATTGATAAAAGCCAGTACAAAGCCCAAATTGATGACATTATTAAAATAAGTATCGACCGAATTTACAACGCAAAGGAAGTCATTGACAAAGAAATTTCGGGGTTTGAAGTAATCAATGAATTGTTGTTGCGTTTTACTACAGCAGTCAATAATTCTTATGCAAATAAAGCGAGTCATTATGACCGTCTTTTATTAAAATTATTACCCTCCGAATTGGATATTCTCAATCAAAATCTATACGAACGTCTGATGGCTGTTTGTGGTGTAGTCGCCTCATATTCAGACAGTAATGCAATTTTAACCTATAAAAAATTGAAGGGGTTAACGTTTTAGAGTCCCTCAAAAAACGGTCTCAATCCATCAACATCTATTCCTATCTGTTTTTGAAGTTCTTCAGTTGTACCGTGTTCTATAAAAGTATCTGGGACTCCTTTAAGGGTTATTTTGTTTTTAAATCCATTATTCGCTGCAAATTCTAAAACAGCACTTCCAAATCCGCCAACAATTGTTCCATTTTCTACAGTCACTATATTGGGGTAGCGTTCAAATATTTGTTTTAATAAAACTTCATCCAATGGTTTTACAAAACGCATATCATAATGGGCAATTGATAAATCTTTTATTGCTTCTTGGACATTGTTGGCTATGGCGCCAATGCTTAAAACGGCTGTATTTTCACCAGCTTTTAACTGAACTCCCTTTCCAATGGGAATAGGTTTAAAGTCTTTTTTCCAATCCAAAAGTGTTCCGCGTCCTCTTGGATATCGAATTGCAATAGGGTGTTTCAACCCCATTTGCGCAGTGTACATGATGTTGCGCAATTCAATTTCATTTCTTGGCGCTGCTACAATAAGATTTGGAACGCATCTTAAATAGGCGATGTCAAACACCCCGTGATGTGTAGCACCATCTTGGCCAACAAGTCCTGCACGGTCCAAACAAAAAATTACGGGCAAATTTTGTAATGCGACATCATGAATGACTTGGTCGTAGGCACGTTGCAAAAAGGTAGAGTAAATCGCACAAAATGGAATCAGGCCTTGAGTAGCCATTCCTGCAGCTAGGGTTACAGCGTGTTGTTCTGCTATCCCCACATCAAAAGCACGATTTGGGAAGGTTTCCATCAAAAATTTCAAAGAACTTCCAGTTGGCATAGCAGGAGTAATACCGACGATATTTTCATTCTTTTCGGCCAATGCTACAAGTGTTTTTCCGAATATATCTTGAAATTTATCAGGTCTTTTGGTATTGTTTGAAGGAAGTAAATCACCTGTTTCGGCATTAAATTTTCCTGGGGCATGGTAAGTGACTTGATGTTCTTCGGCTTGTTTTAGCCCTTTCCCTTTCGTGGTGATTACGTGCAAAAACTTAGGACCCTCAATTGTCTTGAGGCGTTCCAATTCTAAAACTAAAGCATCAAGGTTGTGCCCATCAATTGGGCCAGAGTATTCAAAATTTAGTGCTTCAAAAATATTATCTTCTTTTTGTTTTCCTTTTTTGACGTTCGTCAAATACTGCTTAAGTGCGCCTACACTTGGATCAATACCAATGGCATTGTCATTTAAAATCACCAACAAATTAGCATGAGTAACCCCTGCATGATTTAGCCCCTCGAAAGCCATACCGCTTGCAATAGAAGCGTCACCAATTACTGCGATATGGTGCTTTTTTAAACCTTTTAACTGACTTGCAATCGCCATACCCAGCGCTGCCGAAATTGATGTTGACGCATGTCCAGTACCAAAGGGGTCATAAAGACTTTCATCACGTTTTGGGAAACCACTTATGCCCCCTAATTGACGGTTCGTGTCAAATTTAGCTTTACGTCCAGTTAAAATTTTATGCCCATAGGCCTGATGTCCAACGTCCCAAATAAGCAAATCTTTCGGCGTATCAAACACATAATGTAACGCAATAGTGAGTTCGACCACCCCCAAACTTGCCCCCAAATGGCCTTCTTTAGAGGCCACAATTTCAATGATAAAATCTCTTAATTCTTGTGCAAGTATCGGTAAGTCCTCAATTTGAAGAAGACGTAAATCCTGTGGGTGATTGATATGGCCGAGTAATTTTTTTTGCACAGTACAAAAATACACGTTTGAAATCGTATTTTTGGCATATGGATATAGAATTTGACGATGACTATTTTATGAAAAAAGCCATAATTGAAGCTGAAATGGCTTTTGAACAAGGCGAAGTGCCTGTTGGCGCCGTAGTCGTTGTAGATCAACACATCATTGCCAGAGCACACAATCTTACAGAGTTGCTCAATGATGTTACCGCACATGCCGAGATGCAGGCCATCACGGCTGCTTCCAATTTTCTGGGTGGAAAATACTTGCACAATTGTACGTTGTATGTTACTTTAGAACCTTGTCAAATGTGTGGCGGTGCATTATATTGGAGTCAAATCTCACAAATTGTTTATGGAGCTAAAGACCTTGAACGTGGTTGCGCAACTTTGGGCACTAAATTGCATCCAAAAACAAAAATTCGAGGGGGTGTTTTAGCGGAAGAATCTTCAGCGTTATTGAAGCGTTTTTTTATTGAAAAACGGAACTTGAACTAATTTTCCACATTATCGTTATACGCTCTCATCTTCTCAATATTTTCTTTATTGAGCATATAGTCAGAAACATTTTTATTTTTCCAGCGATAGTAAGAAAATAAAGGGAATACGATAACAAAAAGCCCCAAAACACCAAAACCGATGAGTTTTTCGGAATAATCAACATCTAAGATAAATCCAAAAAAAATACTTCCTACTGTGGCTATAAAAAGAATCCAAATTAAATACTTCATCTTAGTTTAGTCGGTTATTTTGCTTTCAACCCTAATTCGTCTAATTGATCTTTTGCTATGGGCGCAGGCGCATCAATCATTACATCTCTACCAGAGTTATTTTTTGGAAATGAAATAAAATCACGAATGGTTTCTTGACCACCTAAAATCGCGACTAGTCTATCCAAACCAAAGGCAATACCTCCGTGTGGTGGTGCGCCATATTCAAAAGCATTCATAAGGAAACCAAATTGTGCTTTGGCCTCTTCTTCTGTGAAACCTAAATGATCGAACATCAGTGCTTGTGTTTTTTTGTCGTGAATTCGAATTGATCCTCCACCAATTTCATTTCCATTAAGTACCAAATCATAAGCATTGGCTTTTACCGCTCCAGGATCTGAATCTAGCAGATCAATTTGTTCAGGTTTTGGCGCTGTAAAAGGATGGTGCATGGCGTGGTAGCGTTGCGTGTCTTCGTCCCACTCCAGAAGTGGAAAATCGGTGACCCAAAGTGGAGCAAATTCTTTTGGATTTCTGAGTCCAAGACGCTCTGCCAATTCCATACGCAAAGCACTCAATTGTGCGCGGACTTCATTTGTTTTTCCTGAAAGTACACAGATGAGGTCTCCTTTTTTGGCTTCAGTTGCTTTAGCCCAATTGGCCAAATCATCTTGATCGTAAAATTTATCTACTGAAGACTTATAGCTCCCATCGTCGTTGCAACGGACATAGACCATACCAAGTGCGCCAATTTGAGGGCGTTTTACCCAGTCGATGAGTTTGTCAATTTCCTTTCTAGAAAATGAATTTCCTCCAGGAACTGCAATTCCCACTACGAGTTCGGCACTGTTGAATACATTAAACAATTTGTGTTGCGCTACACTATTAAGTTCGCCAAATTTCATTCCAAATCGAATGTCTGGTTTGTCATTTCCATAAGTTTTTATGGCTTCATCATAGCTCATTCGTGGAAAGCTGTCGATGTCTACGTTACTGATGCTTTTGATCAGATGACGTGTTAATCCTTCAAAAGTGTTGAGGATATCTTCTTGTTCTACAAATGCCATTTCGCAGTCGATTTGCGTAAATTCTGGTTGACGATCGGCACGTAAATCTTCGTCTCTAAAACATTTGACAATCTGAAAATATTTATCCATTCCGCCGACCATCAATAATTGCTTGAAAGTTTGCGGTGATTGTGGAAGGGCATAAAATTGACCTTCATTCATACGGCTGGGGACCACAAAATCGCGAGCACCTTCTGGTGTGGATTTGATAAGGTAGGGCGTTTCAACTTCAATAAATTCTTTTGCTGACAGATAATTTCTCACTTCCTGAGCAACTTTATGTCTAAAAATCAAATTGTTTTTGACGGGGTTACGTCTAATATCCAGATAGCGATATTTCATACGCAATTCTTCGCCACCATCGGTTTCGTCTTCTATCGTAAAAGGGGGGACTTTAGCAGTATTCAGTACACTGAGAGATTCCACTAAAATTTCGATGTCACCAGTACTAATATTTGGATTTTTTGAGGCGCGTTCAATCACAGTTCCTGAAACTTGAATAACAAATTCTCGGCCTAGACTTCTGGCGGCTTCCATTATTTTTTTATCTGTACGATCAGCATCAAAAACGAGTTGTGTGATGCCATATCGATCACGTAAATCGACCCACGCCACAAACCCTTTATCTCTAGATTTTTGGACCCAACCCGAAAGGGTTACTTTTTGATTGATGTGTGACCCTCTAAGCTCACCACAATGATGCGTTCTGTACATTTTATCTAATTAGTTGAGCAAATTTAAGATTAATAAAATAAAAACACAGCATCTAAGCAGTAACATTCATGCGTTTGGTGTTTATTTTGTTGATCAAATAATACAAAATAGGTACGACAACGAGGGTCAAAAATGTAGCAAAAGTGAGCCCATAAATAATAGCCCAGCCCATTGGCCCCCAAAAGGCAACATTTTCTCCACCGATGTAAAAGTTAGGGTTTAGTTCTGTAATCAAGGTTTTAAAATTGACATTAATTCCAAGTGCTAAAGGCAATAGTCCTAAAATCGTGGTTATGGCGGTTAGCAATACGGGGCGTAGTCGAGTTTTTCCTCCTTCGACTACACATTCCAACAATTCGGAAGAGGAGAGCTTGTCTGATGGTTTCAAATTGAGTATTCTTTTTTCCCTTTTTATGATTAAATTGATATAATCAATTAGAACAATCGCGTTATTGACTACGATTCCTGCTAGAGAGATAATTCCAATCATGGTCATCAAAATCACAAAATCCATCCTAAAAATCAGCAGACCAAACAGCACCCCAATCAAACTTAAAAACACTGAAATTGATATGATAATGGGTGTAGTTGCTGAGTTGAATTGTCCTACAAGAATGAGGAAAATCAAGAGCACGGCTATGAGAAGTGCTCTACTGAGAAAAGCCATTTCTTTGGCTTGTTTTTCTTGTTCTCCAGTAAAACTAATTTCAAGTCCTCTTGGGATTTCAAAATTTTGAATTATCCCTCTAATTTTGTCATTCACATCAGTTGGGTTGTATCCACTCAAAACATTAGAATAAACGGTAACTACTCGATCTAGATCAATGCGTTTTACAGCACTAAAACTAGTGTTGTTTTCGGTTGTTGCTACTGCTGAAATGGGGACTTGTTTGATTTGTCCACTGCCTTGGTCTCTAAAAGTTATTTTTTGATTCAGAAGCGCATTTCTGTCGTATCTGTACTCGTCTTTTAGACGAATATTGATGGGGTAATCGTCTGTTAAATCTTTGAAGGTCGAAACTTCTTTGCCATAAAGTGCAGTTCTCAAATTGCTGCCAATAAGACCTGTTGAAACGCCCAATCGCCTTGCTTTTTGGCGGTCGACACGTACCAAAAGCTCAGGTTTTCCCTGATCGATATCGAGTTTTAGTTCTTCAATTCCTGGAATATTAGCATTGTTTATAAACGATTTTAAGTTGTTGGCGGTTTCAAGAATGAGCTCATAATCATCGCCTTTAATTTCGAGATTTATAGCCGATCCTGTAGGTGGTCCGTCGGCAGGTTTGTCTACAACAATACTAACACCTGGATACCCTTGAATCACGTTACGGATATCCATTAAAACTTGTTCTGAACTCACACCTTGACGGTCTTGAAACTTTACAAAGTCTACTGTAATCCGCGCTTTGTTTGGCGTATTACCTCCCATTTGTCCCTTACTTGGATCGGAAGTGCCTTCGCCAACTTGACCGATAACTGATGTAACTAGAAAATTTCCCCCATCTTTTTCATATTGCTTTAGATGTGTTTCAATATCTTTTTCAATTTGTTTTGAAAGTCTATTGGTTTCTTCAATGTCTGTGCCTATAGGATATTCTAAAAACACAAATACTTGTTTGGCTTCAGTGTTTGGAAAGAACAATACTTTTGGAGGGAAAGTATACATCAATCCAGCTGCAATAAAAAGCAAAACAAAAGTTCCAATCACAATACCATAGGGTTTTCTCCCTTTGAGTGCAAATCCGAGAAACTTTTCATAAATCGCTTCTAATTTATTGATGAATGTTACCTTATTTTCTTTGCGCTGTACCTTCATGTAGAGTGAAATGAGCATAGGATTGATGACTAAGGCGACAAACAGCGAAGAGCTTAATACAATGATGAGTGTTATGGGGAGCCATTGCATAAATTTTCCAATAATGCCATCCCACAAAACAAGTGGGAAAAATGCTGCCAAAGTTGTGGCAGTTGATGCAATAATAGGCCATGCAACCTCACCAACCCCTTGTTTCGCTGCTTCAATTCGAGGGACACCTTGGTCCATAAGGCGATACACATTTTCGACCACAACAATACCATTGTCAACCAACATTCCTAAGGCAATTACAAGCGAGAACAACACCATTGTGTTGAGGGTTACACCCAAGAAACCGAGTATTGTAAACGATAAAAACATTGAAAGGGGAATCGCAATTCCTACAAATAATGCATTTCTAAAGCCCAAAAAGAAATAGAGGACTGTAACGACCAAAATCACTCCCAAGATGATGCTGTTTTCCAAATCTGCGACCATGGTTCTGGTGTCGTTGGATTGGTCGTTGGTTTTTGAAATGACTAAATTATCTGGGAAAACAGTGGATTCTGCTTTTGCAATGATTTCATCAATTTTAGTTGAGGCATTCAATAGATTTTGGCCACTTCTTTTTTTGACATCAAGCATCACTACGGGTTGAGAATATTCTCGAGCATAGCTTTGTTTTTCTTGTTCTTTGAATTGTACATCGGCAATATCTCTCAGATAAACGATTTGACCATTTTCGTGTTTCACGACAATATCTTTCACACTGATAGGGTCTTTAAACTCACCCACAACACGCACATTGCGTCGTATTCCGTTTTCGAGAATATCGCCACTAGAAATACTTTGATTTTCATAGGCAATGGCATTTTCTACATCATTGAAACTGATTTTTGAGGCCTGCATTTTATATAAATCTACAGCAACTTCAAGTTCTTTTTCTTGCACACCTCTGACGTCTACTCCTGAAATTTCTGTTAGCTCCTCTATTTCATCTTCAAGATACTCAGCATAATCTTTGAGCTGATCCATCGAAAAATCCCCAGAGAGATTGATGTTCATGATTGGCATTTGCTCACTAAAATTCATTTCAGTAATACTTGGCTCAGTAGGTAAATCTTTAGGAAAATCCTTGTCGGCCATTGCAATATCGACCTTGTCTTTTACTTTTTGAAGTGCATCAGAGGGGGTAATATCAAAATTGAATTCCACATTGATGCTGGAATACCCTTGAATAGAAGTTGATGTAATCTTGTCTACACCTGTTATGGCATTAATTTCTTTTTCTAGGCGTTTTGTGATTAGTTTTTCGACATCAAGTGCAGAATTGCCTGGATATGGAGTTGCTACATAAATTTGAGGAACTATGATTTCTGGGAAGTTCTCCCTTGGCATACTCGTGTACGAGAGGAATCCTCCCAAAACCACAATAAATGTAATTACCGCTACTGTCGATTTGTTAGAAATTGACCACGACGACAGTTTAAATTCTTTGTTTTTGCTCATGACTGAATTATTCTCCTAAAATTACATTTTCATTTGCTTTGACGATTCGAGAACCTTTGTCTACAATCAAAGCATGTGGTGTCAATCCATCTACAATAAACGATTCATTATTGTAAGCCATTTTGTCTTGGATGTATGTTTTTTGAACACTGAATATATCGCCATCTTGCATAAGAGTGTACACGAAAGTTTTTCCAATGCGGTCCTTTTGAATCAATTTTGTTGGAATTACAATTCCGGTTTCTTTGAAATCGTTGATTTTTACATCAGCCAATAAGTTTGCTTTCAATTCATTGTTAGGGTTATTGATGTTTATACGAATTTTAAAACTTCTATTGTTTGGATTGATATAGCTTCCGACTTGATTTATTTTCGCACTTATGTTTTTTGAAATTGAGGGGAAAAAGAGTTCTACTTCAGTTCCTTTCTTGATTGATTTAAGATAGGATTCGGTGACCTCGCTTTCAACATGAATAGTATTTAAATTAACCAATCGAATTGCAGGAATCTGCGGAGCTGCAACCCCACCTACTTTTGCAAAAACTTCATCTATAACCCCCGAAAATGGTGCCGAAATTACAAGTTTTTTAGCTTGTTCTTCTAAGCTATTCAGCTTATTTTCTAATCCTTCTTTTTTTGCTTTTGCTTGAAGAAATTGGAGTTCACTACCAATATTTTGTTGCCACAAACGTTCTTGACGTTCGAAGGTTGTAGTAGCCAAATTTAACTCTGTTTGCAATTCTATCATTGAGCTTTCAACGATAGAATTATCAATTTGCACCAAGGTTTCTCCTTTGGACACTTGTTGTCCTTCCTTCACAAAAATTTGAATTATCGTACCACTACGTTCTGGGTACAATTCAACGCTTTGATCAGCTTCAACAGTCCCTTGAACTTTTATATAGTGGCGAAATGTTTTTTCTTTTGCTTCAATGGCTGTTACAACATTTAGTCGTTTTGTAGTATCGAGTTTGGAAATACGCTCCTCTACGGATTTTAGGACATTGCTCAAACTATCAATTTGTTGCATCAAGTCTGATTTTTCAGAAGCAAGTTCTGTAAGTGTTGCCGATTTTTTTGGCGCATCTCCACAAGACAAGATGGAGGATAGAATTAATAGAGGGATTATTTTTTTCATGAATATATTTTTCAATTTATTGGATTAGGGTTTAATAGAATATCCAAGGCAATGTGTTTGTTTAGTACATACAACATCGCCTGAATATATTGCTGTTGAGCGGTATACAACTGTGTTTGTGCCTGACTCAATTCAAAACTTGAGGCAAGGCCTTCAAAAAATTTGATTTGATTTTTTTGTTCAATGCGTTTGGCAAGATCAAGCCCTTGTTTTTTATTTTTTAAATCTTGTTTGGCAAACTCTAAATCATTTTGTGCACTTTTTATCTGCACTTCAATTTGTTGTTCAAGGTTTTTCAGATTACGTTCCGATCTTTCGAGGTTAATTTTTGCTTTTTGTGTTGAAGCAGACCGTCCCAAAGCACTAAATATTGGGATCGATATATTGACGCCAAATAAAGAAGCACCAAACCATTTTTGAGAACGTTCCAAGAAATCGAACCGATCACTATTTCCTGAATAAGTGCCATTTATAAAAGCATTGATGGTGGGTAGGGCCTTGCTTTTTTCGAGCTTCAGGAGCAACTCCTTTGACCTTAGGTCGTTTAGTGCAATTTTAAAATCGATTGTATTTTCAGCACTATTTTCTGAAATTTCGGGTGTTTTTAAGGATGAGGTTGTTACCAAATTTTCCAAAGTATCTGTCAACATTACTGGAGTGTTGATGTTGAGTCCAACAGTGAGATTGAACATGTCGTAGGCCAAATCTTTCAGAATCAAATTGTAGTTTCGCATACTAATGAGTCCAGAACGAGTGAGTTGAAGTTGTTCAATATTCTCTTCTTCAGTCATGCCATTTTCATAAACTTTCTGAAGGTCAGCAATATTTTTTTCAATGACTAAAATATTGGCTTGAAGGATTTTAATGTTTTCTTCGGTCAAAAGCACATTTCCGTAAGCATTGGTTACCGCTTTTCTGAGTTCAGTATAGGTTTTTTCTTGTGCATTTTTGGAAATTTCCAAATAAACTTTCGCAGCTTGAAGTCCCACAAGGTATGATCCGTCAAATACTTTTTGGCTTAGTGTTAGGGTGCCGTTCATGGTTTGTTTTGTTCCAAAAGCTACTTCAGCAAAGTCTCCCACATTTCCGCCAAAAAATTCTGCGGGGATTAGTGAAATTTGTTGTTGAATCCAGTTGTTGTAGGAAATATTGGCACTTATTTGGGAAAGTCCTGTAGAAGTTGTTTGCCATTTTTGAAGTTCTGCTAAGCGCACATCACTTTTGCTGTTTTGTGCTTCATTATTGTGGAATAGCGCATGATCCAAAGCATCTTGTAATGAAAATTTTTGTATGCTATTGTCTTGAGCATAAACTGAAAATGATACTAAAATGAAAACAAATAATTTATACATTTTGAGTCTTATTTTGTTGAATATATTTGTTTAGAATGCTTAATCCTTTTTCTGTTACAATTGCTCTAAGGTGGTATTCCAAATAGCTTTCCATAAGGTAATTTTTGTCAAATTTATGTTCTGGAAAAACAGACTGGTCTCGAATTCCTGTCATCCCCACAAAATAAACTCTTGAAACAAATGCAGTGTCAATGTTGGACCTAAAGAGTTGTAATTTAACTCCTTGCTTCAAACTATTTTCAACAGAAGATTGCATTTTTTCAATTTTTTTAATCTCCAATTGTTGAAAAATTTTTGGATAATATTTTTTTAATTGAAAATGGGCAGAACCCCGTTCGTTCCTTAAATAATGAATCAAAAATTTCTTTGTATCGTAAAGTTCCACTATGGGGTTTACGGTAGATTCTTTAATTTTCTCAATCCCTTGATAAATGTATTCTAAGACCGAAAATGTGACTGCACTAACCAACTCAGTTTTGTTAGAAAAGTGCGCATAAATCGTTTTTTTGGATATACCCATTGCCGAGGCAATGTCATCCATTGTAACGTTTTTGAACCCTAAGGTCAAAAACAATTCTTCAGCTTTAGAAATAATTTTTTCTTTCATAATGGGGCACAAATATAATAATGGAAACTAAAAAAACAATAAAAGTTTCCTGAGTTTTGCAATTTTTTAACATTTGTTCATTCATGAGCAAATTATAACTGGAATTCTGTTATTTTTGTTTTGATGAAAGCGATACAACATTACCAATCCCAATTTCTTGCTCATCTAGAGCAGTACAACCATGCGCGAACACCAAGGCATTTGTACGACCCAATTCAGTACATACTAGGATTAGGTGGGAAGCGTTTGCGCCCAACACTTACATTGATGACTGCCGACTGTTTCGGTGGTGATGTTTCAGCATCTTTAGATGCTGCTTTGGCGATAGAGGTTTTTCATAATTTTTCTTTGATTCACGATGATATAATGGATAATGCACCTTTGCGTAGGGGGCAGCAAACGGTACATGAAAAATGGGACTTAAATACAGGAATTCTCTCAGGAGATGCCATGCTTATCATGGCATATCAACTTTTTGAGTCGTACAATGCTACTCAGTTTCAACAGCTTACTGCTTTGTTCAGCAAAACCGCACTGGAAGTTTGCGAGGGACAACAATATGACGTAGATTTTGAAACACGTTTTGATGTTACCATCCCCGAATACATAAAAATGATTGAATACAAAACTGCGGTTTTAGTAGCTGCAGCCATGCAAATGGGTGCTATAGTAGCCGATGCAACCAAAGACGCTCAGCAACAATGTTATGATTTTGGCAGAAATCTAGGTGTTGCATTTCAACTCCAGGACGATTATTTGGATGCTTTCGGCGATCCAAAAACATTTGGCAAGCAAGTCGGTGGAGATATTATTGAAAACAAGAAAACCTATTTGTTCCTCAAAGCAATGGAGCTTGGTACATTAGAAACACAAACAGAACTGAAAGCACTCTACGGAAACGCAAAAGAAAATTTAGATCAAAAAATAGTAAGAACACTTCACCTTTTTGAACAAAGTGGCGCAGCTGATACTACAAAACAAGCCATTCAAAGCTACACTAAAGCCGCTTTTGATGTACTCGAGACGATTGAAATGGATCCCAATAAAAAACAATTACTTCGAGATTTTGGGTCACAATTGATGACAAGAACGTCTTAAAAATGACAAAATTCTTCCCTATATTAAAATAAAAAAATACTATGTGATTTTCACAAAAGTTGTATTTTTGATTTAAGAAATTAAATATATTATTTTCTGAAATAACGCACATCACCACATGGACAAATATTCTTTTTTAAATGCAGCTCATACGGTCTATTTTGCGGAATTGTACGAACAATATCAGCAAGATCCCGATAGTGTAGAGCCCAGTTGGAAAGCTTTTTTTCAGGGGTATGATTTTGGTGCAGAAAATTATGGCCTTAGTGGTGAAGTAGTAGATGGCGTAAGTACACAGGTGCCAGAACACGTTCAAAAAGAATTTCAGGTGGTCAAACTCATTGATGCTTACCGTACCAGAGGTCATTTATTCACAAAAACTAATCCAGTCCGCGAGCGTCGAAAATATGCACCAACTCTTGAAATTGAGAATTTTGGGCTCAACCAAAACGACTTAAATACTACATTCAATGCTGGTGAAATTTTAGGGATTGGCCCACAAACCTTACAAGAAATTCGCAAACATTTAGAAGCTATTTATTGTGATTCTACAGGTATTGAATACATGTACATCCGTCAACCAGAAGAAATACAATGGATTCAAAATCGGTTAAATCACAACGATAATCATGGCAAATTTTCAGTTGAGGAGAAAAAGCACATTTTGAAAAAACTCAATGAAGCCGTTTCTTTCGAACACTTTTTGCACACCAAATATGTTGGCCAAAAACGGTTTTCATTAGAAGGAAACGAGTCTCTTATTCCTGCTTTGGACGCACTCATTGAAAAAGCAGCATCTTATGGCGTAAAGGAATTTGTGATGGGCATGGCACACCGTGGCCGATTGAGTACACTTACTAATATTTTTGGGAAATCTGCAAAAGATATTTTTAGTGAATTTGATGGTAAAGACTATGAAGAAGAGGTTTTTGATGGAGACGTTAAATACCATTTAGGATGGACCAGTAATCGCCTTACCGACAACGGTAACCGTATCAATTTGAGCATCGCACCTAACCCCTCACATCTCGAAACAGTAGGTGCAGTGGTTGAAGGAATAACGCGGGCAAAACAAGACCAATACTACAAGGATGATTTCAGTAAAGTTTTACCGATTGTGGTTCATGGAGATGCTGCTATAGCAGGGCAAGGATTGATTTATGAAGTGGTACAAATGGCTAAGTTAGATGGCTACAAAACCAATGGAACAATCCATATTGTAGTCAACAATCAAATAGGATTTACAACCAATTATTTGGATGCGCGTTCAAGTACCTACTGCACAGATGTTGGTAAAGTTACCTTGTCGCCAGTATTGCACGTCAATGCCGACGATGTAGAAGCCGTAGTTCATGCAGCCCGCTTTGCGTTGGATTTCAGAATGGAGTTCAATCGCGATGTTTTTATCGACTTATTGGGCTATAGAAAATATGGCCATAATGAAGGAGATGAGCCACGCTTCACACAACCAAAGTTGTACAAAGCTATTGCGAAACACCAAAACCCAAGAGCTATTTATGCAGAAAAACTAATTGCAGAAGGCATTATTGATCAAGCATACATCAAACAGTTAGAACAAGATTATAAAGCTAGTTTGGAATCTGAACTTAAAGATTCCAGAAAAGAAGACAAAACGGTCATTACCCCATTTATGCAGGATGCTTGGGCTTCTTTTTCTAAAGCTAGGGCAGATCGAATGCTTAAGAAAGTAGATACCACTTACCCCAAAGAAAAACTGGCACAAATAGCCAAAGTCATTTCGACATTGCCAGGCGATAAAAAGTTTATTCGAAAAATAGAACGTTTAGTACAATCACGTCAAACCATGTTTGACGAGAACAAATTGGATTGGGCAATGGCCGAACATTTGGCCTATGGCTCTTTGCTCGAAGAAGGGTTCGACGTGCGTATCTCTGGACAAGATGTAGAACGCGGAACATTTTCTCACCGTCATGCCGTAGTCAAAGTAGAAGATAGCGAAGAAGAAGTGGTTCTGCTAAACAATATTTCATCAAATCAAGGACAGTTTCATATTTATAACTCTTTACTTTCGGAGTATGGAGTTGTAGGGTTTGATTATGGTTATGCCATGGCAAGTCCAAACACATTAGGAATTTGGGAAGCACAATTTGGAGATTTTAGTAATGGTGCTCAAATCATGATTGACCAATACATTTCTTGTGGTGAAGACAAATGGAAAACGCCAAATGGTATTGTGATGTTGTTGCCACACGGCTATGAGGGGCAAGGCGCCGAGCATTCCTCAGGGCGCATGGAGCGTTACCTACAATTGTGTGCAAAAGACAATATGTTTGTGGTTGATTGTACCACGCCAGCCAATATGTTTCATCTCTTACGCAGACAATTAAAAGCAGATTATAGAAAACCACTGATTGTATTCACGCCAAAAAGTTTACTCAGACATCCAAGAGTCATTTCAACCGTAGAAGAATTTACAAATGGAAGTTTTCATCCATTATTTGATGATGTCTTGGCTAAAGTGTCTGATATCAAAACATTAGTGTTTGTGACAGGGAAATTTTATTACGATTTATTGGAAGCAAGAGAACAACTAGAACGAACAGATGTCGCATTGGTACGTATTGAGCAATTGTTTCCATTGCCAGAAGACGAGATAGATAAAATTCTAAAAAAATATAACAGCGCAACAGATATCGTTTGGGCACAAGAAGAACCAAGAAACATGGGCGCTTATGCTCATCTGCTGATGCATATCGAAGCTGCAAAACATTGGCGTGTTGCTTCAAGGCGAAGCTATAGTGCGCCTGCTGCGGGTAGTGCGACAAGATCCAAACGCAGACATCAAGAAATTATAGATTTTGTTTTTGATAAAACAAAAGATAACCAAAGAAAAAGAAGAAAATAGCATGATTTTAGAAATGAAAGTGCCTTCGCCAGGCGAATCTATTACAGAAGTTGAAATCGCAGAGTGGCTTGTACAAGATGGCGATTATGTCGAAAAAGATCAGGCCATTGCCGAAGTTGATAGCGACAAAGCTACACTAGAACTACCTGCAGAGGAAAGTGGAACTATAACTTTGAAAGCAGAAGAAGGTGATGCCGTAGAAGTTGGCGCTGTAGTTTGTTTGATTGATACCAGCGCATCAAAACCTGAAGGTGATACACCATCAGTTGATTCAAAACCGAAAAAGGAAACACCTTCAAATTCAACACCTGAACCTTCATCCAAAACGACTTATGCTAGCGGTACTGCCAGTCCTGCTGCAAAGAAAATTTTAGCTGAAAAAGATATTGATGCGAGCACTATTTCTGGTACTGGAAAAGACGGGCGCATCACAAAAGAAGATGCCGTAAAAGCAGTGCCTTCTATGGGTCAAAAGGTTGATGTTGAAGGGCGAGGCGTTAAGCGTTCTAAATTATCTATGCTCCGCAGAAAAGTTGCCGAACGATTAGTCTCCGCTAAAAACGAAACAGCCATGTTGACTACGTTTAATGAAGTAGATATGTCTCCTATTTTTGAACTTAGAAAACAATATAAAGAAACATTCAAAGAAAAGCATGAAGTTGGTCTTGGCTTTATGAGTTTCTTTACTTTGGCAGTTGTTCGCGCCCTTAAACTCTTTCCCGCTGTAAACTCAATGATCGATGGTAAAGAAATGATTTCTTATGATTTTTGTGATATAAGTATCGCTGTTTCTGGACCAAAAGGATTAATGGTTCCCGTGATTCGAAATGCAGAGAATTTAACTTTTAAAGGCGTAGAATCTGAAGTGAAACGTCTGGCTATTCGTGCAAGAGATGGCCAAATTACAGTTGATGAAATGACCGGTGGAACCTTTACCATTTCTAATGGAGGGGTGTTTGGCAGTATGCTTTCAACGCCAATAATAAACCCTCCTCAAAGTGGAATTTTAGGTATGCACAACATTATTGAACGTCCTGTGGCAGTCGATGGTAAAGTAGAAATTCGTCCTATGATGTATGTTGCACTCTCTTACGATCATCGCATCATTGATGGAAAAGAGTCTGTAGGGTTTTTAGTAGCGGTGAAAGAAGCTTTAGAAAATCCTCAAGAGTTTTTGATGAATAACGACGTTAAAAAGGCCTTAGAGCTTTAGTGCGCCTTTAACCAATTTTCGCCAGTATCTATTTCCACATCGAGTGGCACTTTCATGCTGTAGGCATTTTCCATTTCAGTTTTAATCAAGGATTTGACGCTTTGTAATTCGGGTTTAAAAACATCAAAAACAAGTTCATCATGGACCTGTAACAACATCTTTGTTCTAAAATTCCCTTTTTTGAGTTGGTCATTAATACGAATCATCGCAATTTTAATGATATCTGCGGCACTTCCTTGAATGGGTGCATTCACAGCATTGCGTTCTGCAGCTCCACGAACTACAGCATTTCTAGAATTGATATCTTTTAGATAACGTCTGCGGTCAGAAATTGTTTTTACATATCCATTATCGCGTGCAAAATCAACTTGATCAGCCATGTATGCGCGTAGTTTAGGATAAGTCGCATAATAAGTATCGATGAGTGCTTTGGCTTCTGTTCTATTTAAATCTGTTTGATTGCTAAGTCCAAAAGCAGAAACACCATAAATAATACCAAAATTCACTGTTTTCGCATTACTTCGTTGTTCGCGATTGACTTCAGATATTGGCACATCGAACACTTTTGAGGCAGTAGATGCGTGAATATCCTCTCCATTTTTAAATGCTTCAATCATGGTTTCTTCTTCACTTAGCGCGGCAATCACGCGCAATTCGATTTGAGAGTAATCGGCAGCCAATAGGACGTGATTTTCGTCTCTTGGAACAAATGCTTTTCGTACTTGTCGTCCACGCTCTGTACGGATAGGAATGTTTTGTAAATTTGGATTGATACTACTCAAACGTCCTGTAGCGGCAACAGTTTGTAGGTACTCAGTATGAATTCGTCCAGTAGTTTCCAAAACCTGCTCTGGGAGTGCGTCAACGTAGGTGCTTTTGAGTTTTGCTAACCCCCGGTATTCCAAAATATTTCTAATGATTTCGTTATCTTTTGCCAAATAAGAAAGCACATCTTCTGCGGTACTGTATTGTCCAGTTTTGGTTTTTTTGGGTTTATCAACGAGTTTTAATTTTTCAAACAAAATGACGCCCAATTGTTTTGGCGAAGCAATATTAAAAACTTCCCCTGCTTGATTATAAATAGATTGCTCTAAGCTCTTTAAATCTTTTTCCAAATCAGCGGATAATCCTTTCAGAAAATCAACATCTAATCTAATACCTTCTAACTCCATGGCCCCCAAGACTTTTATCAATGGAATTTCGATAGTATTGAATAAATTTAAAGTATTGGCATCGGACATTTCTTTTTTGAAATGTTGCGCCAGTTGAAACGTGATGTCTGCATCTTCGACTGCATATTCCGTAATCTCTTTTGTAGCGACCTCACGCATTGTTTTTTGATTTTTACCCTTTTTCCCAATTAATTCTTCAATGGATAATGGGGTGTAATTTAGGTAAGTTTCAGCCAAAACATTCATGTTGTGGCGCATGTCTGGATTGATGAGGTAATGCGCAATCATGGTGTCAAAAAGCGGCCCTTCAACTGTTATGTTGTATTTGTGTAAAACTTTGAGATCGTATTTTAGATTTTGTCCAATTTTTTCGATGGATTTATTTTCAAAAAAAGGCCTTAGTTTTTCGAGGAGGTCTTGTGCTTCTGTTTTGTTTTCTGGGAAAGGGATATAGAATCCTTTATGAGCTTCCCACGAAAATGCAATACCTACGAGTTCAGCTTTAAGGGCATCTATATTTGTGGTTTCGGTATCAAAACAGACTGATTTTTGTTGTTGTAATTGATCGAAAAATAATTCAAATGCAAATGCTCCTTGAATAGACTGGTAAAAGTGCGGTACAGATTTTAGTGTTTCCCTTTTGTGGGATAGCTCTGCGGGTTCATTCTCTTGTGGGGTATCAAAAAGCGAAAATTGACCAGTACCTGCTGCTGTACTTTTTTTGACTGGAGCTGGTTGTTCGGATGGTTTTGGCTGACTTGCTTGTGGGGCATCAGCAGCAAATGTTTTTCGGAAATTTTCTATCAAACGTCGAAATTCTAATTCTTGAAAAATTTCATTTACTTTTTCATGGTCTGGCTGATCTAATTCAAAATTTTTGGCATTAAATTCTACGGGGACATCCAATAAAATTGTAGCTAATTTTTTAGAAAGTAAACCCAACTCGGCGTTGGCTTCTACTTTTTCTTTCATTTTGCCTTTTAGTTCATGTGTGTGATCAATTAGCCCTTCCATACTTCCGTAAAGATTGATGAATTTTTTGGCTGTTTTATCGCCTACTCCGGGGAGTCCTGGGATGTTGTCCACAGCATCACCTTTCATGCCTAAAAAATCGATGACTTGTAGTGGATCTTCAACTTCAAATTTTGCTTTAACCTCTTCTACTCCCCATGTTTCATATCCACCACCAAACATTGGGCGGTACATAAAAATATTGTCGCTAACAAGTTGAGCAAAATCTTTATCTGGTGTTACCATATAGGTTTTATACCCTTCTTTTTCGGCCTTTTTTGCTAATGTGCCTATGATATCATCTGCTTCATACCCTTCTTTGACCATGATGGGGATGTGCATAGCTTCTAGAATTTTATAAATATAAGGTATAGCTATTTTTATGCCTTCTGGAGTTTCATCTCGATTAGCTTTATACTCTGGAAAAATTTCAATACGATCTGTACTTCCACCTTTATCGAAACATACTGCCAAGTGATCTGGGCGTTCTCTTTTTATGACATCCAACAATGAGTTTGTAAACCCAAGAATTGCAGATGTATCGAGACCTTTAGAGTTGATTCTTGGATTTTTTATAAACGCATAATATCCTCTAAAAATTAGAGCATAGGCATCAAGAAGGAATAAACGTTTTTGCTTGACCATTAAGAGGGCTTATGTAAAGTTTGTTGAAATAATTTGATAGGATATTTTGATGTACTCATACTTTAATCTTCAGAAGTTAGTCCCTGTTTTTGTAGTGCCGCTTTCGTTTTGAACGTGTAGAACAGTAAGTATACAAAACACAAAACAGCAATCCAGTAGGAAGATTGAATACTAAAAATATCTGCTAGTTTTCCTTGAAGTGGTGGGATAATGGCACCCCCAAGAATCATCATGATCAAAAAGGAAGAACCTTGAGCAGTATATTTTCCTAAACCTGTGATGCTTAGCGTGAACAGACAAGGCCACATGATGGAGCAAAATAACCCCCCAGAAAGAAGTGCGAATAATGCCAATTGCCCGGACGCGAAAACGCCAATAATCATTCCAATAATTCCGAGAATACTAAAAATTTTCAGTGTAGCAATAGGATTGTCTTTGGCCAAGAAAAATCCACCAACTTGAATAGCAACACACACGCTAAAAAGTAAAATTTCAAGCCCGGAGTATTTTCCAAAATTCACCAAAAGAATTACACCAAAAGCAACATAAGGAACAAGAATAAGTAACCATTTTTTTAATCCTTTACTAGGGTTGAATACAGAGATTGCTCCTACCCAACGACCAATCATCAATCCGCCCCAATACAATGAAATAAAAGGTGCTATTTCGGCATCATTCATGACTTTGAGGCCTAATGGATTCAGATTGTTTACTTTATCTGCGACAGATTTAAGAAGCTCTCCTAAGTTGCTTTGAATAGTGACTTCTACGCCAACATAGGTAAAGATAGCGAGCATACCCAGTACGAGTTGAGGGTATTTCATAGCACCCCATCCTTCTGGTTTCTTTTTTGCTCTTGTATTGGCAAAGAATATACAGCCAACAACAGCCAAAAGTGCCACAACAAGCAGTAATAGTCGTGTGTTTTCTACAGAATCTGAATGACCATCTGTGGAGGTGTAGGTATTAAAAATCAGCCCAAAGCATACGGCAATGAGTATCGTTAAAACAATGAGTGTATTTTTTGCTTTATTGGCGGGTTCAAATTCTTCTTCTGACTTTGTGTTGGGTAATTTTTTTGAGAAGTGAAAAAGTGCAGCCGCAGCCAAAAACAATATGCCAACTCCTATATACAAGAATTGAACTGTGGTTAGTTTAATTTCATTATTTGCGATCATTTGGTTGAGTTCATTTCCAGAAAGAGGAGTCGATCCAAAAATGATTAAGGCAATAACAATTGGGCCAATTGTTGTTCCAAAAGAGTTGATTCCACCAGCTAAGTTTAGGCGTTGCGATCCTTTATCTGCACTACCTAAAGAAATTACGAAAGGATTGGCCGCAGTTTGTTGCAATGAAAATCCGAGGCCAACAATAAAAAGGGCAACAAGGACAAGGTAAAATACAGGAGTATCGCCTTGTTGTGCCCCATCAATAAAAGGATACATCAGCAAAGCACCCAATGCAGATATCAGTAGTCCGTATACAATTCCTGTTTTGTACCCCCAATTATTTAGAACATCTTTTTTGATGCTGCTGGACATGACAAAAAGGAATAAAGCGCCCAAGTAATAAGCGCCATAAAATGCAAAATCGACCAACTGTGATTGAAATTGATCGATGTTAAAATAAGTTTTACAGAAAGGGATAAATACACCATTTGATGCAGCGATAAACCCCCAAAAGAAAAAAACAGTAACTAAAGTGGTTAATGCGGATTGATTGTTTTTTGAACTCATAAAAATTGTATTTGGCGCTTCGCCTCAAAACACGTTGTTCTCGAACGAAGTTTACTTTCGAATTTTTTTTAGAAAGTAGGTTGTTTAATGAAGAGTGAAAGATACTAAAATTAAAGAATTCTAAAACAATAGTTAAATAATTTTATTCCTTGTTAGATGCTAAAGTTTTACATTATTTTTGCGCCATATTTTTAGAATGATTCGACTCTTCATATTTATTGGAATTGTACTGGCTTTGGACTTTTACGCTTTGCAGAGTGTACGTAGTGTGACCAAAAATCCTTTGGTTACTTTATTTTATGTTCTTTGTTCTGTAGCGGTACTTGGCAACATTATATTCCAATCATTGAATTTGGATAGAGCATCTGGAATTAATCACAGTTTCTACACCGCTTTTGCTCTTTTTGTACTGTTTTATGTGCCCAAATTTATATTAGTTGCAGCTATGTTTGGCGAAGATGTTTTCCGTCTTTTTGAAGGGCTTTATAATGCAATTTTTACAAAAACAAGCCTGGAACCTCCATTATTTAGTGGGCGAAGAAAGTTTATTGGGCAATTGGCTTTGGGAATGGCGGCGATTCCTTTTTTATCGATATTATATGGGATTACCAAAGGAAAATATAATTATAAGGTCCTTAAATATACCTTGTTTTTTGAAGATTTACCATCAGAATTTGATGGCTACAAAATCACACAAATAAGTGATATACACAGCGGAAGTTTTGATGAAAAGGCAAAAATTGAATACGCCGTTGATTTAATCAATGAACAAGCTTCGGATGTGATTATGTTTACAGGCGATTTAGTCAATAGTAAGACTTCTGAAATGATTCCATGGAAAGCTACATTTTCAAAATTATATGCCAAAGATGGAGTATTTTCTGTCTTGGGAAACCACGATTATGGAGATTATATGCGTTGGCCGTCGAAAGAAGATAAAGCTAAAAATTTCCAGGACATGTTGAAACTTCAAGACGAAATGGGGTTTCAATTGTTGTTGAATGCGTCAAAATTTATTGAAAAAAATGGCCAACGCATTGCTGTTGTGGGGGTCGAGAATTGGGGAAAAGGATTCAAACAAAAAGGAGATTTAAAAAAAGCAACTTCAGAAATTAACCCGAATGACTTCAAAATTTTGCTGAGCCACGATCCCTCGCATTGGGAGTATGAGGTCATCAAAGAAAAGTTACATTACCATCTTACACTAAGTGGTCATACTCATGGAATGCAATTTGGGATAGAGATACCAGGGGTATTCAAGTGGAGCCCCATAAAATGGCGTTACAAGTATTGGGCGGGCCTATACCAACAAGCGGGGCAATACCTGAATGTAAATCGAGGATTTGGATTTCTGGCTTTCCCAGGACGTGTGGGGATCTGGCCAGAAATTACGGTTATTACATTAAGAAAAGGTAAAAAAGAGGTTAAATAACCTGTAAAACCTTAAATAAATCAAAAAATTACGGAGATTTAAATTTCTTTTTTTAATATTGTATAAGATGGTTATGCACGATTTGTGTGCAACCATTAATTTAAACGCAATATCATGTCCAAATTTGGAGAGCTAATAGACGTTGAGGTTCCCGTTCTTTTTGATTTTTTTACTGAATGGGATGAGGCATCTAATGCCATGCATGACGTCCTTCGCGATGTGGCCGCAGCACTTGGAGATAAAGCCAAAGTCATCAAAATTGATGTTGATAAAAATCAAGCCCTTTCAGAAGCCCTACGCATCAAAGGATTACCAACACTCATTATATACAAGTCGGGGGATATGAAATGGCGACAAAGCGGAGAACTTGATGCCAATACCATTATTGGCCTCATGCAAAACCACATGTAGGTTTTTGCATTCAATTTTCAGTGCTTTCTATTTGATCTTCATTTTCGCCTGTGAATAAGCGTAAAAATCCATTGAATTTCTCCATTTCAGTTTTTACGAATGTTTCATCTTCATACAAACTAATTGTACCGACTAAGCTTTTGTAGCGCTCAATGTCAAAATAAATATTTTGGATATATTTCCCTTGATTTTCCTCTGAAATTCCACTGTAGTAATTCAAACTTTCTTGATATTTCACAACAACTTGTTTGTATAGTGCTCTGGCTTTTTCAGTCGCTTCGGATTCGTAATATGCGCCAATAAAAGGTTCTAAGTATACGTAATATCCAAAAAGGTCGACAGGCATTTTTTGCATAGCCAAATCGGCAATTTCTTCTGCTTTTTCGAGTTGCTCTTCATTGATGAGTTTTTCTATAAGACGCGCCATATGTCCTCTGTAGGTTAGACTGTTTCTACGCGTCTCTACATCGTGATAAACATCAGGGTTTCCACTATTGCCCCATTCCCATTTTTTGACGAGTTGGTACATTTTTTCAGCATCTATTCTGCCCATATCATAGGGGTTATTTTTATCTATAGGGGTTTTTATAGGAACAAGTTTGTACGCCAAACCATCCAATTGAAGATAGTCTTTCATCCAAATATAATCGTCGTCGCCAAAAGCACCACCACTAAAATATATGGGGCGTTCCCAATTGTTTTGTGCGATAATATCGAGCATCATCAATCGGTTTTTCATAATGACCTGGCCGCTAATTTTTATATCTATGTAATCCACAATTTTATCGGCATCTTTGGCTGCAACAACTCCATTTTTTAGCACAGCTTCTTTGTTCACAGGAATTCTTACAAATTCTGTTGGGGCATAATTTGCATCTAAGTCTTGATTGCGTTGCCCACTAGTTTCGTATCCTTGTTGGTCTAAAACATAGCCGTATTTAGTCCGCTCGTCGTCACTCGTAACGAAATCCAAAAATTGATTGATATCTAAAGTATCTTTTGTGACTATTTCTTTAATGATGTAGTCGCGGGTACCCCACTTATATTGATGGTGTTTTAGTTTTGAGGGGATAGGATCGCTATCATAGGCCTTTCGCTTCATTTGATCGATATACCAATCCACATTGAAAAGACTGGTGCAAACCACTCTAACATCTGTTCGAATCCCTTCAATCTCTTGGGCATACCAAAGCGGAAAAGTATCGTTGTCTCCAATGGTAAAAATAATGGCATTTGGCGCACATGACTCTAAATAATTGACTGCCATTGCATGAGCGGTTCTTCTTTCAGAACGGTCGTGGTCATCCCAGTTTTGACTTACCAAAAGCCCCGGCACAGCCATAAGACATAAAAAGCTTATGGTTGGAGCAATAAACTTGGATTTTGAGTAGGTTTGAAATTTCTCATAAAGTGCAAAAACCCCAATGCCAATCCAAAGTGCAAAGACATAAAATGAACCTACCAAAGAATAATCTCTCTCACGCGGTTCAAAAGGGCGAACATTGGTGTATACTTGGATGGCTATCCCTGTAAACAAGAAAAACACCAACATCGTCCAGAATACTTTTTTATCCCTGTTGAAAACGAAAAACAAACCTATTAACCCCAACAATAGTGGAAGCAAATAATAGGTGTTTCTTGCTTTGTTGTTCAAAACATCACTTGGTAAGTTTTCTTGAGAAATACCTAAAAGATATTCATCGACAAAATTAATTCCTGTAATCCAGTTTCCGTGTAGATCCATTTTTCCTTGAATATCGTCTTGGCGGCCAGAAAAATTCCACATAAAATAACGCCAATACATATACCCAATTTGGTAATCAAAAAGGTAGTAAATGTTGTCAATTAAAGACGGTTTTTCGATGTCTAAATAACGCCCATAACTTTTTAGAAAATCGTGATATCCTTCATAATCTATCTCACCTTCGGCTACAGCTTTTCTGAAGTTATTGACTAAACCTCGGAATTCATTTTGCATTTTGTGCTCCGATTTTATAGAAAATTCCAAAGGGCCAGAATACAGCATATAATTTTCGGCATGCTCTCCACTCCACATACGCGGTAAAAGAGAACCGTGATCACTGTTGTAGTTTTGGATGGCATTTTCGTAATCATTTACTACAACATAGCGCCCAGTTTTTTCATCCTTTTCGTATTTTGGTTTATCGTCAACATAAGGTTGATTTTCATCCAACCCTGCATATTGATCCGTAAATTGTGGACCATAAAACAAATGTGTTTTTGGGTATTGTTCTAAATTGTAATATGCCAATAATTCGCGTGCACTAGAAGGGTTATTTTCATTTACAGGGACATTGGCATTGGCGCGAATGGGGAGCATCAACCAAGTGGTAAATCCAATAATGATAAAAGTTACACATAGTAAGCCGGTATTTAGGATTACGTGTCCTTTTTTCTTCGAATAATTTAATCCAAAATAAATGAAAAGTACCAACAAAATTAGAGCAATAATACTTCCCGAATTAAAAGGCAATCCAACACTGTTCACAAAGAAAATCTCTAAGACACTGAAGTAGCGTAAAATATTGGGTGCAAGAAGTTTAAATACAAATAGCAATATAGCAACGACAACGACATTGGCTAGAATAAAATTCTTTGGTGTGATGGTTTTATAATTTTTAAAATAATAGAGAAGTCCAATAGCTGGAATCGTAAGGAGCCCCATAAAATGTACACCAAATGAAAGCCCTACAATAAAAGAAATCAGAATCAACCAACGATTGCCTATTGGAGTATTCATTTCCTTTTCCCAACGAAGTCCCAAATAAAACATTACAGCCATTAAAAGAGTTGCCATGGCATAAACTTCCGTTTCTACAGCATTAAACCAAAAAGAATCGGTGAAGGCAAAGGATAAACTCCCAACAAAAGCAGCACCTAAAATAGCAATTTGTTTGTTGGTATTAGATTCGGACTCCTTAGGTGTAATTTTTTGCAATAACAACACAATAGACCAAAACATAAAAAGAATGGTAAATGCGCTAGCGGCAGCACTCATCATATTGAGAACAAGACCAATTTGGGCAGGTTCTGAAGCAAAAATAGAGAAAAATGCACCTAACATTTGAAACAATGGTGCTCCAGGAGGGTGGCCAACTTCAAGTTTTGAAGAAGTTAAAATATACTCTCCTGTATCCCAAAAACCAACGGTTGGTTCTACAGTAAGGGCGTAGGTAAGAAATGCGATACCAAATGCAACCCATCCTAAAATAAGGTTCCATCGTCTAAAATTAATATTCGCCATGGTTATAGTTTTAGTACATGGCGAATTTAATAATAATTAGATTTAAATATTAATTTTAAAAAAATATTTGTGCAACCAAAGTTTTGTTCTAAATTTGCATCCTCAATATGAGAATGGCCCATGGTGTAACTGGCAACACGTCTGGTTTTGGTCCAGAAGAGTCTAGGTTCGAGCCCTAGTGGGCCAACAAAAAAAGCTTCAACCATAAGTTGAAGCTTTTTTATTTTGAAAAATAATTCAATAAAGCGCACTAAAACTTGCATAAATCCTCTTTTATCCCTTATATTTGCAGCGTAGAACGGAAAATAAAAAAGTGAGGGGACGGAAAGTCCCCTCTTTTTATACCAAATGTTTAGAGATAGTGTACATGAATTATTGGAAGAAGGTCTTGAAAAAAGACCAGATTTGTTTCTCATTGATTTTGAAATATTAGAGGGAAACAAAATCCGTATTATCATTGATGGCGACAAAGGTGTTTTGGTAGAGGACTGTATGTATGTTAGTCGTGCAATAGAGCACAATCTAGATCGTGAAGAGCAAGATTTTTCTTTAGAAGTTTCTTCTGCCGGAGCAACAACACCTCTTGTACACCAACGTCAATACAAAAAAAATATTGGCCGTACACTAAAACTTAAAACAGTCAATAATGAAAAGTATGAAGCGGTTTTGACGGCTGCTGATACAGAAGAAATTGTTTTGGAATGGAAAGCTAGAGAACCAAAACCCATTGGGAAAGGTAAAGTAACAGTTCAAAAAACAGCTACTATACCTTATCAAAACATTGAAAAAGCGCAAATAAAATTAGTATTTTAAGATAAGAACCACATTATGGAAAATTTAGCATTAATCGATTCGTTTTCGGAGTTTAAAGATGACAAACTCATAGACCGTGTGACCCTGATGGCCATACTTGAGGATGTATTTAGAAATGCCTTGAAAAAGAAATTTGGAGATGATGATAACTTCGATATCATTATCAATCCTGACAAAGGAGATTTGGAGATTTGGCGTAACAGAATCGTTGTCGCCGATGGTGAGGTTGAAAATGAAAACCAAGAAATTTCACTAACAGAAGCACAGAAAATTGAACCAGATTTTGAAGTAGGTGAAGATGTTTCTGAAGAAGTAAAGCTATTCGATTTAGGAAGAAGATCTATTTTGGCTTTACGTCAAAATCTTATTTCTAAAATTCAGGAACACGACAACACCAATATTTACAAGCAGTTCAAGGATCTTGAAGGAGAAATTTACACTGCTGAGGTACATCATATTCGTCATCGTGCCGTTATTCTTTTAGATGATGAGGGGAATGAACTTATCTTACCAAAAGACAAACAAATCCCATCAGATTTTTTCAGAAAAGGAGAAAATGTTCGTGGGATCATCGAAAGTGTAGAATTAAAAGGAAACAAACCCAATATTGTATTATCTAGAACAGCGCCAGCGTTCTTGGAAAAACTTTTTGAACAAGAAATTCCAGAAGTTTTTGATGGATTAATTTCTATTAAAAATGTTGTTAGAATTCCAGGTGAAAAAGCCAAAGTAGCTGTTGATTCATATGATGATAGAATCGATCCAGTAGGTGCTTGTGTTGGGATGAAAGGTTCACGTATTCATGGAATTGTTCGTGAGTTGGGGAACGAAAATATAGACGTTATTAACCATACCAATAACTTACAGCTGTACATCACCAGAGCATTGAGCCCAGCACGAGTAACTTCCATCAAGATTGATGAAGAAAACAAACGCGCAGAAGTCATCTTGAAACCAGAAGAAGTGAGTAAAGCCATTGGGCGAGGAGGGCACAACATCCGACTTGCTGGCCGCCTTACAGGTTATGAAATAGACGTCTTTAGAGAAGGTGTTGAAGAAGATGTTGAACTTTCAGAATTTTCAGATGAAATTGAAGCTTGGATTATCGATGAGTTTGCAAAAGCAGGTTTGGATACAGCCAAAAGTGTTTTGGAGCAAGACGTTAAAGACTTGGTAAAGCGCACCGATTTGGAGGAAGAAACAATAGACGATGTAATGCGAATTTTGAAAGAAGAATTCGAAGATTAAAATTTTAATTATATTGGCACCCAGATTACACAATTTGGCCCAAATTTCACAGAATAAAAAAATAACGAAGGCAATTTATGGCTGATATCATAAGATTAAGTAAAGTATTGAGGGAGTTGAACATCTCGATGGATCGTGCTATTGATTTTTTAGAATCAAAAAACATTGAAATTGAGAAACGTCCAACAACCAAAATTTCTACTGAAATATACCAATTACTTTCAGGAGAATTTCAAACTGATGCCAGTAAAAAAGTTGCTTCAAAAGAAGTAGGTCAAGCAAAGCAAAAAGAAAAAGAAGCCCTACGTCTGCAGCGAGAATTGGAACTTGAAGAAAAATTAAAAAAAGAAGAAGAGGCCAAAAAAGTCATCAAAGCCAAGACTACTTTTGAAGGCCCCAAGAAAGTTGGCAAAATAGATTTAAACCCTACAAAACCTAAACCAAAAGTAGAGGACCCAAAGCCCGCTGAGCCAACTAAAAAGGCAGAAGACCAAAAACCTGCTAAAGCCAAAAAGCCAAAGGCAGAAGAACAACCAGCTGAAGAAAAAGCAGCAAATTCAGAGGCAGATTTAGGGACGGTCAAAACTCAATATGCAAAATTGTCTGGGCCAAAATCAACAGGTCAAACCATAGATTTATCTCAATTCAATAAACCTAAAAAAAGCACACCAAACAAAGACAATAAAAGTGCAAATCCTTCTGATTCAAAAAAGAAAAGAAGAAGAATTAGTAAAGTTGGAGGAGGAAATCAAGGTCAAAAATCACGATCTAATCGTGGAAGAACACAAAAACCAAGCACTCCAAAAGTTGAGCCCACAGCAGAAGAAGTACAAAAACAAGTACGAGAAACACTCGAAAAACTTCAAGGAAAATCTTCGAAAGGGAAAGGGGCAAAATACAGAAGAGACAAGCGTGACCAACACCGTCAACAAACGGAAAAAGATTTAGAACAACAGGAACTAGAGAGCAAAACACTGAAAGTTACTGAGTTTGTGACGGCCAATGAGGTTGCGACCATGATGGATGTTTCGGTTACCGAGATTATTTCGGCCTGTATGGCTTTGGGGATGATGGTGACTATGAATCAACGACTTGACGCAGAGACCCTTTCGATTGTTGCAGAAGAATTTGGATACACCGTAGATTTTGTAACTGCTGATATTGATGAAAATATCGAAGAGGTTGAAGATAAAGAGGAAGACCTATTGGAACGTGCGCCCATCGTCACAGTAATGGGGCATGTGGATCATGGTAAAACTTCATTGCTCGATTATATTAGAGAAGAAAATGTAATTGCTGGAGAGTCCGGAGGTATTACTCAGCATATTGGAGCTTATGGAGTAACCTTGGCTTCTGGACAAAAAATAGCATTTTTAGACACACCCGGTCACGAGGCCTTTACAGCCATGCGTGCGCGAGGTGCTCAAGTTACCGATATTGCCATAATTGTTATTGCTGCTGACGACAACATCAAGCCGCAAACAAAAGAAGCTATTTCGCATGCACAAGCAGCAGGTGTTCCTATTGTTTTTGCAATCAACAAAGTAGATTTACCAACCGCAAATCCAGATAAAATAAAAGAAGGGCTAGCCAATATGAACCTTATGGTCGAAGATTGGGGTGGGAAAATTCAATCTCACGATATCTCTGCAAAAAATGGAGATGGAGTACAAGAACTTCTCGAAAAAGTATTGCTTGAAGCAGAGCTTTTAGAACTTAAAGCAAATCCAAATAAACCTGCAGTTGGAACAATTGTCGAGGCATTTTTGGACAAAGGGCGTGGTTATGTTTCTACAGTACTAGTACAAGCTGGAACACTACGTGTTGGTGATTATGTATTGGCCGGAAAAAATAGCGGCAAAGTCAAAGCCATGCACGACGAAAGAGGTCAAGAAATTAGTGAAGCAGGACCATCAACTCCAATATCTATATTAGGATTGGATGGCGCACCTCAAGCGGGAGACAAATTCAATGTTTTCAAAGACGAACGTGAAGCCAAACAAATTGCTGCAAAACGAACACAATTGCAACGTGAACAATCTGTACGTACACAACGCCATATTACTTTAGACGAAATTGGAAGACGTATTGCACTCGGAGACTTTAAGGAATTAAATATCATTCTTAAAGGGGATGTAGATGGTTCTGTAGAAGCACTTACCGATTCGTTCCAAAAACTTTCAACAGAAGAAATCCAAGTTAATATCATCCACAAAGCAGTAGGCGCAATCACTGAAAGTGATGTACTTTTGGCTTCTGCATCTGATGCCATCATTATTGGATTCAATGTGCGTCCAATGGGTAATGCCCGACAAATCGCAGAAAAAGAAGAAATCGACATCCGTATGTATTCTATTATCTATGATGCGATTAATGATTTGAAAGACGCTATGGAAGGCATGTTGTCGCCAGATTTCAAAGAAGAAATAACAGGTTCTGCCGAAATTAGAGAAACATTCAAGATTTCCAAAATTGGAACAATTGCAGGATGTATGGTGACTAATGGAAAAATCTACAGAAACTCACAAATCCGTATCATACGTGAAGGCGTAGTAATTTATACAGGCGAATTGGCCTCTTTAAAACGCTTCAAAGACGATGCAAAAGAAGTGTCTAAAGGGTATGACTGTGGTATGCAAATCAAAAACTACAACGACATTCAAATAGGTGACGTTTTTGAAGCATTCCAAGAAGTAGCTGTAAAAAAGAAGTTGTAAATAGTACGCCTTTTTTTATTGAAAATTAACTTTGTTTTGGCGTAAAAAGAAATGCATTTGGGTACTCTTTTTTAATCTTAATCAAAGTACGATCTGCTTCAATTTTTGTTCTGAATTTTCCTACCCATATTTTGTAATTTGGGGTCTCGTATTTCATTTCTGAAGGGTAATTCATAAACAAAGAACGAAAAGAAACCAATGCTTTTTCTGCACCAGATCTCGGTCCACTGTATATTTGAATTCGTATTAGATTATTCGACTTGTTGACTTCTTTTTTGAGCTCAATCAAGCGTTCCAATGCTGCACTTTTGTTGATGTCTACCACTCCATCTTGTGCCAAAAGAGGGCCCGAAAACAAGGCCGTTACAAATAAAAAGTTCAAAAAATTTAATTTCATATCTCTGGGTTGATTTTACAAATGTAATTGATTAAAATTAAAACAAAAATCCAATTTTATTTAGAATGAGTATAAATTAAAATTTAGCATTATCTATCATTTTTATAATCGTCTTTATGTCTTATTTTTGCATAAATTTTTGTTAATAGATTCTTGATCTTATTGCATGAAAAAATCGCGCCAAAGTTTAGAAACCACTCCAAACGTTGATATGAAGCAGGTAAACAACCTTCAGCCCCTCTCGAAACTCATCTTTTTGAGTCTTGTATTTTTCTCAATTTTATGTACCCCACTAAAGGCACAAGAGGCAGACCCAGCAAAGGGAAAGTCACTATTTAATGCCAACTGTGCTGCGTGCCACCAATTGGATAAAAAAATGACAGGACCAGCACTTCGCTATGTCGAAACACGACTCAGTGAAGACGAAGGCCTAGACCGTGACTGGCTCAACGCTTGGATACGCAATAGTGCTGCAGTTATTAAATCTGGTGATGCCTATGCCAACAAGATTTATGCAGAGTACAACGGTGCTGCCATGACCGCATTCCCTCAGCTTTCAGATGAAGACATCTCAAATATTCTTGCCTATACTGCACAAGACAAAGCGGCACCTGTAGCAGTCACGGCAACTTCAGGTCAAACACCATCAAATACACAAGGCGGAATGTCCAAAGACATTATCCTTGGTGCGTTAGCCATCCTTTTTGCGTTATTAGCACTTGGGTTATTCTTGGTTAATAAAACATTACGAAGATTTGCCGCTGCAAATGAAGTTGAAATTCAAGAAGCTGTAAAGCGTCCATCATTATGGAAAGCATTTCTTCAAAATCAATTTTTGCTGCTTGTAACAGCAATATTTTTCTTATTGTCTAGTGCCTATTTTGTGTACGGATATTTTATGCAAGTGGGTATAGACCAGGGCTATGAGCCGATTCAGCCAATACATTATTCTCACAAAATACATGCTGGAGACAATGGGATTGATTGTAAATATTGTCATTCTTCAGCTCGAGTGAGTAAGCATTCTGGAATTCCATCATTGAATGTTTGTATGAATTGTCACAAATCAATTTATGAAGTAGCACCATCGACTGCTACAGAAGAATACAGCAAAGAATTCTATGACGCAGAAATCCAAAAGCTGTATGATGCAGTAGGATGGGATGATGCCGAGCAAAAATACACAGGGAAAACCAAACCCGTGAAATGGGTGAGAATACATAATTTGCCAGATTTTGCGTATTTCAATCACTCACAGCACGTTTCGGTTGCAGGTTTAGAGTGTCAAACATGTCATGGGCCAGTGGAAGAAATGGAAATCATGTACCAATATTCACCCCTCACGATGGGCTGGTGTATTAATTGCCATAGAGAAACTAACGTGAAAGTAAAAGATAATGGTTATTACGAAAAAATTCATGAAGCACTTTCAAAGAAATATGGAGTAGATAAACTTACTGCTGCCCAAATGGGTGGTCTAGAATGTGGGAAATGTCATTATTAAACGAATTATTAAAGATTTAAGTAACACTATAATATATGTCATCAAACAAGAAATACTGGAAAAGTGTTGAGGAGCTAAACCCGAGCCAAAGCTCTGCTGTTGAGACGCTAAAACACAAAGAATTTGTTCAAGAAATTCCTGTGGATGAGTTTTTAGGAGATAAATCCACACTGGAATCTTCGGAAACAACGCGTCGTGATTTCTTAAAGTATGTTGGATTCAGTACAGCTGCAGCTTCTTTGGCGGCTTGTGAAGGACCTGTAATCAAGTCCATTCCTTACGTTGTTCAACCAGAGCAAATTATTCCAGGCGTTGCAAACTACTATGCAACAGCAATCTCAAATGGATACGATTTTGCAAGTTTATTGGTTAAAACTAGAGAAGGAAGACCAATCAAAGTTGAGTCTAATTCATTAGCCAAAGCAAATGGAAGTATCAATGCAAGAGTTCAAGCTTCTGTTCTAGATTTGTATGATAATCAGCGTGTTGCAGGACCTACCAAAGCAGGTGAAGCCATTACTTGGGACGCTTTTTACAATGAAGTAGGACAAAAACTTGAAGCATTGAAAGGTTCAGGAAAACAAGTTGTTTTGTTGACCCAAACTTTTGCGAGCCCGAGCACATCAAAATTAATTTCAGAATTTCAGAATAATTATGAGAATGTTTCTCATGTAGTTTATGATGCTATTTCAGAATCTGCAGCAGCAGATGCGTATCAAGCAAAGTATGGTCGTAGAGGTCTTGCAAATTATGATTTTGCAAAAGCAAAAACAATTGTTTCTATAGGCGCAGACTTTCTTGGCGATTGGCAAGGTGGAGGATTCGATGCTGCTTACGCTAAAGGACGCGTTCCGGAAAATGGAACCATGTCACGTCACATACAGTTTGAATCGAATATGACTCTTTCTGGAGCAAATGCCGATAAGCGCGTTCCATTAAAACCATCTCAGCAAAAACGCGCATTAGCAAGACTTTATGGGAAACTTACAGGAACTTCTGTAAACGTAACCCTCCCCGCTGGAATAGAATCCGCAGTTGATGCTGCAGCAACAGAATTGTCTAAAGCAGGATCAAATGGTGTTGTTCTTACAGGAATTCAAGATGTTGACGCTCAAAGCTTAGTTTTAGAAATTAATGCATTCTTAAAGAGTAAAGCATTTGACCCAAAAACAACAATTTTAACGCGTCAAGGGAATGATGCTGCAGTTGTAAAACTTGTAGCCGACATGAACGCAGGAAAAGTTGGTGCAGTACTAATGGCAGGTGTAAATCCAGCATACACTTTACCAAACGCTACGGCCTTTGTTGAAGGATTGAAAAAGACTGAGCTTTCTGTTACTTTTTCGATGAAAAATAATGAAACAGCATCTGTTTCTGAATTTGTAGCAGCGGCTCCTCATTACTTAGAATCTTGGGGCGATTTGGAAACTAAATCTGGACATTACGGACTAGTTCAACCAACCATCCGACCATTATTTGACACAAAACAATTTCAAGATGTGCTTCTAACCCTTAATGGAAACACAAGCACATACCACGATTATATAAAATCATTTTGGAGCTCCAATGTATTAGGAGGAGCTTCTTTTAATGACTCACTTCATGATGGTGTGTTTACAGCTTCAACTTCTGTAACCATTGACACAACAGAAACAGCCAAAATTTCAACGGATGTATCTGTAGCTGTAAATAATTTAGCGCAAGCTAAATCTTCCGATTTTGAATTGACACTTTATCCTAAAACAGGAATGGGTGATGGGCAACAAGCCAACAACCCTTGGTTACAAGAATTTCCAGATCCGTTAACCCGTACAACATGGGATAACTATCTTACTGTATCTGCAGCAGATGCCAAAGCGTTAGGTTTTGAAAACACTAACGATGCTAATGGAGGTTTGGATGGAACCTATGCTAATGTTGCCGTAAATGGAGTGACCGTAAAAGCCCCCGTTATTATTCAGCCAGGGCAAGCACGTGGAACCGTAGGATTGTCTTTTGGTTATGGCCGCAGTGCAGGACTAAAAGAGGAAATGCAAACAGGTGTAAATGCTTATCCACTTTATCAAAATTTCGATACCACTCCATCAGTTTCAATAGAAGCAGTTGGTGGTAAACATGAATTTGCATGTGTTCAATTGCACAATACATTGATGGGGCGTGGAGATATTATAAAGGAAACAACTTTAGAGATTTTCAACACAAAAGATGCTGAGTATTGGAACCCAACTGCAGTCGTTTCTTTGAATCATATAGAAACCCCAGTAAGTTCTCCAGATGTGGATCTTTGGGATGAGTTCGATCGATCAATTGGGCACCATTTTAATCTTTCCATAGACTTGAATTCTTGTACAGGTTGTGGGGCATGTGTGATTGCATGTCATGCTGAAAACAATGTTCCTGTCGTTGGGAAAGAAGAAATTCGAAGAAGTAGAGATATGCACTGGTTGAGAATTGACCGCTATTATTCTTCAGATGAAACTTTTGAAGGCGACAACCAGACAAAAGATGATATAGAAGGATTAGGAAGTTCACTAAGTACTTTTGGCGAAATGGAAACACCGTCGGAAAATCCACAGGTTGCCTTCCAACCAATCATGTGTCAGCACTGTAATCATGCACCATGTGAAACAGTTTGTCCAGTTGCGGCAAGTTCACACGGAAGACAAGGTCAAAACCACATGGCGTACAACCGTTGTGTTGGGACGCGTTATTGTGCAAACAACTGCCCTTATAAAGTACGCCGATTCAATTGGTTCCTATATAATGGGAACGATGAATTTGACTATCACATGAACAATGACTTAGGTCGTATGGTCATCAATCCAGATGTAACTGTACGTTCTAGAGGAGTCATGGAAAAATGTTCGATGTGTATTCAAATGACACAAAAAACAATTTTGGATGCCAAACGTGACGGTAGACCAGTAGATGTGAATGGCTTTAAAACGGCTTGTTCATCGGCTTGTGATAGTGGCGCAATTGTTTTTGGCGATATCAATAATAAAAAAGACGATGTTACAAAACTTAAAGATGATGAGCGTGCTTATCACCTATTAGAACATGTTGGTACAAAACCAAATGTGGTCTACCAAGTTAAAGTAAGAAATACAAAAGAAGCATAACTAACAAAGAAATAAAATTAAACTATGGCGTCTCATTACGAAGCACCGATAAGAAGACCACTCGTAACAGGTGAAAAATCATATCACGATGTCACTCTTGATGTAGTTGCTCCTGTAGAAGGAAAAGCTAACAAGCAGTGGTGGATAGTCTTCTCCATAGCGCTAGCCGCTTTTGGTTGGGGTCTTGGGTGTATGATTTATACAATATCTACAGGGATTGGAACTTGGGGATTAAATAAAACCGTAGGTTGGGCATGGGATATCACCAACTTTGTATGGTGGGTAGGGATCGGACATGCTGGAACACTTATTTCTGCAGTACTTCTTTTATTTAGACAAAAATGGCGTATGGCGATCAATAGATCTGCTGAGGCCATGACCATATTTTCAGTAATTCAAGCAGGATTATTTCCAATTATTCACATGGGAAGACCTTGGTTGGCGTATTGGGTATTGCCTATCCCAAACCAATTTGGATCACTTTGGGTAAACTTTAATTCACCACTATTGTGGGACGTATTTGCGATTTCAACATATCTCTCGGTTTCATTAGTATTCTGGTGGACTGGACTATTACCTGATTTTGCGATGATACGTGACCGTGCGGTACGTCCATTTCAAAAGAAAATTTATTCTTTATTAAGTTTTGGATGGTCTGGTCGAGCAAAAGATTGGCAACGTTTTGAAGAAGTATCTTTAGTACTAGCAGGATTGGCAACACCACTTGTACTTTCGGTACACACTATTGTATCTTTTGATTTTGCTACTTCGGTAATTCCAGGATGGCACACCACTATTTTCCCTCCATATTTTGTGGCGGGAGCTATTTTCTCTGGATTTGCTATGGTAAATACATTGCTTATCATCATGAGAAAAGTGTGTAACCTTGAAGATTATATCACAGTACAACACATTGAATTGATGAACATTGTCATCATGATTACAGGTTCAATTGTAGGTGTTGCATACATCACGGAGTTGTTTATTGCATGGTATTCTGGAGTCGAATATGAGCAATATGCCTTCCTAAATAGAGCTACAGGCCCCTATTGGTGGGCATATTGGGCGATGATGTCTTGTAATGTATTCTCTCCACAATTTATGTGGTTCAAGAAATTAAGAACTAGCATTATGTTCTCATTTGCCATTTCAATTGTAGTGAATATAGGAATGTGGTTTGAACGTTTTGTGATTATTGTAACGTCGTTGCACAGAGATTATTTGCCATCGTCGTGGACGATGTTCTCACCAACGTTTGTAGATATTGGAATTTTCATTGGAACTATAGGTTTCTTCTTTGTGTTGTTCTTACTTTATTCAAGAACATTCCCAGTAATTGCACAAGCTGAGGTGAAAACCATTTTGAAATCTTCAGGGCAACGTTACAAAAATATTAGAGAAGCTGGAGACAGTTTGGTTGGTACAGGTTCAGATGAACGTACCTCCAAAAAGCCAAAAGCAACAAGAAAACCTAACAAGAAAAAAGACTAAGTATGGGAGCATCAAAAGTTATTCATGCCTTATATACAGATGATGATGTATTGATGTCTGCAGTAAAAACTGTAAAGGCAGAGAAGCATCACATCGAAGAAATTTACACGCCATTTCCAGTGCATGGATTGGACAAGGCCATGGGGCTTGCCCCAACACGAATTGCAATTGCAGCATTTATGTATGGCTGTGTAGGCCTAACTGTTGCCATCCTCATGATGAACTTTATTATGATTGAAGATTGGCCTCAAAACATTGGTGGAAAACCAAGTTTTAGCTACATCGAAAACATGCCTGCCTTTGTGCCAATTATGTTTGAGCTCACTGTATTTTTTGCAGCGCATTTAATGGTAATTACATTTTATCTGAGAAGTAGAATGTGGCCATTTAAAAATGCTGAAAATCCAGACCCAAGAACAACAGATGACCATTTTTTGATGGAAATCCCTGTTCATGACAATGAAAAAAAATTAAAAACACTATTAACCAAAACAGGTGCAGTAGAAGTGCATGTGGTTGAAAAAGAAGCACATTAGACCTAAGAAAAGTGTATCAAAAATATTGATTTTAGTATTGATTGGTGCAACACTGTGGTCTTGCCAAGACAACAGCAGTCCGAACTACCAATTTTTCCCAAACATGTATGCCCCCGTTGGCTACGAAGCTTATGGCGAATACGAGGTTTTTCCAAACAGTCAAGAAGCGTTACTTCCTGTCGAAGGGACTATTGCCAGAGGGTATTCGTTATATGACTATGAAAATACCAATGAGGGCTATGAAGCCGCATTAAAAACTTTAAAATCTCCTTTAACGGCAACAGAAATTGACGCCAAAAGAGGTAAAGAGCTATACGATATATACTGTGGGATTTGTCATGGTAACAAGGGCGCTGGTCAAGGAAAATTGGTTAAGCGCGAAAAAATATTAGGTGTTCCTAGTTATGCAGACCGTGCGATTACAGCAGGTAGCATTTATCACGTTATCTATTACGGCAAAAACTCAATGGGTTCTTACGCCAATCTTTTAAATGAAGAAGAGCGTTGGCAGGTTACAGCTTATGTAGAAGCGTTAAGAACAGAATTATTAAAATAAAGAAAAACAAAACATAAATAAAACATGTATACGTTTTCAAATAGATTAAAAATTACTTCTCTTGTTCTGATCATTGTTGGAGCAATCGGATGGATTTCGAGCTATAATTCGTCACATCATTTGACTTTAGACGATGTTAAAGTATTACTGGCAGAAGAAGATGCACATCATGGTGTCGCAGAAGTTCACGACGATGGAGAGGCCCATGCTGCAATGATTCACGCAGCTAGCGAAAATGATCATCATCATGAAGAAGCTCATCACGATGATGAACACGCAGAACATGTTTTGCATCAAATGCACAACCGACCTTATGCAGCATTGTATGTAGCAGCGTTTTTCTTTATGATGATTTCACTTGGCGTTCTTGCATTTTATGGAATTCAATATGCAGCGCAAGCCGGTTGGTCACCAGTACTCTTTAGAGTAATGGAAGCCATAACCTATTATCTTTTACCAGGAGCTATAATTGTACTTGGTATAGGACTATGGGCTGGAGACCACCTTTTCATCTGGATGGATCCAGAAGTTGTTGCGCATGACGAACTTATTCAAGGAAAATCTGGATGGCTCAACAAAACATGGTTCGCTATAAGAGGATTGATATTTATTGCAGGTTGGAGTTTGTACCGTTATTTCTCCAGAAAATTCTCATTAGCGCAAGACCAAGCCGATGTGAATGATAATAGAAATTTCAAGAAAAACTTCAGAATATCTGCAGCTTTTTTAGTCTTTTATATTTACACAGAATCCATGATGTCTTGGGATTGGATCATGAGTGTAGACCCACACTGGTTCAGTACCCTTTTCGGATGGTACGTATTTGCCAGTATGTTTGTCAGCGGAATTACCGTCATTGCACTCATCACAATATACCTAAAATCAAAAGGGCTTATGGAGTTTGTCAACGACAGTCATTTGCATGATTTGGCTAAATTTATGTTTGCTATAAGTGTATTTTGGACGTATTTGTGGTTCTCTCAGTTTATGTTGATTTGGTATGCAAACATTCCAGAAGAGGTAACCTATTTCATCACAAGAATAGAAGACTATAAACTTCCTTTCTTTGGGATGCTCATATTGAATTTTATTTTCCCATTCTTAGTTCTCATGAACAGTGATTACAAGCGTGTACCATGGTTTATCGTAATGGCTGGTATCGTGATTTTATTTGGACACTATATCGATGTGTTCAATATGATTATGCCTGCTACCGTTGGAGACCGTTGGTTTATTGGTGTGCCAGAAATTAGTGCAGTGTTGTTGTTTTTAGGGTTGTTCTTAGGAACCGTATTTCATGCCCTTTCAAAAGCACCACTATTGCCAAAAGGCAATCCATTTATAAAGGAAAGCGAACAGTTTCATTATTAATTTTTAAAAGATAGTATAGTACAATGACTGGCTTATTAACAATATTAATTTTATTTGGAATCACCATCGCAATTTGGCAAATGGTCAAAATATTTGACTTGGCACAAGCAAATCGTGATACATCACAAATTGCTAATGACAACGACAATTCTGTAAATGGCTACCTCATGTTGGCATTTTTAGGATTTATATACCTCATTACAATAATATCATTTGCCCTATGGGGTGATTTGCCATTAGTGTCCAATTCTGCTTCAGAACATGGTCCTGAAATCGATCGATTGATGATCATTTCTATGGTCGTCATATTTATTGTACAAACAATTACGCAGTTTTTATTACATTATTTTGCCTTCAAATACAAAGGCGAAAAAGGGCGAAAAGCTCTTTTTTATGCCGATAATGATAAACTAGAGTTCATTTGGACTATCATCCCCGTAATTGTTCTTGCAGGACTGATTATGTACGGATTATTTACATGGAACGACATCATGAATGTCAATGAAGACGAAGATCCACTTGTTGTAGAGCTTTATGCTCAGCAATTTAATTGGAAAGCGCGTTATGCCGGAGAAGACAATGTTCTAGGTAAAGCAAATGTACGTTTGATTGATTTAGACAAGGCCAATATTTTAGGTTTAGATGAGTCAGATCCTAATGCTCAAGATGATATCATTACGACAGAACTTCATCTTCCTGTAGGCCGTCCAGTGTTATTCAAAATGCGTTCACAAGATGTTTTGCATTCAGCATATATGCCACACTTTAGAGCTCAAATGAATTGCGTTCCTGGTATGATTACGCAGTTTGCATTTACTCCAACAGTAACAACTGAAGAAATGCGTTTGAATCCAGATATTTATGAAAAAGTAAGAAATATCAACAAAATTCGAAATGAAAATAGCAAGAAGCTTCAAGCCAATGGTGAAGAACCTCTTGATCGTTATGAATTTGATTACTTATTGCTTTGTAACAAAATTTGCGGAAAGTCTCATTACAACATGCAAATGAAAATCATTGTGGAAACAGAAGAAGAATACAATGAATGGATCAACGAGCAAAAACAATTTAAAAACTCATTAGTTCAAAACTAATTTACTAATAAGCAACACCACAAGATTATGTCAGCACATGTAGATACCCATACACACGAAGACGATCACGGACACCACCACAAAGAAACTTTTGTGACAAAGTATATTTTCAGTCAAGATCACAAAATGATTGCAAAACAATACTTAATCACGGGGATCATTATGGGGATTGTTGGAATTTTGATGTCTTTACTAATGCGCATGCAAATTGCTTGGCCAGAAAAACCCAATGTAATATTTGAAGCATTGTTAGGGAAATGGGCTCCTGGAGGAGTTATGGATGCCGATATTTATTTGGCACTGGTAACAATTCATGGAACCATCATGGTGTTTTTCGTACTTACTGCAGGACTTAGTGGAACATTTAGTAACCTTTTGATTCCATTGCAGATTGGCGCAAGAGATATGGCTTCGGGCTTTTTGAATATGATATCGTACTGGCTCTTTTTCTTGTCAAGCGTAATCATGATAATTTCTCTTTTTGTCGAAGCTGGACCAGCAGCAGCAGGATGGACCATATACCCACCACTAAGTGCACTTCCATTAGCACAAGGAGGATCGGGTGCAGGAATGACGCTTTGGCTCGTTTCTATGGCGATTTTT
This sequence comes from Flavobacteriaceae bacterium, assembly GCA_029238515.1. Classification (GTDB taxonomy): domain Bacteria; phylum Bacteroidota; class Bacteroidia; order Flavobacteriales; family Flavobacteriaceae; genus UBA3537. The sequence goes on along the minus strand of JAQWFW010000006.1, from coordinate 51,875 downwards.
ATTGCTTCATCGCTGTTAGGATCACTAAACTATATTGTTACGGTACTCAACCTAAGAACTAAAGGGATGTCTATGACAAGATTGCCACTCACTATTTGGGCATTCTTTATCACCGCAGTTATCGGTGTTGTTTCATTCCCAGTTTTATTGTCTGCAGCACTTTTGCTTATAATGGACAGAAGTTTTGGAACTTCTTTTTTCCTTTCAGATATTTTTATTCAAGGGGAAGTATTACACTATCAAGGAGGATCACCGGTTTTATTCGAGCATTTGTTCTGGTTTTTAGGACACCCAGAAGTATATATCGTACTTCTTCCAGCTTTAGGTATTACCTCGGAAGTGATTGCAACCAATGCGCGCAAACCAATTTTTGGATATAGAGCCATGGTGGCATCAATTATAGCAATTGCCTTTTTGTCAACCATAGTTTGGGGACACCACATGTTTATCTCAGGAATGAATCCATTCTTAGGATCGGTGTTCACATTTACAACACTACTTATTGCAATTCCATCGGCAGTAAAAGCATTTAATTACATCACTACATTATGGAAAGGTAATCTTCAGTTGAATCCTGCCATGTTGTTTTCAATTGGGTTGGTATCAACATTCATCACAGGAGGACTCACAGGGATTATTCTTGGGGATAGTGCTTTGGATATCAACGTACACGATACTTATTTTGTAGTCGCACATTTCCATTTAGTAATGGGGATATCTGCACTTTATGGGCTCTTTGCTGGGGTATACCATTGGTTCCCAAAAATGTTTGGACGTATGCTTAATAAAAACCTAGGATACATTCACTTTTGGGTGACTGCAGTTTGTGCTTATGGGGTGTTTTTCCCAATGCATTTTATAGGTATGGCGGGTCTACCAAGACGATATTATACCAACAGTAATTTCCCACTATTCGATGACACTCAAAACGTACAGATACTCATTACAATTTTTGCACTGGTTGCAGGACTTGTACAATTGGTATTCCTTTACAATTTTATCCACAGTATGTTTTATGGAAAGAAAACAGAGCAAAACCCATGGCGTTCCAATACTTTGGAATGGACCGCACCTGTAGAGCATATGCATGGAAACTGGCCAGGAGAAATCCCACATGTTCACCGTTGGGCATACGATTACAGCAAACCAGGACATGACGAAGATTTTGTGCCACAAAATATTCCTCTCAAAGACGGAGAAGAAGAGTTACAACATTAACTGTTAGTTACTTCATAATATATTTAGAAAGCCTTTCTCAAACGAGAAGGGCTTTTTCTTATATTTGTTACTATGAATCAACACCTTGATCCAACAGGCGACAATTTTTCTTCAGAAGAACACGACATTGAAAAAGCGTTAAGACCACTTACATTTGATGACTTTTCTGGGCAAGACCAAGTACTAGAGAACTTACAAATATTTGTAAAAGCAGCTGTAGAACGTGATGAAGCCTTAGACCACACCCTTTTTCATGGTCCTCCAGGTCTCGGAAAAACAACCTTAGCGCATATTTTGGCCAATGAACTGGGCGTAGGAATAAAAGTCACTTCAGGGCCTGTTTTAGACAAGCCCGGCGACTTGGCAGGATTACTTACCAATTTGGAAGATCGCGATGTTTTGTTTATTGATGAAATTCACCGCTTGAGTCCTATTGTCGAAGAGTATTTGTACTCAGCTATGGAAGATTACAAAATCGATATTATGATTGAATCTGGCCCCAATGCACGTACAGTTCAGATCAATTTGAATCCTTTTACTTTGGTAGGGGCAACCACGCGTTCGGGTTTGCTAACGGCGCCTATGCGCGCTCGTTTCGGCATCAGTAGTCGTTTGGAATATTATTCTACAGAGCTACTATCAACAATACTACAGCGTAGCGCTCAGATATTGAATGTGCCAATTAGCTTTGAAGCAGCCATCGAAATTGCTGGGCGAAGTCGAGGAACACCTCGAATAGCCAATGCATTACTTAGACGTGTTCGAGATTTTGCACAAATAAAAGGCAATGGTAAAATTGATATAGAAATCGCCAAATTTAGTCTGAAAGCACTCAATGTTGATGCCCATGGGTTAGACGATATGGACAACAAAATTTTGACTACAATTATAGATAAATTTAAGGGTGGCCCTGTAGGAATCACTACCATTGCTACCGCAGTTAGTGAAAGTCCAGAAACCATTGAAGAAGTTTACGAACCATTCCTTATTCAGCAAGGATTTATTATGCGTACCCCAAGAGGTAGAGAAGTCACAGAACTAGCATATACCCATCTTGGCCGTAAAAAAGGAGATATTCAAACTGGATTGTTTTAGAGCATGTCAAAAAAGACACACTACACTACACTTATTAAAACCGAAGCCAAACGCCTCGGTTTTTTATCTTGTGGTATTAGTAAAGCAGAATTTTTGGAAGAAGAGGCCTTTCGCTTGGAAAGTTGGTTAAACCAAAATAAGCATGGAAAAATGCACTATATGGAAAATCACTTCGATAAGCGCTTAGACCCTACATTACTTGTTGAAGGATCAAAAAGTGTGGTATCACTTACTTATAATTACTTTAGTGAAAATCTACAACAAGACTCCAAAGCACCAAAGATCAGCAAATATGCCTATGGCATTGATTATCACTATGTTATTAAAGATAAGTTGAATCAACTTCTAGAATTTATCAAAGAAGAAATAGGGGATGTGCATGGCCGTGCTTTTGTAGATTCTGCACCCATTTTGGAAAAAGCATGGGCCAAAAAATCTGGATTAGGATGGATAGGAAAACACAGTAATATACTTACACAAAAAGCAGGATCCTTTTATTTTCTGGCAGAACTTATAATTGATTTGGAACTGGAATCCGATCATGCAGTGACCGACCATTGTGGCACATGCACAGCTTGTATAGACGCATGTCCAACAGATGCCATTACTGAACCTTACAGCGTGGATGGTAGCAAGTGCATATCATATTTTACAATCGAATTGAAAGAAAATATTCCAACCGATATGAAAGGCAAATTTGACAACTGGATGTTTGGTTGTGATGTATGTCAAGATGTTTGTCCGTGGAATCGATTTTCCAAACAACATAACGAACCACTTTTCAATCCGAAACCAGAATTACTTTCTATGACTAAGAAAGATTGGGAGGAAATTACACAAGAAACCTTTAACAAAGTATTTAAAAAATCTGCGGTCAAACGAACAAAATATACAGGATTAACCAGAAATATTAAGTTTTTAAAAGATTAAACAAAATTTTTCTCATTACAAGGATACTACTAACTTTGTATCCTTAAACAATAACCGACTTTATGGCAAAACTAACAAGACACGATTTAGAAGCTTTAGCATATCATGCTAAACCAAATCCAGGAAAAATTCAAGTTGTTCCAACTAAAAAATATGCTACCCAAAGAGATTTATCTTTGGCCTACTCACCTGGTGTTGCCGCACCTTGTCTAGAAATTCAACAAAACCCCGCAGAAGCATACAAATACACATCCAAAGGGAATTTAGTAGCAGTTATTTCTAACGGGACAGCAGTTTTGGGACTTGGCAATATTGGACCAGAAGCTTCAAAACCAGTGATGGAAGGAAAAGGACTATTGTTTAAAATTTTCGCAGATATCGATGTTTTTGATATTGAAGTTGATACAGAAAACATAGACGAATTCATCAATACAGTCAAAAATATTGCACCAACTTTTGGTGGTATAAATCTTGAGGACATCAAAGCGCCAGAGGCCTTTGAAATCGAAAGACGTCTCAAAGAAGAACTAAACATTCCGGTGATGCACGACGATCAACATGGGACTGCTATTATTTCTGCAGCAGCTCTTATCAATGCATTAGAATTGGCCGATAAAAAAATTGAAGACGTACAAATTGTGGTAAGTGGCGCTGGTGCCGCCGCCATTTCTTGTACTCGACTATATATGTCTTTTGGTGCAAAGCGCGAAAACATCGTTATGCTCGACAGTAAAGGGGTGATTCGTCAAGATCGTCCTTCACTGACTTCGCAAAAAGCAGAATTTGCAACATCCAAAAAAATAGATACTTTGGAAGATGCTATGCGCCAAGCCGATGTATTTATTGGCCTTTCTACTTCAAACATTGTAACTCCTGAAATGTTGACTTCCATGGCCAAAAATCCAATTGTATTTGCAATGGCCAATCCAGACCCAGAAATCACCTATGATTTAGCCATAAAAACAAGAGATGACATCATTATGGCAACAGGAAGAAGTGACAATCCTAATCAGGTCAACAACGTATTAGGGTTTCCTTTCATATTCCGCGGCGCGTTAGATGTTCGAGCAACAACCATCAATGAGGCCATGAAAAAAGCAGCAGTTGTTGCACTTGCAGAATTAGCCAAAGAGCCCGTTCCCGAACAAGTCAATATCGCATATGGTGAAATGCGTCTTGCTTTTGGAAACGACTACATCATTCCAAAACCATTTGACCCCAGATTAATTGCAAAAATACCCCCTGCTGTAGCCAAAGCTGCTATGGACAGTGGTGTAGCGCAATTTCCTATATCAGATTGGGAAAAATATGAAGAAACACTTTTGGATCGAATGGATGCTGATAATAAAATAGTTCGATTGCTGTTCAATCGAGCACGATTAAATCCTAAGCGAGTTGTATTTGCCGAAGCCGATCAGTTGGATGTTTTAAAAGCAGCACAAATTGTTTTTGAAGAAGGAATAGCACAGCCAATTCTATTAGGAAATAAAAAGCAAATAGAACGCCTAAAAGATGAACTCGAATTTGATGCAGATGTACCTATTATTGACCCAAAAGATGAAGATCATATAGATCAAAAGAACAAGTATGGAGAGGCGTTTTGGAAACAGCAAGAACGTCGTGGACAAACGCTTTTGTCTGCTCAAAAACTGATGCGTGAACGAAATTATTACGCTGCTATGATGGTCAACGAAGGCGATGCCGACGCTTTGATTACAGGATACTCTAGAAGTTATCCTTCTATCGTAAAGCCAATGCTTGATTTGATTGGTCTTGCGCCAGGATCGACAAGAATAGCCACAACAAATGTAATGATCACACGCAGAGGACCACTATTTTTGAGTGATACCGCTATAAATATTAATCCTACAGCTCATGATTTAATTAAGATCACACAAATGACATCTGGTGTTGTGAAGATGTTTGGGATCACTCCTGTGATGGCATTGCTTTCTTACTCTAACTTTGGATCGTCAAAGGATCAGACAGCAACAAAAGTACGCGAGGCCGTTTCGTATTTGCACCGCAGACATCCAGATTTGTCTGTTGATGGAGAGCTTCAAACGGATTTTGCACTTAACAGCGAGATGCTAAAAGCTAACTTTCCGTTTTCTAAACTGGCAAATAAAAAAGTAAATGCCCTTATCTTCCCAAACTTAGAGTCGGCAAACATCACCTATAAAATGCTAAAAGAACTCAACAAAGCGGAGTCCATTGGACCTATAATGATGGGCCTACGAAAGCCAGTCCATATCATTCAATTTGGGGCGAGCGTCGATGAAATTGTCAACATGACAGCCGTTGCTGTGATTGATGCACAGCAAAAAGAAAAGAAGTAATTTTAACTCCATATATTTTCTTCTCAAAAAATACTATAATTTTAGTACATTTGATAATCTAAGTTTTAAAGCATGATCACTCACATTAGTGGAAAGTTAGTAGAAAAATCACCAACAAATGTTGTTGTCGATTGTAACGGTCTAGGTTATTTTATTCACATTTCGCTACATACTTTTTCACAGTTGTCCGATGATGAGCACATCAAATTACTTACTCATTTCCAAGTCAAAGAAGATGCACAACAGTTGTATGGATTTGCAACATCCGCTGAGCGAGAAATTTTCAGACTTTTGATCTCAGTTAGTGGAATAGGCACCAATACGGCTCGGACAATGTTGTCTTCATTGACACCAAAGCAAGTGCGCGAAGGCATCGCATCAGAAGACGTTGCACTGATACAGTCCGTCAAAGGGATAGGCCTAAAAACAGCACAGCGTGTCATCATTGACCTTAAAGATAAAGTGCTTAAAATTTATGATATTGACGAAACAATTGCCATGTCGAGCAATACAAACAAAGATGAAGCGTTATCTGCTTTGGAGGTGTTAGGATTTGTTAAGAAACAATCTGAAAGAGTGGTTGGAAAAATTTTGACACAACACCCTGATGCATCTGTAGAACTAATCATCAAAGAAGCCCTAAAAAATTTATAAAAACTATTGAAAATTTTTAGCCCAAAAATAAATCTTAAATATTTTGCTGTTGCTTTATTCTTCAGCTTCAGCTCTATATTGTGGGCGCAACAAACTCCAACAGTTCGGGATTCTACATCAACAACATTTTCGTTTAGAGACATCAATCCTCCAAACCCTGCAAGTGTTGTAAATCAGTACACTTATGATCCGATTACTGATCGCTATTATTATACTTCAAAAGTTGGTGATTTTAATATAAATTACCCCGTAATTCTTACCCCTAAAGAATTTCAGGCATTGGTTCAAAAAGAGAATCTTAAGAGTTACTACAAAGAAAAGTTAGATGCTTTTGACGGTAAAAAAGAAGGTGCAGAAGACGCTAAGAAAAACTTAATTCCTGATTTGTACGTCAACTCTAAATTTTTTGAAACAATTTTTGGTGGAAACGTCATATCGGTTGTGCCACAAGGTTCTGTAGAAATGGATCTTGGAGTGATGTATACAAAACAAGAAAATCCAGCATTTTCACCAAGAAATCAAAGTAATTTCACTTTTGATTTTGATCAACGGATTAGTCTAAGTATGATGGGGAAAGTTGGAACTCGTTTGCAAGTCAATGCTAATTATGACACGCAATCGACTTTTGATTTTCAAAATTTAATCAAATTAGAATTTGACCCCACTGCTACAGCTATTGATGAAATTTCCAAAAATGAAACCATTGGGAAAGGGCTGAAAAAGGCCACAGATTTGAAAGACAAAACCCAAGGGCTTAAAAATTACAGCGGAAATGATGATACTATTCTAAAAAAGCTAGAAGTTGGTAATGTTAGTATGCCACTCAACAGTTCTCTGATAAGAGGTGCGCAAAGCTTGTTTGGGGTAAAAGCACAGTTGCAGTTTGGAAAAACAACAATAACAGGTGTTTTTTCTGAACAACAATCAGAAACGCGAAGTATCGTTGCTCAAGGAGGAGGGACGCTACAAGAGTTCGATTTTTTTGGGCTAGATTACGACGAAAACAGACATTTTTTCTTGGCTCAATATTTTAGAGATCATTACGATGAAGCACTTGCGAATTACCCTTTTATAAACTCACAGGTTCAAATTACAAGAATAGAGGTTTGGGTGACCAACAGAACCAATCAAACACAAAATATGCGTAATGTTTTGGCCTTACAAGATTTAGGAGAATCTTCAAGAATTGGATTGGCGGTTCCACCAACTGGATTTGTCAATGTTGGGCCAAATGCATATCCAAACAACGCAAACAATGATTTTGACCCCACAAATATTGGCGGTCCAGGATCGCAACTTACAGATGCTATACGTGATATTGCAACGGCACAATCTGGTTTTCTTCCCACAGGAGTGAATGAAGGGTTCGATTATGGGAAATTAGAAAATGCAAGAAAGCTTATCGAAGGGAATGAGTATACTGTCAACACACAATTGGGTTACATATCTCTTAATCAACGTCTTCAAAATGATGAAGTTTTAGCTGTTGCCTTTCAGTTTACTGTTGGCGGTGAAGTATATCAAGTAGGAGAGTTCGCCAACGATGGGTTGAATGCTACAGACGTAAACACCGACCCAATCACAGGGAATCAGGTGGTAAACAATCAAAGTCTTGTTCTAAAAATGCTTAAAAGCGCGGTCACAAATGTTGACCTTCCTATTTGGGACTTGATGATGAAAAATGTTTATGATACTGGTGCATATCAATTATCACAGGAAGATTTTAGATTGAATATTTTCTATAATGAAACATCTTCATTAAATTTCATTTCACCGGTAAGTGGCACCCCATTTCCAACGCCTATTGGTAATGAAGATCCAATAAATGAAACGCCACTAATTCGACTTTTTAATTTCGATAGGTTAAATTTCAACAATGACCCTCAAAATAAAGGGGATGGTTTTTTTGATTTTGTTCCTGGTATTACAGTGATTCCGCAAAATGGTAAAATTATTTTCACCAAAACAGAACCTTTTGGAGCTTATTTATTTGAAACGTTAAGATTAGATCCATCAGAAAATTATCAATCTGATGAAGCAACTCCTGGAGCATACAATGCAAATCAGCAAAAGTATGTTTACAAGTCATTATATTCAGAAACCAAAACAGCAGCATTACAAGATAGTGAAAAAAATAAATTCCAAATACGTGGGCGTTACAAATCTACAGGAGGTTCTGGAATTCCAATTGGAGCATTCAATGTGCCAAGAGGGTCTGTAAAAGTAACTGCTGGCGGTCGTGTGCTTGTAGAAGGTGTCGATTATACGGTCAATTACCAAATTGGAACGGTACAAATACTAGATCCATCTCTTCAATCGTCCAACACACCGATTCAAGTCTCTGTTGAAAATAACTCTGTTTTTGGGCAACAAACAAAGCGTTTTACTGGGTTTAATGTAGAGCATCAATTCAATGAAAATTTTGTTTTAGGTGCTACCTTGCTTAACTTGAATGAACGTCCAATCACTCAGAAAGCAAACTATGGAACAGAGCCCATCAACAACACAATTATGGGATTCAATGGGAACTATTCCACAGAAGTTCCTTTCTTGACGCGAATGGCCAATAAACTCCCCAACATTGATACGGATGCCACATCTAATTTATCTGTTCGTGGAGAGTTTGCATATTTGAAACCTGGCGCACCAAAAGGAACAGATTTCAACAATGAAGTCACATCGTATATCGACGATTTTGAAGGGACTCAGAATGGTATAAGCTTACTTGCGCCTCAATCCTGGTTTTTATCCAGTAGACCAAGAGACCTTGGCCGTGTATATGCAGAAGGTAATGAGGATGATAATGGTTATCAAAATGGATTTGATAGAGCGCTTTTGAACTGGTATACTGTAGATCCTATTTTCTATAGTTCGCAACGACCAGGAGAAATCACCGACGACGATATTTCGGACCTTTACACTCGTCGTATTTTTATTGATGAACTGTTTCCAGAAATCGATTTGGTTACGGGACAATATACTGTGATTAATTCGTTGGACTTAGTGTATCGACCGACAGAGCGTGGGCCATACAACTACCAACAAGGTGCTGAAGATGGTATACTGGATAACCCACAAAACAGTGGGGCTGGAATTTCACGACAGTTGACTTCTACGGATTTTGAACAAGCCAATGTAGAGTATGTAGAGTTTTGGTTGATGGATCCTTTTTTGAATACTCCAACAAACCCTGGAGGAAAATTGGTTCTCAATCTTGGTAATATTTCGGAAGATGTCATAAAGGACGGAAAAAAACAATACGAAAACGGACTACCAAGCGATGGTAATGTAAGTTTATTACCACCATCAGCTTGGGGAACCGTAACTCCTCAAAATCAGTCATTGATTTATGCTTTTTCTACTCAAGGTCAAGAACGTGCCAATCAAGATGTCGGTTTAGATGGTTATGATGATTTAGAAGAAAAAAACACCACGGATGCACGATTTTCTGCATTTGCTAACCTTTCTGACCCTGCAAATGACAACTATACATATTACTTAAACACAAGTGGAGATATCTTTAATCGCTACAAACGTTATAACGGACTTGAAGGCAATTCCCCCGATGTTTTTACCGACACCAACAGAGGATCTACAACACAACCCGATGTAGAAGACATCAATAGAGATAACACAATGAATACAATTGACAGTTATTTTGAGTATGAAATTGACATCACCTCCTCTGCACTAAATAACCCTAACAGTCCCTATATTGTAGATCGAAAATCGATTACTAGTATTACACTTCCAAATGGATCACAATCAGGAAACATAAACTGGTACCAATTTAGAATTCCACTGACAGAATTTACAAACGCAGTAGGTGGAATATCAGACTTTAGATCGATTCGTTTCACTAGATTATATTTGAAAGATTTTACAGAAACTACAGTGTTGAGGTTTGGGACTTTTGATTTGGTACGAAGTGATTGGAGGCGATTTTTACAGTCTATGGATGGAGATTCTGATGCTGCTACATTATTGGAATCCACAGATTTTAGTGTAGGAATTGTCGGAATTCAAGAGAATGATGGGAGTTATGTTTCTCCGCCAAATGTTCAGCGAGAACAATTGAATAATAACAACACTATTGTGCGTCAAAATGAGCAATCTTTGGTGGTCGATGTTTGCGATTTGGAGCGTCGAGACTCGAGAGCAGTTTTCAAAAACATTAATGTTGATATGCGTCAATACAAAAAGGTGAAAATGTTTATCCACGCAGAAGACGGTGAAACAGACAGCTTTGAACAAGGCGAATTGGTTGCTTTTGTACGTATGGGTAATGATTTTACACAAAATTATTATCAATTAGAATTACCATTAAGAAAATCATCAGGCGCTACTGGTGCCTCCGCTTCTGAAGTTTGGCCAGAATACAATGAGCTTGACATTTCTTTAGAACTGTTAGAAAAAATAAAAGCTTTAGGTATTAGTCAAGGGACATTAACCAATGAAGACCCTACGTTTTACAACGTCATAGATGGTGTATTACAGGAAACCCCCGTTGGTGAATTTTCGCCATTTTCTTTAGACATAAACTCTACGCAAACAGAAGCTCCATTTGAACAACGTATCGCTATAAAAGGAAATCCAAACTTTGGAGATATTCGGACACTTATGATAGGGGTTAAAAACATTGGAACTACAGACCAATGTGCAGAAGTGTGGTTCAATGAATTACGTATTGCCGACATGGATAACGAAGGCGGTTGGGCGGCCATCATGAGCATGGATACCAATATTGCCGATTTTATGAATGTCAATGCTACCGCAAAGCGAAGCACTACAGGATTTGGAAACATAGACCAAGGCCCTAATGAGCGTAGCCGTGAAGATTTAAAGCAGTACGACTTCGTTACAAACATGAATGTTGGACAATTGTTACCTAAAAAATGGGGATTACAAATTCCTTTCAATTATGGGCAAAGTGAAATATTAATCACACCAGAATATGACCAACAATACAAAGATTTAAAACTTCAAAATCGATTGGATGCTGCAGAATCAAATGAAGAACGCGATCGAATTCGAATGCAATCTGAGGATTATACTAAGCGGAAAAGCATCAATTTTATTGGAGTTAAAAAACAACGGACAGGTGATGCAAAACCTAGAGTTTATGATGTAGAAAACTTGACACTCAACTACTCGTACAACGAAATGAAACATAGAGATTTCGAAATAGAAAACTCCTTAGATCAAAACGTTCGTGTGGGTGCCAACTATACCTATAGTTTTCAGCCGCTAAATTTTGAACCTTTCAAGAAAAATGATTCATTATTCAAAGGGAAATATTGGAAAATTATAAAAGATTTTAATCTTAATTTATTACCCTATAGCTTAACGATTAATTCAGACATCATTCGTCAGTTTAATAGCCAAAAATTTAGAGACGCAGATTTGGGTGCCAACAACATTACGGTTGATGAGTTGATTCGACGAAATTATACTTTTGATTTGCAGTATACCTTGAATTATCAACTCACAAAAGGCCTGAGTTTTAATTTCACTTCATCCAACAACCATATTGTGCGCAATTATTTCATAAACGATGATTTGAACGGCGATCAAGATCCCACATTAGGAGTTTGGGATCGGTTCTTCGACTTTGGTGATCCGAACCGTCATTCACAGCAATTGGGGATAAATTATAAATTGCCTCTAGATAAAATTCCTACACTCAATTTTATCACTGCAAATTATTCTTACACTGGAGATTTTCTTTGGACCAAAGGATCAGATATTTTTGGACAACTCAACGTCAATGGACAAACTTATGATTTAGGGAATTCGATTTCAAATGCCAATCAGCACAATCTGAACACTTCCTTTGACATGCGAAAACTGTACCGTTATTTAGGAGTGAAAAAATCGAGGTCTAGAAGACCGTCTCGAGTTCAAAGCAACACTGATGCATCGAAACGAAGGGGGTCAAATAAAAAATTTAATTTGAAAGACTTCGGCATTGGATTACTGACCAGCATCAATAGAATGCAAGTCAATTATGCAGAGAGCAACAGTTCTTTCTTGCCAGGATATTTGCCAACCCCTGGATTTATTGGAACAATGAAACCAACTTTGGGTTATACTATGGGGAGTCAGCGCGATGTTCGTCAAATTGCCGCACAAAATGGTTGGCTCACAACGTTCGATCAATTCAACCAGCAGTACTCAGAGACCCATAATGAAATTTTGGATTATGCCATCAATACTGAGCCAATTTCAGATTTAAAAATTGATTTTACAGGCGGCAAAACCTATGCAACAAACTTTACAGAAAATTTCAATACGACCGATACCAGTGGAGATGGTTTGAGTAATACATACAATGCTCTAATTCAAAATACCTTTGGTAATTTTAATATATCCACTTCCTTGATTCGAACAGCTTTCAGTAAAAGTGATGAGGTTCGTTCGGCACCTTTTGAAGATTTTAAAACGAACCGATTGGAGATTGCGAGCCGTTTGGCGCAACAATTTTATGGCAACACGGGATATGCAACAGACTCAGAGGGGTATCCTTTAGGTTTTGGAAAAAACAGTCAATCTGTATTGTTGCCAGCATTCTTATCGGCTTACTCTGGTAAAAAAGCAAATAAAATAAGTTTAGACGCATTTCGAGATATTCCAATTCCAAATTGGACGTTGAAGTATACTGGTTTTATGAAGAACAAATGGTTCAAAAAGCATTTCAGACGCTTTTCTGTCACCCATGGCTACAGAGCTTCTTACACGATCAATCAATTCCGCACGAATCTAGATTATAAAGCAGCAGATCCAAGTTTGGATTACGCTTCGCAAAACCCAAATGTATTAGATCAGTCGGGTAATTTTAAGGCCCAAACATTGTTCAGTAATGTCAATTTGGTAGAACAATTCAGCCCACTGATTAAGATAGATTTTGAGATGAAAAATTCTGTAAAATTATCAACAGAAATCAAAAAAGACCGAAGTTTGTCCATTAGTTTTGACAATAACTTATTGACGGAGATTCAGGGCTATGAATACATTTTTGGATTGGGTTATCGCATTAAAGATTTAAGGATCCGATCAAAACTTGCAGGTCCAAGAAGAATCATTAAAAGTGATTTGAATATGAAAGCCGATTTGTCTATTAGAAACAACAAAACCATCATAAGATATTTGGATTTAGACAACAATCAAGTGAGTGCAGGTCAAACGATTTGGAGTTTAAAATATGCAGCAGATTATGCCTTTAGCAAAAACTTGACAGCTATATTTTATTTTGATTACGCATTCTCTGAATATGCAATATCAACAGCGTTTCCACAAACAACCATTAGGTCTGGATTTACGTTGCGCTACAATTTTGGAAATTAATACGATTAATTAAGTACTGATAAAATGAATACACCTGAAGAATTAAAATACACCAAAGATCATGAGTGGGTTCGTATAGAAGGCGATGTACTCACTATTGGAATTACCGATTTTGCCCAGAGCGAACTTGGAGACATTGTCTATGTCGAAGTAGATACTTTAGACGAAACACTAGATGCCGAAGAAGTTTTTGGAACTGTAGAAGCCGTAAAAACCGTATCGGATTTATTTCTTCCAATTGCTGGAGAAATCATAGAATTCAATGAATCACTTGAAGACGAACCAGAAAAAGTGAATGACGACCCATACGGCGATGGCTGGATGATTAAGCTTAAATGCACTGATGTTGCAGATCTTGACACCCTAATGTCTGCACAGGATTATAAAGCGTTGATTGGTGCTTAAAAAATATTGGATTCATATCCTTTCAGTTGGTTATTCGCTAAGCTTAGCTGTTGCAAGTTTGGTGCGCATCAATCATGATGCAATATTAAATATCCAATTCCAAGATAAAATCCTTCATTTCGTGGCCTATGCAGTACTCTGTTTGCTTGCTTTTTTTTCTTTTCATGTTCAAAACATAAACAAGAGCATATGGTATTCTGTTCTTTTTTCCCTCATTTTTGGCATAATTCTTGAACTTCTACAAAGTGTTACACCAAATGTACGAGTAACCGATGCGTTGGACATCCTTGCAAATACACTAGGTATTTTGGTTATGGCTTTTTTATTAAGCTGGAAAAAACAAACGCTTGTTAAAAAACTTCAAACGTTTATGTAGTTTTATTTTTTTTAATTAATTTAACCCCCAATAACAAAAACACAATGGAATCAAAGAAAAACCCAAAAGCAGATGTCAGTAGAAATGGCTCGATCTATTTCGCTGTTGGATTGGCATTGATGTTATTTTTAACATACTCTACGCTCAATTATAAGACGTACGACAAATCCAACATTGACATTGGCAAACTTAATCTAGACGATGAACTTGATGAAGAAATTCCGATTATTGAACAAGTCATCCCACCGCCACCGCCACCACCGCCACCAGCCGCTCCAGAAGTGATTGAAGTGGTTGAAGACGAAGAAGAAGTAGAAGAAACTGTAATTGAATCTACTGAAACTGATCAGGAAGAAGAAATAATGGAAGTTGAAGATGTAGAAGTCGAAGAAGTCATCGAAGATGTTGAGGTGCCTTTTGCAGTAATTGAAAACGTACCTGAATACCCTGGTTGCGAACGTGGTTCTAATGCGGACAAGCGTAAATGTATGTCCGATAAAATTGCCAAATTTGTTCAGCGAAAATTCAATACAGATTTAGCTGGAGATTTAGGTCTTTCAGGAAGACAGCGTATTAGCGTAATTTTTAAGATTGACAAAAACGGAAATGTAACCGGTGTGCGCTCTAGAGCACCACACCCAAGGTTAGAAAAAGAAGCGGCACGAGTAATTAATATGTTGCCAAAAATGAAACCAGGCCGTCAAAGAGGAAAACCAGTAATTGTGCCTTACTCTTTGCCAATTACGTTCCAAGTACAAGATTAAATTTTAAATGATAATATTTTAAAATCCCGCTGTTTGCGGGATTTTTTATTTTAAATAAAGGTAGTTTTTGTCGTAATCAATAATGGCTTTACCTTTTTTAAGTATGTCTGCACCAATGATGCCATCGACTTTTGGTAAATCTGCCGATGTAAATGCAGTATTTATGGGGGTTAAATCAATTAAGGCAATAGTACACTTTGATCTACTCCATGTCCCCATTTTGATTAGATTTTCGTGAGATACAGCGGCATCTATTTGTTCTGGGCCAGCACCGTTGGCTTTTATGATCGCCCCTTCAGAGGAAAGATTGAATTTTTCTGTCAGATGTTTAGCAACAAAAGTTGTAGAAGCACCAGTATCCAAAATAAACCACCCTTTGACGCCATTTATTTTTGCAATCACTTTGTAATGATTGCTGGGAATAAAATGAAGTTTTACTTTACGAAAACATTCATCAGTTAAAAACTGCATCAAAGAAGCTTTATTTGTCAAGGCATTAATTTTTAAACAAATATACTACACAAAATAGTACTTTTGTAACATGATTATAACCGATACACATACACATCTTTATAGTGAGGCATTTGACATGGATCGAGACGAAATGATGTCAAGAGGACTTGAAGCAGGGGTGTCTCGTTTTTTTGTTCCTGCTATAGATTCGACATATACAGAAGCTATGTATGCATTGGAGCGCAAATATCCAGAACATGTATTTTTGATGATGGGGGTTCATCCAATACATATAAAAGAAGATTACAAAAAAGAACTGAATCATGTAAAAACAGCGCTCAAACAACGAAAATTTGCTGCCATTGGAGAAATTGGAATTGATTTATATTGGGACAAAAGCACTTTAAAACAACAACAAGACGCTTTTCGAACGCAAATTCAATGGGCCAAACATTATCAGCTTCCTATTGTGATTCATTGCAGAGATGCCTTTGATGAAGTATTTGAAGTTTTGGAAGAAGAAAAATCAGAGGATTTATTCGGTATCTTTCACTGTTTTACTGGAACAATGGAGCAAGCTCACAAAGCCATTTCGTACAATATGAAACTTGGAATTGGAGGCGTTGTAACATTTAAGAACGGAAAAATAGATCAATTTTTGGAACAAATAGATTTAGCACATATTGTTTTGGAAACAGATGCCCCTTATTTGGCCCCAGTTCCCTATAGAGGCAAACGCAATGAAAGTGCCTATATACTAGAAGTTTTGGAAAAACTTTCTTTAATTTATGGTAAAAGCATGGAAGAAATTGCTCAAATTACCACCAATAACTCAAAGAATATTTTTAAAATTTAACAACATGCGCGCAAAAATATTATTGATATACACTGGAGGTACGATTGGTATGATTAAAGATGCAGCTAGCGAAGCACTCCAAGCATTCAATTTTCAACATTTATTGAAAAATATTCCTGAGCTTAAGCTCTTGAATTGTGACATAGACACCACTTCGTTCGAACACCCTTTGGATTCTTCCAACATCACCCCTTCGCATTGGATACAATTGGCAGAAATCATAGAAAAACAATACGAGGATTACCACGGCTTTGTAGTTCTTCATGGCAGCGATACTATGAGTTATTCGGCCTCTGCGCTGAGTTTTATGCTCGAAAATTTAAATAAACCAGTCATTTTTACAGGATCTCAACTGCCCATAGGCGATTTGCGCACCGATGCGAAAGAAAATCTTATCACTTCCATACAATTGGCGAGTTTACACCAAAACAACGCGCCAGTGATAAGAGAAGTGGGGTTGTATTTTGAATATAAATTGTACCGTGGCAATAGAACAACAAAAATAAATGCCGATCATTTTGAGGCCTTTGCATCAAATAATTTTCCACCCTTGGTAACATCTGGTTTAAAGCTTCAGGTACAATACGATTTGTTGTTGAAGAATTTCACGCAAAGTAAATTGAATGTTCACAAGATACTTGATACAAATGTTGTATTGATTAAACTTTTTCCAGGGATACAATCTTCTGTGCTAAAATCCATTTTAGAAATACCAAACCTCAAAGGGGTGGTTTTGGAAACCTATGGCTCTGGAAATGCAACAACAGAAAACAGGTTTTTAGATTTATTAAAAACAGCCATTTCAAATGGAATTTATATTGTTAATGTGACTCAATGTTCAGGTGGAATGGTACATATGGGGCATTATGAAACGAGTAAAAAAATGCGCGATTTAGGAGTTATTTCAGCCAAAGATATGACCACAGAGGCCGCAATCACAAAACTAATGTATTTACTCGGAGAAAAAACCAACAGCAGTACGTTTCAATTGGTATTTGAAACCTCATTACGTGGGGAATTAACCGAAAATTAAGAGAGATTTCCTTTCACAAGTAAACAATTTTTTATTTATTTGACCTCTTTTAAAAAAAGAAACTAGAGAGGTGGCCGAGTGGTCGAAGGCGCACGCCTGGAAAGTGTGTATACGCCAAAAGCGTATCGAGGGTTCGAATCCCTTCCTCTCTGCTAAACTTTTGATGCACGTATAAGTAGCTGTTCCTCAGCATATAAAGTTTTTAGTACTGTTTAAATCTTCATCAGCATTAAATTTTATTTTTGGAGTGTAATTTTTTTTATATCTTTAGCAACCTACAAACAACACTAACATTTATAAATTTTAAGAATAGAACAATGAAAAAATTATTTCCAATTCTAGCTATCGCCCTAACGATAGCATTCGGGTCTGTAAACGCAAGTATATACACGAACATGAACACTGCATTAACCACAATTGTGAGCCCAGTTCAAGATGATGCGGCTGGTGATCAAGTGGAGTCTTTAGGATTTCACCAAGAATTAAAAAAGCGATTTATCGAAGGTGGACCAGGGTTCATGGGTATCGTTTTGTTATGTCTTATTTTAGGATTAGCGATTGCTATAGAAAGAATCATTTTCTTAAACCTATCAACGACAAACTCAAAAAAATTAACTGAAGATGTAGAAGAAGCGCTTGCATCTGGTGGTGTAGAAGCCGCAAAAGAAGTGTGCAGAAACACAAAAGGACCTATCGCATCTATTTTCTATCAAGGTCTCGACCGTGCTAACGAAGATTTGGATGCAGCCGAAAAAGCAGTTGTTGCCTACGGAGGTGTACAAATGGGACAGCTAGAAAAGAATGTTTCTTGGATTTCTCTATTTATCGCATTAGCACCAATGCTTGGGTTCATGGGAACAGTAATTGGAATGATTCAAGCATTTGATAAAATTGAAGCCGCTGGAGATATGCAACCATCACTTGTGGCAGGAGGTATTAAAGTAGCCCTTCTTACAACAGTATTTGGTCTTATTGTAGCGATTATTTTACAGATTTTTTACAACTATATCATTGCAAAAATCGACAGCATCGTAAACAACATGGAAGATGCATCAATTTCTTTGATGGATATCCTTGTAAAGAATAAAAAATAAACTTCATAACTCATACTAAATCGAATAATTATGGATTTGCAAAAATTATTAAAGATTGTAGCTGCAGTTGTAGGAGTTCTTTCGATCGTCTTTCTTGTTAGTATCATTTCTACAGGAGATGATGCCATTAAAGCAGGAGAAGGTGCATCAAGTGTCAACACTTTTATGTATGTGGCCTATTTTATCTTGGCTATTGCTGTTTTGGCCGTAGTCGTTTTTACGGTTCTCAACTTAGTTTCAAATGCATCAGGATTGAAAAACACATTAATCTCAATAGGTTCTTTTTTGGGCCTTGCTCTAATATGTTACTTCGTGTTTGCCTCTGGAACAGAAACCGTCCTAAAAGACGGCTCAATTCTTACTGAAGGACAATCGAAACTTGTAGGCGCTGGATTGTACTTGTTTTATGCCCTTGCTATCGTAGCAGGAGGAACGATGTTAGGATTTGGAATCAAAAAAATGCTAAAATAATATGGCTAAACGATCTGCACCCGAAGTTAATGCGGGCTCTATGGCCGACATTGCCTTCTTACTGTTAATATTTTTCTTGGTGACCACCACCATTGAAAAGGATTCGGGGATCAACCGAAAACTTCCACCTATGGAAGAGATTGATCCGCCAATCATTAAGCAGAAAAATATTTTCACAGTATTACTCAATGGAAGAGATCAATTGCTTGTGGAAGACGAACTCATGGAAATAGCCGATTTGCGTGCTGCAGCCGTCGAGTTTTTGGACAACAATGGAGATAAATCCTGTGATTATTGTCAGGGTAAAAAAGACCCATCATCGTCTGATAATCCAGACAAAGCAATTATATCTTTGAAAAACGAACGTGAAACATCTTATGCGGCCTATATTTCTGTACAAAATGAATTGGTGGCGGCATACAATGTTTTAAGAAATAGACGTGCATTGGAACTTGGTCCTAGCAAAGGATTTAGAGACATGAACTTTGTAGAAATGCAAAAAAATCACAAAGACGCACGGTTTATAGGTAACAAAGAGAAACTCAAAGCAGTGATTGACCAAATCAAGTTAGAGTTTCCACAAAAACTCTCAGAGGTACAGTAGTTTCACTATTTAAAGAAAACAAAATGTCAAAATTTAAAAAGAAAAAAGACGGAGGGCTACCTGCTATATCCACGGCCTCTTTACCAGATATTGTATTTATGTTATTATTCTTTTTCATGGTGGCTACCGTCATGCGAGAAAATTCATTAAAAATACAAAACTCACTTCCAGTAGCCAATCAAGTTGAAAAACTAGACAAGAAAAACCCTGTGAGCTATATCTACATGGGTAAGCCAAGTTCTGGTTATGAGAAATTTGGAAGCGAAGCAAGGATTCAACTTAACGATCAATTTGCATCACTTACAGATGTAAGTGCTTTTATCAGTTCGGAACGAGCTGCATTACGCGAAGAATTAATACCTTTTTTAACCGTTGCTTTAAAAGTAGATCGAGAGGCGAATATGGGTATTGTTGGAGACGTCAAACAAGAACTTAGAAAAGTTAATGCGTTGAAAATTAACTATACGACAGGTGTTGGAGACGTTTCAACAAATATGAAATAATAAACGATTATATTCTATTTACGTGAAAAGGTATTCATAAACGAGTGCCTTTTTTTGTACATTTAAAGTATCGTACCTTTTCAATATGAAAAAAATATTCATTACAACCATTTTCTTGATGCACTTAGTTGGAGTTTTAGCACAAACCAACTCAGATGATCTTGACCCACTTTACAGAGAAGATCAGTTTTATTTTGGATTTACTTATAATACACTTACCAATACCCCAGAGGATTTTAGTCAAACAGGATTTTCGCCAGGATTCAAAATTGGGTTTATTCGGGATTTTCCGATCAATACCAAACGTACATTTGCACTTGGTCTCGGTTTAGGATATGCATTTAATGTGTATTCTGAAAATATTAAAATAAAGGAATCTTTAGCAGGGTATTCCTATGAGGTTGTAAGTCGTAACACATATCAAAAAAATAGATTTTCGCATCAAGCATTAGAAATTCCATTCGAATTTCGTTGGCGCACATCTTCACCTCAAGAGTATAGATTTTGGAGGATTTATGCTGGATTCAAAGCTAGTTATACTTTTGCATCTTCCTATGTCTACGAAGACAATACAGTCTCTACACAATTAAAAAACTTTAATCTTAACCAATGGCAATACGGCCTAACACTAAGTGTTGGTTACAACAATTGGAATGGATTTTTATACTATGGATTAAATCCCATCTTTGAAGATGCTTTAGTTGGTCAGGAAACTTTAGAAGCAAAAAGCATCAAAATCGGGTTGATGTTTTACTTTTTGTAAGTATAATCTCTCGCCTCCAACTGTTTATATGCATTAATGAATCGTTACTCTATTAAATTACACATTTTAACGCATAGCAATTAGGCCAAAATTTAGTAATTTTGCGGACTAATTGTATAAGCATGAACGCGATATTTCCAGAGCACAAAGGATTAGACCTTCCAAAGCTAGCAGAAGACTTGCTAGACTATTGGAAAGAGCATCAAGTTTTTGAGCAAAGTGTATCGTCAAGAGAAGGTCATAAACCTTATGTTTTTTTTGAAGGTCCACCATCTGCCAATGGATTGCCAGGTGTTCATCATGTTTTGGCTCGTGCCATAAAAGACATTTTTCCTCGATACAAAACCATGAAGGGTTTTCAGGTCAAGCGAAAAGCAGGTTGGGATACACATGGACTTCCTATTGAGTTAGGTGTAGAAAAAGAACTCGGAATTACCAAAGAAGACATTGGGAAAACCGTATCTGTTGAGGCCTATAATGCTGCTTGTAGAAAAGCAGTAATGCGTTATACGGATGTTTGGAACGATCTTACCGAAAAAATGGGTTATTGGGTTAACATGAATGATCCATATGTGACCTATGACTCCAAATACATGGAAAGTGTGTGGTGGTTACTCAAACAGATTTACAACAAAAATTTATTATACAAAGGATACACAATCCAACCCTATTCACCAAAAGCAGGGACAGGATTGAGTTCACATGAGCTCAATCAACCAGGAACATATCAAGATGTAACGGACACCACTGTTGTCGCGCAATTCAAAGCAATTCCAGAGTCTTTACCTGAGTGTTTGCAAAATGAAGGTCAAATTCATTTTTTGGCTTGGACAACTACTCCGTGGACATTACCAAGCAATACTGCGCTTACTGTTGGGCCAAAAATTGAATATGTTCTTGTAAAAACATTCAATCAATATACATTTGAGCCCATAAAAGTTGTTTTGGCAAAAGCATTATTAGAAAAACAATTTTCCGGGAAATTTAAACGTGCAGAAACACCACAAGAATTAGACACTTATACAAGCAAGAATAAAACGATTCCTTATTTGGTTTTAAAATCTTTTATTGGCACCGATTTAGTTGGAGCACGATACAACCAGCTGCTACAATATGCTCTGCCAAATGATAATCCAGAACATGCATTCCGTGTTATTTCTGGAGATTACGTAACTACAGAAGATGGGACAGGAATTGTACACACAGCACCCACATTTGGAGCCGATGATGCCATTGTCGCAAAACAAGCAAAACCAGAAGTTCCGCCCTTGTTGGTAAAAGATGAAGACGACAATTTGGTGCCTTTAGTCGATTTACAAGGATGTTTCCGAAAGGAAGTCACCGATTTTGCGGGACGCTATGTAAAGAATGAATATTATCCAGAAGGCGAAGCTCCAGATAAATCTGTTGATGTAGAATTAGCCATTAAACTAAAAACTGAAAACAAAGCGTTCAAGGTAGAAAAATACAAACACAGCTACCCAAACTGTTGGCGTACCGATAAGCCCATATTATACTATCCGTTGGACTCGTGGTTTATCAAAATAAGTGAGGTAAAAGAGCGCATGTTTGAACTCAATCAAACCATCAATTGGAAGCCCAAAAGCACTGGTGAAGGCCGTTTTGGCAATTGGCTTGCCAATGCCAATGATTGGAATCTTTCGCGTTCGCGCTATTGGGGTATTCCACTACCTATTTGGCGCACCGAAGACGGAAAAGAAGAAATATGTATTGGTTCTGTAGAAGAATTAAAAGCAGAAATTAAAAAGTCTGTTGATGCTGGATTTATGTCTCATGATATTTTTGAAGATTTTGTGGTTGGAGACAATTCTGATGAAAATTATTCAAAAATAGACTTACACAAAAATATTGTGGATGCAATTGTATTTGTATCGCCAACAGGAAAGCCAATGCATCGCGAAAGCGATTTGATCGATGTATGGTTTGATTCTGGAAGTATGCCTTACGCTCAATGGCATTATCCGTTTGAAAATAAAGCGTTGATTGACCAAAATAAAGCTTTTCCAGCTGATTTTATAGCCGAAGGCGTAGATCAAACACGAGGATGGTTTTACACTCTTCACGCCATTGGGACTATGGTTTTTGATTCTGTAGCATACAAAAACGTGGTATCCAATGGGCTAGTTTTAGATAAAAATGGTCAAAAAATGTCCAAACGATTGGGCAATGCTACAGACCCCTTTGAAACTTTGGCAACCTACGGTCCTGATGCAACCCGTTGGTACATGATCAGTAATGCCAATCCTTGGGACAATTTAAAGTTTGATTTAGAGGGCATTGAAGAAGTAAAACGAAAGTTTTTTGGAACATTATACAACACGTATTCTTTTTTCACGCTCTACGCAAATATTGATCAGTTTAAATTTGCTAATGTCGATATCCCAATAAAAGAACGTCCAGAGATAGACCGTTGGATTTTATCGGAACTCAATACGCTTATCACAAAAGTAGACAACTATTATGCTGATTATGAGCCCACTAAAGCTGCAAGAGTCATATCAGAATTTACTCAGGAATACCTTAGTAACTGGTACGTACGATTAAGTAGAAGACGTTTTTGGAAAGGTGATTATCAAGCCGACAAAATTTCGGCATACCAGACATTATTTACTTGCATGCTTACTCTGTCAAAGCTTGGTGCCCCCATTGCGCCATTCTTTATGGACCGTCTCTATTTAGATCTCATTAAGCATACTGGAAAAGAGGAATTTAAGAGTGTGCATTTGTCAGAATTTCCGAAGTCTAATCCTGCATTAATTGACGAAGCTCTCGAACGCAAAATGGCACAGGCACAATTGATTTCGTCATTAGTGTTGTCACTCAGGGCTAAAGAAAAAATAAAAGTGCGTCAACCCTTGCAGAAGATTATGATACCTGTTGCATCAACTGTTCAAAAAGAAGAAATTTTGGCTATTTCTGAACTCGTTAAGCATGAGGTTAACATTAAAGAGATTGAACTTTTAGAAGACGCTTCAGATATTTTGGTTAAGCAGATTAAACCTAATTTTAAGGTGTTGGGACCAAGATTTGGTAAGGATATGAGGTTTGTTGCAACAGCAATTCAGAATTTGGATGCAGATGCGATAAAAGAAATTGAAAATCAAGGTCATTTAGAGGTTGAAATTAATGGAAAAATTAGTACATTGGAACTTGATGATGTAGAAATTACATCTCAAGATGTTGAAGGTTGGCTTGTAGCCAATCAAGGCGCAATGACGGTAGCGTTAGACGTTACCATCACAGAGTCTTTGAGGGAGGAAGGCATAGCTCGCGAACTTGTAAATAGAATCCAAAATTTAAGAAAAGATTCAGGATTCGAAGTAACAGATAATATAGATGTATTTCTTTTGCACCACGAGCACATGCACAAAGCCATTCAAAATAATTTAGATTACATTAAATTAGAAACATTAACAGATACGTTACAAGAAGTTAATCAACTTGATGAAGGAATAGAAATAAATTTTGACGACATTTCTACCAAGTTATTTATTCAAAAACACAATTAAAAACGCTGATTATGGAAAAAACCAACCGATATTCAGATAAAGAGCTTGAGGAATTCAAAGCACTAATTCAAAAGAAAATTGAAAAGGCACAGCACGATTTGGAGCTGATAAAAAGCGCCTACATGAATGATTTAAATAATGGAACTGAAGATACTTCACCAACATTTAAGGCCTTTGATGAGGGAAGCCAGGTGATGAGTAAAGAATCCAATGCTCAATTGGCTATTCGTCAAGAGAAATTCATCCGGGACCTTAAAAACGCACTCATCAGAATCCAAAATAAAACCTATGGTGTTTGTAGAGTTACAGGAAAGTTAATTAATAAAAAGCGATTGGAACTCGTTCCACATGCTACTTTGAGCATAGAAGCCAAGAATATGCAACGCTAGAGATGTTGTCTAAAAAGCATGTCTTTATTGTTGTTATTTCTGTCTTAATTTTTGATCAATTCACCAAAATATACATCAAAACTCATTTTGTACTTGGTCAAGAATGGGTGGTTTTTGATTGGTTTAAGATCCTATTTGTAGAAAATGAAGGTATGGCTTGGGGGGCCAAACTCAGTGATTTTTCTTCCTTTATTTCTGATAAAACCGCAAAACTTACTCTTACATTATTTAGACTAATTGCTGTTGTTGGGATTGGCTATTGGTTACACACTTCCATAAAAAAACAAATATCTACACAGTTGATTTATGCCATTTCACTTATATTTTCGGGGGCGTTGGGCAATATTATCGATTCTGTTTTTTATGGAGTAATTTTTAACGACAGCTTGGGACAAAAAGCAACACTATTTGCCGAAAATAGTTATGGAACTTTTTTTCATGGTAAGGTAGTAGATATGTTGCATTTCCCAATAGTCAAGGGTTATTTTCCAGATTGGATCCCTGTTTTTGGTGGTGATTACTTCACGTTTTTCAATCCTGTTTTTAATGTTGCTGATGTCGCTATAAGCACTGGCGTTGGACTCCTTTTGTTGTACAACAACAAGGCCCTTAGGTCAAAACAGGGAACTACTCAAAGCGATAAATCTGAGTTGGTGTGACGCAATAATCAAGCGGGATATCATACTTATTTTTATCCTCAATTTCATCGACGGCATCAAAAAACGAAAGCCCTATTTTTATGGCCTTTGGGCAAGATTTTAAAAATAAATCATAAAACCCTTTTCCGTAGCCCACTCGATATCCTTTTTTGTCAAACGCCAACAAAGGAACAAAAACAACCTGAATTTGAGTATCATAAATTTGAACCCCATTTTGTGGTTCAGGAATGCTCCAAATATTGGGTTTAATGACTGTATTATCAGTCAATAAATAATGCGTCATTTTACCGGTCGAAATATCACTTTTGGGAACCACAACATGCTTGTCTTTTCCGAATAAAATACTCATCAGTGGTTCAGTTTCAATTTCTTTTAAGTGTTTGATAGTCAAAAAAAGATGATAGAACGAGGCCTCCCAAATCGGGAGTTCTAGGGTTTGATTGGCAATCTTCAAACTCAAAGAATCAATCGTAGATTGGTCTAGTGCTTTTCGCTTTTTTTTATAGGTAGATCTCAGGTCTTTTTTGTTCATAAACTAAATTTTGTTGAACACCTAAATAAGGCATCCCCCTTGTATACAATAGGGTCTTGGTTGATATTGATGACATAGCCATCACAATCTGCTTTTATGGATTTATTAAACTTACCATAAGCATCAGTTATGTATCCCAAAATAGTCCCTTTTTCTACTTTTGAGTTAAGTTTTATAGTTGTTTGAAACATACCAGAAGCTTTAGCTCTAATCCATTTGCTGTCTTCAATAAAAATAATCTCTTTTTTGGGTGCAGAAGCTTTAAATTTTGTCCCCAACATTCCCAGATGATTCAAAATTCGTTTGGCTCCATTCACTCCTGTATTTGTAACTTGTGTATCAATGTGGTATGATTTGCCACCTTCAAAAAGCAAAATAGGAATATCAAGCTTATCACAAGCGCTTCGGAAAGATTTTGGGATTTTTTTGGAATAAACTACAAAGGGAGCACCGTATGCTTTGGCCCATTCTTTGAGTTTTGGTGCTTGTGAAATAATTCTAATTTGTGGTCCATTGAATCGTCCTGCACCGCCTGTATGATGATCCACAATAAAATCAACTTGAGGTACAATTTCGTTCATGAGTTTATAGGCCACTTGACTGGCTAATGAACCCGTTTTTGACCCTGGAAAAACACGATTCAAATCACGTCCATCTGGAAGTTCACGCGTTTTGTTTAAAAATCCAAAAATATTCAAAACAGGAATGCAAATGATGGTTCCTTTTTTTGGCTTATTGATGCCTTTTGCAATAAGTTGCCTCAGAATTTCAACGCCATTAACTTCATCGCCATGAATCCCCGCTGTGAATAAAACAACAGGACCTGGTTTTTTGGAACGATTAATAATGACAGGAACATCTACTCTTGTGCGTGTGTGTAGCTTTGCCACATGAAAATTGATCTCTCTGGACTCACCAGCAGCGATGTCTTCACCAAGAATATGCAATACAGAATTGTGTTGATTCATTAGCGTCTATTTCGTTCTATAAATGTAATGATGGCTTTTGCAATATTTTTTTGCGATGCCCCTTCAATGCCCTCCAGACCAGGCGTAGAGTTGATTTCCATAATCAAGGGCCCTCGATTGGATTGTAAAAGGTCCACACCACAAATGGGCAGTTTGAGTTGTCGTGCCGATTTGATGGCAATTTTAAGCTCGGGTTCAGACATTCTGTAGTATTCAAATGTTCCACCGCGGTGCAAATTAGAACGAAATTCTCCAGGTTTACCAATTCTTTTCATTGCACCTATAACTTGTCCATCAACAATAAATGCACGGACATCTATGCCTTTAGCTTCAGCTATATATTCTTGTACCAAAGCTCTAGCTTGCAATCCATTAAAGGCTTCTAATACAGATTCGGCTGCATTTTTGCTTTCGGCCAAAACGACACCAAGTCCTTGAGTTCCTTCAAGTAATTTTATAACGACTGGTGTTCCTCCAACATGCTCAATGACTTCCTCAACATCTTTAGAATAGTTGGTAAATACAGTTTTTGGCATATCTATACCTCCTTTGGAAAGGTGTTGGAAACTTCTGAGTTTATCTCTAGAACGAATGATAGCATCTGAAGAAACGGTAGAAAAAACATTCATCATTTCGAATTGCCGCACCACAGCACAACCATAAAAGGTAACCGAAGCACCTATTCTAGGAATAATTGCATCTACATAATCCAAATACTTATCCTTGTAATATATCGTGGGCTTTTCCTTTTCAATAATTAAATCACAATTTAATGGATCTATAACTTCTACATCGTGCCCTCTGTTTTCGGCTTCTTCAACAAGACGACGGGTAGAATATAGATTTTTATTTCTTGATAAAACGACAATATTCATGCTATAAATATCATTAATTTTTGGACAAGATACTAAAAATGTCGAATCGATTTTTACTATAATAAGAATTAGTATACCTTTGGAATAATGACATCTTCAAGCATTGAAATACAATTACAAACGCTGCCAGACACGCCTGGAGTCTATCAATTTTTTGATGCAAAAGACACTATAATTTATATTGGTAAAGCTAAAAACCTAAAAAAACGTGTACGATCTTATTTTAATAAAAATCACGACTACGGAAAGACCAATGTATTGGTCAAAAAAATTCGAAAGATAAAACATATTGTTGTGGATTCGGAAACCGATGCTCTGTTGTTAGAAAATAATTTGATAAAAAAATATCAGCCACGTTACAATGTACTTTTGAAAGATGATAAATCTTATCCTTGGATTTGTATCAAAAAAGAACGTTTTCCGAGAGTCTTTTCTACACGTCGTGTCATTAAAGATGGCTCAGAATATTTTGGGCCTTATACAAGCATCAAAACAGTGTATACACTTTTGGATTTGATTAAAGGTCTTTTTGCTTTGAGAACATGTTCTTATGATTTGGCTGAAGAAAAAATTATGAATCAAAAATATAAGGTTTGTTTGGAATATCATTTAGGGAATTGTAAAGGTGCTTGTGAAGGCAAGGAATCGGAGTCCGATTATTTAAAGAATATCGCCTCTGTTCGAGAAATTCTCAAAGGAAATTTCAAGAATTCACTCACAGTTTTTAAAACTCAAATGAAAACCTTGGCTGCCGATTTACAATTTGAAGACGCTCAAATTTTAAAAGAAAAATTGGCCATTTTGGAGAATTATCAAGCGAAGTCTACAATTGTAAACCCAAAAATCAGCGATGTTGAGGTGTATAGCATTATTAGTGACGAGAGTTATGCTTATGTTAATTTTTTGCAAGTTTCACACGGCTCTATTATTCGTGCTCATACCTTGGAGTTGAAAAAAAAGTTGAACGAATCAGACGCAGAGCTATTGGCCTTTGCCATTACAGAACTTCGGCAACGATTTGCGCTTCAATCCAAAGAAATATATGTGCCTTTTAGGATTGAATTAGGGTCAAATTTAAAAATGACCATTCCAAAACTTGGAGACAAAAAACACCTTTTGGATCTGTCTTTACGAAATGCAAAATACCACCGCTTAGAACAATTAAAACAAGTTAAAATTACCGATCCCGATCGACATGTCAAACGCATTATGACACAAATGAAATCTGATCTTCGGCTTACGGAAGAACCTACGCATATTGAATGTTTTGATAATTCCAACATTCAAGGCACTCACCCAGTAGCGGCTTGTGTGGTGTTCAAAAATGGGAAACCTAGCAAAAAAGAATATCGCCATTTCAATATAAAAACAGTTGAAGGACCCGATGATTTTGCCTCAATGACAGAGGTCGTTTACAGGAGATACAAAAGACTTTTGGAAGAAAATCAACCGCTTCCACAGCTCATTATTATAGATGGTGGTAAAGGGCAATTGTCTGCTGCTCTAAAAAGTTTAGATGAACTTGGTCTAAGGGGTAAAATAGCAATTATTGGGATCGCTAAAAGATTGGAAGAATTATTTTACCCAAATGATCCAATTCCCTTATATTTAGACAAGAAAAGTGAAACTTTGAAAATTATCCAACAATTAAGAAACGAAGCGCATCGTTTTGGTATAGAACATCACCGCAATAGGCGTAGTAAATCTGCATTACACTCAGAATTGGAATCCATTTCTGGTATTGGAGACAAAACGCGAGTACAATTGTTGAAAGCATTCAAATCAGCGCAAAGAATTTCTTTTGCTAAATTGGATGAATTGGAGCAAATTGTTGGTACGGCCAAAGCACATAAAATTTATAACTTTTACCACAATAAAAATGAAGTATAACCCTAAATTTTATATTCTCTTCTTCTGTTGTTTTATTGGCTTTGCTCAAAATCCTGTGAAAAAGAATCCCAAAGTTGGATTGGTTTTGAGCGGTGGTGGTGCCAAAGGTCTGGCGCATATTGGTGTGCTAAAAGCGATTGATAGTCTTGGTGTTCGCATCGATTACATTGGGGGAACAAGTATGGGTGCTGCCGTTGGTGGATTGTATGCCTCTGGGTATTCTGCTCAGCAATTAGACTCTATTTTTAGAAAAATTGATTTTGATGTTTTACTAGGCGACAAAGTGCCACGTGCTTCAAAGACTTTTCAAGAGCGCAAAAATGCTGAGAAATATGCGGCTTCTTTGCCATTTAATAATTTTAAAATTCAATTGCCATCATCCATATCTAGAGGTCAAAATGTCTTCAATTTGTTTACGAAATTGACGATGAATGTTCGAGAGGTTTCGGACTTTAGCAAATTGCCTATTCCTTTTTATTGCATGGCTACTGACATGGAAACTGGGGCATCTGTACTTTTAGACCATGGAAACCTTGCAGAAGCTATTGCCATAAGCAGTACATTGCCTACACTTTTTCAGCCCATAGAATACAATGGGGTATTACTCATGGATGGCGGTATTGCGAATAATTACCCTGTAGAACTTTTAAGTACTAAAGACTTGGACTACATTATTGGTGTCAATGTTCAAGAAGACCTTTTGTCCAAAGATGAGATTAAATCTGTTTCTGAAATATTAACTCAAATTAGTAATTTCAGAACTGTTGAAGCCATGAAAGAAAAAATTCAACTTACAGATCTTTACATAGAGCCCAATGTAGAGGGCTACTCTATTATCTCTTTTAACAAGGGCTCAGAAATTATTGAACGTGGAGAAATGTCTGTTGTGCCATTTTTGGATGAATTAAGCGCTATAGCAAAGACCCAAAATTTTCAGAAACCAGCATTTAAACCACCTGTTTTGGACAGTCTAAAAATTAATAAAGTAAAAATTGTTGGCAATGAAAAATACACCAATGCTTATGTTTTTGGGAAATTGCGTTTCAGACACAATGAAACCTTGAGTTTTGAAGATTTTAAAAACGGCGTCAATAATTTATTAGCAACCAACAATTTTAAGAGTTTTCGATATGATTTCTCTCTGTCGGAGGATGAGGGGTATGATCTTTACGGAAGAATAAAAGAAACTACAAACACTAGTTTTTTAAAATTAGGGGTTCATTATGATCAGATTTTCCAAAGTTCAGTTCTTTTAAATTTTACTCAAAAGCAACTTTTGCTTAAAAATGATGTGTTGTCTTTGGACTTTATTTTTGGAGATAATTCGAGGATTAATTTTGATTATTACATCGATAAAGGGTTTTATTGGAGTATAGGACTCAATGCCAAATTTACGCGCTTTGAGTATGATATAAATCCTTTGTTTTTTGATAGATCACTTCCGGCTGAACTCAACACTGAAATCCCAACTACATTTTCGGATTTCACGGGAAGTTTTTTTGTAGAAACACTAATTAAAAGAGATTTTTCATTTAAAATCGGCGCAACATTTAATCGCCTAAACATATATGCAACAAGTCCGTTACTCATTTCAACATTTCAAAACTCGAGATACAAAATTATAGAATCTGATTTTTCTAATGTCAATGTGCTATTTAAATATGACACTATTGATAATATTTTCTTTCCATCAAGTGGATTTTTGTTTGAGGGGGGTATGGATTTGTATTTAACGGCCTCAAACATTGATGAATTCAGTCAATTTTCTGTTTTAAAAGCAAATATTTCAAAAGCATTTTCAGTCACTACAGACCTATCTTTTCTAATTGGCACTGAAGGTGGATTTATGGTAGGAAACGACAAAATTCCGACGCTTAATTTTGGATTGGGTGGCTATACACACCACGAGATTATCAACAATGGAACTTTCTTTGGGTATGACTTTTTTAGTCTTTCTGGGAATAGTTTTGTAAAGGCCTATTTTAATGCTGATTACGAGTTTTATAAGCGTCACCATATCAATATTTCGGGGAACTTTTCCAATATTGGAAACGATATTTTCTTAAATGAAGAGTGGCTTACATTACCCTCGTACAGTGGCTATGCTTTGGGCTATGGTTTAGAAACTATTTTTGGCCCAATCGAATTTAAATTCCATTGGTCTCCAGAGACGGATTACACGGGTGTGCTCGTGAATTTGGGATACTGGTTCTAGTCCGTATCGATTTTTTTATTAAATTTGTGTATGACCCTATTTTGGAAAGATCTTTTATTGTTACTTCATTTTCTTATCAAGAGAAACCCTGAATAAGCTCCTTCGTGCGCCCTGCATGAACAATTCTCCTTTTTAGCTTATTTCTTTAACATAAAAACTTTTTATTATGCCATTTTATCACAAACTTGGAAAAATTCCTCCTAAGAGGCATACTCAATTTAAAAAGCCAAATGGAGGGTTCTATTATGAACAACTATTTGGTACAATAGGTTTTGATGGGATGTCCACCAATTCTTACCACGAGCAACGCCCAACACAAGTAAAATCAATTGGGAAGCAATTCAGTGTTGCCCCAAAAATTGCAAAACCCAACAATATTCAATCTTATCGATTACGTGGATTTGAGGTGGCTCCTAAAGATGACTATCTAGAGAGCAGAACAATTGTCCTCACAAATTCAGATTGCAATATTATTTTGGCAGCACCAAAAACATCGCTCACCGATTACTTTTATAAAAACACCGATGCTGATGAACTCATTTTTGTTCATAAAGGTTCTGGAAAACTGCGCACCATGTTTGGGAATTTGGAGTTCAAATACGGAGATTATTTGTTAGTCCCCCGAGGGATTATTTATCAAATTCAATTCGACACAGAAGACAACAGACTTTTTATTGTAGAATCTTACAGTCCAATATACACCCCAAAGCGTTACCGGAATTGGTTTGGTCAACTGTTGGAACATGCACCCTTTTGTGAGCGGGATATTCGTCGTCCAGAAGAACTCGAAACTTATAATGAAAGTGGAGATTTTAAAATCAAATTGAAAAAACAAAATGAAATGATTGAAATGATCTACGGATCTCACCCTTTTGATGTAGTGGGCTACGATGGATACAATTACCCATATGCTTTTTCAATTCACGATTTTGAACCCATTACAGGAAGAATACACCAACCGCCACCAGTGCATCAAACTTTTGAAACCAATGCTTTTGTAGTCTGTAGTTTTGTGCCACGTATGTATGATTATCACCCAGATTCGATTCCAGCACCATACAACCACAGTAATATAGATAGTGATGAGGTTTTGTATTATGTTGATGGGGATTTCATGAGTCGAAATGACGTAGAAGTAGGTCATATTTCTTTGCACCCTGCAGGCATTCCTCATGGGCCACACCCTGGCGCCATGGAACGCAGTATTGGTCAAAAAGACACTCAAGAATTGGCCGTCATGGTTGATACATTTAAACCGCTTCAAATTACCGAAGAAGCCCTGAAAATTTCTGATGATGATTATTATAAATCATGGTTAGAAAAAGAATAATTCACCTAAAATTTTAGTTATGAAAAAAGCATTAAAATCTGTGGACTACGGTCTCGAAAAAATATTCGATGGCGCTCAAGACTTTTTGCCACTTTTAGGAACCGACTATGTCGAGTTTTATGTGGGGAATGCCAAACAAGCGGCGCACTTCTATAAAACCGCTTTTGGTTTTCAATCGCTTGCCTACAAGGGCTTGGAAACAGGATCAAAAGATGAGGTAAGTTATGTGCTTCAACAAGGAAAAATAAAACTGGTTCTCACAACACCACTTAACAGTAAGTCTCCAATAAACGATCATTTGAGAAAGCATGGTGATGGTGTAAAAGTCATTGCTTTATGGGTAGATGATGCGCATAAAGCATATAAAGAGACCACCAAGCGAGGAGCAAAATCCTATTTTGAACCAAGAATTCATCGTGATGATTTTGGTGAAATTGTAACCTCGGGAATTTACACTTATGGCGAAACGGTTCATGTGTTTGTAGAACGCAAAAATTACAATGGTGTTTTCTTTCCTGGTTATGTTGCTTGGAAGTCGGATTATAACCCACCAAGTGCTGGACTGAAATTCATAGATCATATGGTTGGTAATGTTGGTTGGGGAGAAATGGATACATGGGTAAAATGGTATGAGGAAGTGATGGGCTTTGTCAACTTTTTATCTTTTGATGATAAGCAAATTCATACCGAATACTCAGCTTTGATGAGTAAAGTAATGAGTAATGGGAATGGGCGAATTAAATTTCCAATAAATGAACCTGCCGAAGCAGCCAAACGTTCTCAAATCGAAGAATACCTTGACTTTTATGAAGACTGTGGAGTGCAACATTTAGCCGTTGCCACCGATGACATTATAACAACCGTAAGGCATTTGCGGGCCAATGGGGTGGAGTTTTTGCCACCACCACCACAGGCCTACTACGATGCCATTCCAAAGCGATTGGGAGCGCATATGAAACTTATGAAAGAAGATATTTCAAAACTTCAAGAGCTCTCCATTTTGGTAGATGCTGATGAAGAAGGGTATTTATTACAGATTTTTACAAAACCTGTAGAGGATCGTCCAACGCTATTTTTTGAAATTATTCAACGGATGGGTGCCAAAGGTTTTGGAGCAGGAAATTTTAAAGCATTGTTCGAATCTATTGAACGCGAACAAGCAAATCGAGGCACTCTTTAATAACTCATACAATAATGATTTTTAATTGTTTTTAGTTTTGGAATAATAATTGCAAATTTGCATGTACATCAATAAATGATGTCAAAATGAAAACAATTTTAGTTTACTTCTTACTTTTTGTTGGCTTATGCACTGCATCAGCGCAAACAGACTCTTCTTTTCAAGCAGGCGAATGGCTAAAATTTAAACTTAGCTATAGTGGTTGGGTAAAAGCTGGATATGCTACTCTAAAAGTCAAAGATGCTAAGTACAAAGACCAATCCGTGTATCATGTTGTGGGTAAAGGATGGACAACAGGTGCTATAAAATGGTTTTTTAAGGTTAAAGATCGATACGAAAGCTATTTTGACAAAACCAATGGCAAACCCTATAAATTTGTAAGAGACATTTATGAAGGGGGTTATACCAAAAATAGAATAGTAGAATTTGACTACAACAATAACATAGCACACATAAACGACCTTAAAAAGGGAACAAAAACTACTGAGCCCATTCGGTCTGATATTCAAGACATGCTCTCTGCATATTATTATTTGAGAGATCATTACGATACTGAAACGATTCAAGTAGGCGAAGTCGTTGAGTTGAATATGTTTTTTGATGATGAAATATTTACATTTAAATTAAAGTTTCTAGGACGTCAAACAATAAAAACCAACTTTGGTAAAGTAAAATGCTTGAAATTTCGTCCTTATGTAATGGCAGGTCGTGTATTTCATGAAGAAGAAAGTGTAACACTTTGGGTTAGTGCAGATAAAAATAAAATACCTATAAAAATTCAGGCCGATCTTCGAGTTGGATCTTTGCGATCCGAATTGGAAGCATTTAAAGGATTAAAGCATCCCTTTGAAATACAACTCTAATGAACACTCTATGAAAAACAAATCCACGGAACAGTTAGTCCATGCACTCGACGAAAAATATAGTGCAATCAATCAGGATAAAAATGTGTATTTAGAAGGGCTTTTGCACAGCAAAACCATTAATTACTGGGACTATATTCAAACCGATGCGCTTTTGAATTTGCAAATTCAGCGCACCAATCTTCCAGATGAAATGGTTTTTATTGGATACCATCAAATCAATGAACTTATTTTCAAAATGATTCTATGGGAGCTTCAACAGGTTGCCAAAGCCAATGTTTTGGAGGTAGACTTCTTTACCGACAAACTCATGCGCGTGAGTAGGTATTTCGATATGTTGACCTCCTCATTTGCTATCATGCAAGAAGGAATGGATGTAGAACAGTACAATAAATTCAGACATACACTAACACCCGCAAGTGGATTCCAAAGTGCCCAATACAGAAAAATTGAATTTGCTTCAACAGAGCTCATTAACTTAATAGATGCACGATTTCGTAAATCAATAGATCGTAACACTCCTTTTGAACATGCATTTGAGCACCTTTATTGGCAAGCCGCAGGTAAAGATTATGAAACTGGAAAGAAGTCAATCTTACTCACAAATTTTGAAGAGCGCTACAAGGAAGAATTCATCACATTTATGAAAGTACACAACAGCAAAAATCTATGGTCGCGCTATAAAGAATTATCTTCCGAAAATCAAAAGAACAAAGCCCTTATAAAGGCCATGCGTCACTACGATTATACCGTTAACATAACATGGGTTATGGCCCATTTTAATGCCGCTAAACACTACATACTAGCCAATTCGGGTGATGGCGAAGCAACAGGGGGGAGTAATTGGCAAAAATATATGCATCCAAAATACCAAAAAAGAATATTTTTTCCAGAACTTTGGAGCGTAGAAGAAGTTGAAAATTGGGGACAAAACTTAGACTAGTGAACTTTAAAAAAAACCACCATTTTAATCCCGTATCAAAATTTATTTTAGTTGTTGTATTGGCAATTATTGTAATGCGTTGTACAACAACAGAAAAAGAAATACCTGAACTTCAAGAACCCAAAGAAGACATACAGTTTGGCTATAATCTGAATAATTTTTTTGTTGTTCGAGACACCATTCAGCGGGGTGAGAGTTTTGGAGAAATTCTATCTCGATACAATGTAGACTTTTCTCAGATTTATAAAATTGCAAACCAAACCAAAGACACTTTCGATATTCGCCAACTCCGCGCTGGTAAACCGTATATGCTTTTATGTAGTAAGGATGAAAACCGGACGCCACAAAGTTTTATATATCAGCCCAATAAAATAGAATATGTAGTTCTCGAATTTTGTGACTCTATAGTTGCCTACAAACAGCGCAAACCGGTAAAAATTGTCGAAAAAGAAGCTTTTGGAGTAATCGAAAGTTCGTTATCAGAAACGATGGAAGCGCAAGGGTTACCCATACAATTGATCTATGATATGTCTGATGATATTTATGCATGGACCATTGATTTCTTTAGACTTCAAGAAGGAGACAATTTCAAAGTTATTTATAAACAACGTTTTGTGGAAGACACAATCTATGCAGGTATAGAAAGTATAGATGCCGCTTATTTTGAGCATAAAGGCGAACCCATATATGCTTTTGATTACATCACTCCACAGTCCAAAAACAGCACGGACTATTACGATGAAACAGGTAAAAGTCTGCAAAAAGCATTTTTGAAAAGCCCTATAAAATTTAGTCGAATTTCTTCAAGATATAATTTAAATCGGCGCATTGCATATTATGGCAACAAAGTCCGACCACACAAAGGAACTGATTTTGCAGCAGCTGTTGGTACTCCTATTCTGGCCACAGCCAACGGAACAGTTGTAGAATCTACACGTCGTGGAGGAAATGGAAAGTATGTCAAAATTCGTCACAATGCGACTTATTCTACACAGTATTTACACATGAGCAAGCGTTTGGTTAATGTTGGTGATTTTGTAAAACAAGGAGATGTGATTGGGAAAGTTGGAATGACAGGTAATACTGGCGGACCACATGTTTGTTATCGATTTTGGAAAAACGGCCGACAAGTAGACCCTTTTCGTCAAAAACTTCCTGATGCCAAAGCACTTCCAAAACAATATAAAACCGATTTTTTAAAATACATTACGCCACTTAAACAACGATTAGACTCGATAAACTAACCATATTTAATAAATATTATGAGCTTAAAATCCATTAACCCCACACAAACTTCCGCTTGGAAAAACTTACAACATCACTTTGAATCCATCAAGGACGAACATATGGTTTCTTGGTTTAATGCTGATTCAGATCGAGCTTCTAAAATGAATATTAAATGTGAGGATTTTTCCCTTGATTTTTCTAAAAACAGAATCACTCCACAAACCCTAAAATTATTAAAAGATTTGGCAGAGGAAATACAATTAGACGATGCGATTTCTAAATATTTTGATGGTGAAAAAATTAACAAAACAGAAGGACGAGCGGTACTACACACTGCACTACGTGCACCAGAAGATGCAGAGGTTTTTTATGAGGGAAACAACGTAATTCCAGAAATTTACGAAGTAAAAAATAAAATAAGACAATTCTCTCAGGAAGTTATTGAAGGGGGCAGAAAAGGGTTTACCAACAAGGCCTTTACAGACATTGTAAACATTGGTATCGGTGGTTCTGATCTTGGACCAGCGATGGTAGTTGATGCTTTATCGTATTACAAGAACCATCTAAATGTACACTTTGTAAGTAATGTAGATGGAGACCATGTGAACGAAGTGCTCAAAAAATTGAATCCAGAAACCACTCTTTTCGTTATAGTTTCAAAAACATTTACGACACAAGAAACGCTATCAAATGCTACAACCATCAAGCAATGGTTTTTACAACACGCAACTCAAGACGACATTGCAAAACAATTTGTTGCCGTCTCTACCAATATCGAAAAAGTAAAAGCATTTGGTATTGATCCTCAAAACATATTCCCTATGTGGGATTGGGTAGGTGGTCGTTTTTCATTGTGGAGCGCAGTTGGCCTAAGTATAAGTTTGGCAGTTGGATTTGAACATTTTGATGCTCTGCTAAAGGGAGCACATAAAATGGATATTCATTTTAAAGAAGAAAAATTTGAACAAAATATTCCAATGATATTGGCATTTTTGAGTATTTGGTACAACAACTTTTTCAAAGCCGAAAGTGAAGCAATAATCCCATACACACAATATTTAAATCAATTTGCAACCTATTTGCAACAAGCCATTATGGAAAGCAATGGAAAGAGTATTGATCGTGCTGGAAACAAGGTAAATTACCAAACAGGTAATCTTATTTGGGGGGAGCCAGGCACCAATTCACAACATGCATTTTTCCAATTGATTCATCAAGGCACAAAACTGATACCAGCCGATTTTATAGGATTTGCACAATCCTTGCACGGCAATCAAGACCATCAGGACAAATTAATGTCTAACTTTTTTGCACAAACTGAAGCACTACTCAATGGAAAAACAAAAGCTGAAGTTCTTGCCGAAGACACAGCTGAAGCTATTGTTCCGTACAAGATTTTTGATGGAAATAAACCTACAAATACAATTTTTATCAATCAGCTTACCCCCGAAAGTTTAGGAAAACTTATTGCTATGTACGAACACAAAATTTTTGTTCAAGGCGTCGTTTGGAATGTGTTTAGCTACGACCAATTTGGTGTTGAGTTAGGGAAACAATTGGCAGGTAAGATTCTAAAAGAATTTTCTCAAGACAGCTTGGCACAACATGACACATCTACCGCCAACCTTATTGCTATGTATAAATCGATGCGTTAAGTCTAAGGTTTTTTTATGCCTAAAAATCTTGTACTTTTGTATGAACTAATAAACAGAACTACCATGATAAAAACCGTACATTCCTATTGGGCCTATTTAGTTTTAGCCGTTTTAATTCTAGCTGTTTTAAAAGCAATTTTTGGGGTAATATCCAAAAGAGAATACGACCCTAAGACATTTCGTGTAGCGTTGTTTACACTCATAGTTTCTCACATACAATTGCTTATTGGACTTGTGCTGTATTTCACTTCTAGTCGGTTTTCATTATGGGCAGATTTGGGTGTAGGAGAGGTAATGAAAACGGCTGTACATCGCCTTTATTTGGTTGAACATCCCACCATCAATATTTTGGCGGTGGCCTTGATTACGATTGGCTATTCAAAGCATAAAAAGAAAAGACTTTCTGCACCGAAATATAAAACTTTAGCCATTTTCTACACTATTGCATTAGTGTTGATTCTTTCCAGAATTCCTTGGGATGTGTGGCCAGCCATATAAACTTTTACGTTCTATGGGCTGTAGATTTTAACTCTGTACGGCATCTTTTTTGATGTTCCATAATCCGATGGTTGACGCTGTAAAAAAGACCACAAGAATGAGATTTAAATAACCCCCACATACAACGGTCTTTGTAGCGCCCGAAAGAGTTGTACAAACCAGATCTCGAACAAGAAATGGAAGTAATGGAAAGAAGAAAATAATCCACCGCGGATATAAAGTATTTTTTTTCCAAACTTGAGCGATAAATAGAATAGACAACACGCCAAAAATGGGATAAATAATGAGCCGCATTACATTATTTGTTTCAGTAGCCAAGTGTACTGCGTCATTGAGGTCAAAATTATATTGAGTAGCCAATTTTGCCGATGTAGCAATAGCAACATAAGCGCCATGAATAACTCCGTAGGCCGTAAAGATAGCCCCAAAACAAATTAATATAATCGTTCTTAAAAAGGGTTTTGTTGGTTTTAATGCAACGTACACTTGACCCAATCCAATCAGATAAAACCAAGAGGCGATTAAAGCCGTAAGGCCACTGGCAATTACCCTAAAACCCGAAGCGTTGCCCATATTCTCGTTAAAATTTACATTTGAACCATCATAATAAAAAAGCATATCTCCGGCAAACAAAGTTAGTCCGCCAATAATTCCAAACATCCCTAAAACTCTAATCCAAAAATTATTTATTTTCATTGGTTTATAAATTTTTACGGAACGAAATTTAGAGAAAAAAAGCTAACCACCAATGGCAACTTACTTTACCTCTTTTATGACATGCACATATACAGGAAAGTGATCACTGTAGCCGCCTGTAAACCCACCCCAAGAAAAACTACGGAAAGGATACCCTTTGAATTGTCCTTTTTTTGTGATTAAAAACTGTGCGTTAAAAATACCGGCCTTATAGAAACGAAATGAAGAAAAATCGTCTTCGAGCAATGGTTTTGTAATTAAAATTTGATCAAATAAACTCCAAGCATCTCTGTAAGCATTTGAGCCAAGTCCTTTTTTGAAAAATGACTCCATAGGGTTGTAAATCTCTTTGAAGCCCACTCGTTTTTTATCTCCTTTTGCCTTTAATACTTTTTTGAGACTTGTGTTGTTGGGGTTATCGTTAAGATCTCCCATGCTGAAAATTTTGGCATAGGGATCATTACTTTGGAGGGAGTCAATGATGCGCTTGTTTAGTGCCGCTGCCGCTTCTCGTTTAGATCGACTTTTTGCTTCACCACCACTACGTGATGGCCAATGGTTTACAATCAAATGAATCAAATCGCCTTCCAAATATCCACTGACCAAAAGCTGATCTCTCGTGTAATCTCTTTTGTCAGAGCTATTATCAGAAAGTTTTAATTCGTGTGAGCTTGTGCTTATAGGAGTAAACAATGCTTTTTGATACATCAACGCGACATCAATACCACGTTCGTCTGGAGATTCGAAATGAACAATTCCATAATCTTTTTCTAAAAGTGCTGGGTCGTTTGCCAAATCCTCTATTACAGTTCTATTTTCAACCTCAGATAGTCCGATAATTGCCGGGGTGTTTTTAGAAGTTTTCGCACCAATTTTTGAAATCACATTCGCCATGTTGCTTACCTTTTTAGTATATACTTCTGAACGTGCAGTTTTTAGTTCCATCATTGGACTTCTTTCATCGAATTTATTTGGATCATTTATAGTATCAAAAAGGTTTTCTACATTATAAAAAGCAATGGTATGAACCTTAAACTTTCGTTTATTTTGAGCTTCAACTTTTGAAATAAAACCAGCAAAAAAAACAAAAAATATAACTTTGAAGTACTTGTCTAACATATAATAAAAAATAGGTCTGTAAATAATGATTAAATAATACATCAAAAGTATAAATTTTAAAATAAGAAACGTACTTTTGTTTAATATATATATATATATAC
The DNA here is from genome assembly GCA_029238515.1 of Flavobacteriaceae bacterium. Classification (GTDB taxonomy): domain Bacteria; phylum Bacteroidota; class Bacteroidia; order Flavobacteriales; family Flavobacteriaceae; genus UBA3537. Next base: position 10,303 of record JAQWFW010000006.1, on the reverse strand, counting down.
TTCAACAAAATTAATTTATATGAAAAAACAAATTTTTAGTATTTTGTTTGTATGTTTTAATCTGCTTTTTGCTTTTGCACAGCAAGCCGCTGTAAAAGGGGTAGTGAAAGATATGCTAACAGACCAGCCCATAATGGGGGTTATGGTGAATATTGAAGGTTCTCAACTTACTGCTTACACAGACGAACTCGGGGCATTTCAGTTTTCTTCCAATTTGCCTTTAGGGGATCAAATTTTGTCATTAAGCAAGGTCGGTTACCTAAACGCACGCTATCCCATTGTTGTCACAGAAGGGCAAACGCTAGACATTCAAGACATGATGCTTTCATTGGATAATTCTGATGATGATTTATTTACCATCACGCTCACAGATGATGAACTTAATGACGACTCTAGCGGTGCTGATAACATCTCAGGATTACTGTCAGCTTCTCAAGATATTTTCCAAAGAGCAGCGGCCTTTGAATTTAGTTCTTCATTTTTTCGTGTTCGAGGATTAAACTCCGAAAATGGAAATGTTTTAATGAATGGAATTGAAATGAATAAAATGTTTGACGGTAGACCTCAATGGAGTAACTGGGGAGGATTGAATGATGTTTTAAGAGGTCAAGAGCTGAGCATGGGGTTGGCCCCGTCTTCATATAATTTTGGAGGACTTTTGGGTTCAACTAACATTAATTTAAGAGCATCAAGCTACAGATCTGGTGGTCGAGTCACCTATTCTTCATCCAATAGAAGCTACACCAATCGTTTGATGGCCACTTATGCTTCAGGTTTGGTTGATGGCGGATGGGCCTATGCTTTTTCTATCGGAAGACGTTGGGGTAATGAAGGATTTCAAGACGGTACGTTTTACGACGCCAATTCCTTTTTTGCATCCGTTGAAAAGAAAATTAATGATAAGCATAGCTTAAATTTTGTTGGTATATATACGCCCAACCGTCGTGGTAAGTCTTCACCAAATACTCAAGAAGTATTTGATTTAAAAGGCATTACTTACAATGAATATTGGGGATGGCATGATGGTGAAAAACGAAATTCGCGTATTCGACGCATCGCAGAACCTGTATTAATGTTAAATCATTATTGGGATGTTACGGACAAAACAACCTTAAACACAAACGTTGCTTATCAATTTGGCCAACTAGGGAATAGTCGTTTGGACTATGCAGGTGGAGCAAATCCAAGCCCAGCGTATTACCAAGGATTGCCAAGTTACTTTTTGGCCGATGACGATGGTCCAGATTATGCAGGAGCATATATAGCTGATCAATCTTTCCGTAATGGAGGTCAAGTCAACTGGAACCGTATTTATGATGCTAACCTAACCAACAACATCAATGGCGATTATGCCGCTTACATACTCTATGAAGATAGAAGTGATGACCAACAATTTACTGTAAATACGATTTTAGAATCTGAACTTTCAGAACATGCAACTTTAAATGCAGCTGTAAATTATAAGCGCTTAAAATCACATAATTTTGCTGAAATAATAGATATGTTGGGGAGCAACACAGGATATCTCAATGTAGATTCCTTTGATCAAGTGCAATTTGATTTACAAAATCCAAATCAAGTTGTTGGAGAAGGAGATACGTTCCGATACAACTACAATATTGATGCTAATGTCTTAAGTAGTTTTCTTCAGGCACAATTTAAATACAATAAAGTAGATTTCTTTGTCGCTGGAAGCTACACAGCTACCGAATACCAGCGTGAGGGACTGTACCAAACAGAAACCTATGCCGACAATTCTTTAGGAAAAGGACGTAAGCTTTCATTTACAGGATTGGGCGCCAAAGGGGGCTTTACCTATAAATTCTCAGGAAAGCATATTTTTAATGTCAACGCTGGCTATTTATCTAAAGCGCCAACCATCAGAAACACATTTACAAACTCTCGTGAAAATCACGCAATTGTTGGCGATTTATCCGAAATAGACATTACAGAAGAAGAAATCACTTCTTTTGACGCCAACTATATCTTTAGATCGCCAACAGTAAAAGCCAGATTGACAGGGTACTATACGCAAATGCAAGACGCTAATGAAGTTTCATTTTATTTTGCAGATGGTATTAGTGGTGTTGATGAAGGAACTGCTTTTGTTCAAGAAATCCTTCAAGGTATCGATAAGAGACACTTAGGAATGGAATTTGGAATTGAAGCGCAAGTCACACCAACCATCAAGTTAACAGGTGTTGCATCTGTAGGACAATTTACGTATGACAATAACCCAAATTTGGTACTAACATCTAGTGATTTTGTTGAAGGACTAAATTTTGGTGAGGCAAACCTGAAAGATTATAAGATTGCTGGAGGACCGCAACAAGCTGCTTCTATTGGTTTTGAATATAGAGATCCAAACTACTGGTGGTTTGGTACAACAGCCAATTTCTTTGCAAACACTTATGTCGATGTTTCTCCATTGACCAGAACAGAGAATTTTTATTTAGACACGGATGGACTTCCTTTTTCAGATTATGATCCGAACTTGGCGAGAGAACTCTTGCGTCAAGAGAGATTTGAAGACTATATGGTAATCAACGCCGTAGGTGGAAAATCTTGGAAAATAGGCGACTACTATGTCAGTTTATTTGTAAGCTTAAACAATATTTTTGACCAGAAATATAAATCTGGTGGGTTTGAACAAGGGCGAAGTGCCAATTACCAATCGCTGAAAGAAGACGCCGGTAATCCCAAACGAGTCTTTGGACCAAAATATTGGTACGGAAGAGGCCCAACCTATTTCTTAAACCTAAATTTCAGATTCTAAAAAAATAAAAATAAACATTAATATTAAACTAATGAAAACAATAAATTTTAAAACACTAGCAGCAACAATTTTCGCATCTGTTGCTTTGGTTGCCTGTGTACAGGACGACGAGTTTGAAGTGCCTTCTAGCGTTGGTGCGGAAGAAAATGAAAATCTAAATTCACTTTTACAAGGTATTGATCAAGAATCTATAGAATTGGTTTCTATTGAATTCGTTAAAGGGCTCTACAATGGTCAAGTCACCCTTATAGAATCCGATATAGCAGTAAAAGGATATGTATCTTCGTCAGACGCTACGGGAAATTTTTACAAAGAGTTTTACCTTCAAGATGCTCCTGAAAACCCAACTGCAGGGATTGGAATTTACTTGAATCAAGTTGATAGTTATAACCAATTTAATATTGGACGAGAAGTTTATATCAACCTGAAAGGATTGTATGTAGGAGAAAACGCTTCTGAGGTCATTACCATTGGAGGTTCTGTTGATGGAAGTCGGGTGGGTATCATTAATGAAGCTCAAATTCCAAGCTTCATTTTTAGATCATCAAACACAGAGACTATAGTTCCCTTAGTGGTCAATATGTCTAATGTTGATGATTCACACATGGGTTTATTGGTATCTTTTGAAGACGCACAATTTCCATTGAGCTTGACAGGAAAATCCTATGTAGATCCCTATGATGATTACGATTCACTTTACCCTATGATTAGTTGTATCAATGGAGCTGAGTTTTTGATCGAAACAAGTTCTTTTGCCTCATTTAATCAAGAACCATTACCTACCGAAGGTAGAGGGACCATCACGGGTATTATTTCTAAAAGTTATGGAGGGGATGATAGAGTAATAGTACTCAACACAACAGATGATGTCCAATTTAATGATGTCCGTTGCGATCCTGTTTTTGAAGAATCATTTGACTCTGCCACAGATAATACAAATTTAAATATTGCGAACTGGATCAATTACGCTGAAGCAGGTTCTGAATTATGGACAGAACAAGTTTACGGCGGAAATGGATATGCAGAGTTTACTGCGTATAATACAGATGAATCCTCAAATATTGGGTGGCTTATTTCCCCAGTAATTGATATGGATGCCCAAGAAGGCGAAGTTTTAAATTTCCAAACAGAGTACGCTTATCCTGATGCAGGACATTATCCATTAGAGGTTTTTGTCTCAAGCGATTTTAATGGGCAAGAATCTGGAATTGCAACTGCAACATGGGAGCCACTGACGGTTGTAATTGCTCATCCAGATAATACGGACGACTGGTTTACTTGGGTAGATTCGGGTGCTGTTGATTTATCTTCTTATACAGGAACTTTATATATTGCTTTTAAATATACAGGCAGTGATACTTCCAATCAAAATTCAACTATTCATGTTGATAATGTAATCATATCGGTTCCCTAGTTTAAAATATCAAAATTTAAAAACCTGTGAGTTACTCACAGGTTTTTTTATACATTTATGTGATGAATATTTCTGATCGGCTATATCTTTCTGTTTTTCAAAAGTTGAAGCAATACAAACCAAAGCGTGCAGCGCGTTGGGCACATCTTTATGTTTCTCTATTCCAAATAGGGTTGTGCCTTGTCTTAGGAGTTTTTTTTACCAAGTTTGCAAAGCAAATGAAACTCAATGTTTTGGACGACACAAGTTTGTGGATTGTTTCTATTGGTGTCGTTGGTTTTATTTTATTTAAAAACTGGATGAGTTACAATGGGAAAAAGCGTGCTGTACTCTTATCAAAAAGTATAAAACGCTCCAAGTCACACGCTCTTATGGTTTTGATTCTTATTCCGCTTGCTCTTTTTGCTTTAGCTTTTATATTATTTAAAGCAGCATAAAAAAACCCCCACTATTGTGGAGGTCTTTTCATCGTTATAAGTTTATTACTATTCGTTATTTGGATTACCTTCTAGAATAATAAATTCTGAACGTCTATTCATTTGATGTTCGTCCTCGCTACATCCAGTTCCACAATCATTTACTGGAGCTGTCTCGCCCATACCAACACCTGTAATTCTCTCTGCGGCAATGCCTTTAGAGATTACATATTGCGCAGTAGTTAGTGCACGTCTTTCCGATAATTTTTGATTGTAGGTAGCATTACCTCTAGTGTCTGTGTGCGACTCTGCACTAATGATTATAGATTGGTATTTGTTCATGAGTTGCACTAATTTATCTAGTTCAAAAGCAGCTTGAGCTGTAATATTTGATTTGTCAAAATCAAAATAAATAGGATCAAGAACTACTTTATTGGCAAGAATAATTTCATCAATAGGATCCAAAAGAATTTCTGTAGAACTTTCTTCCTCACTTGTGCCAGCAACAAATCCAGTACCGCTTTCGTAGTTTTCCATTGACGCACTTAAACTTAAGTCTGAAGCACATTCAACAATATAATTCACTTCTCCTTTGTCAGAAGTTGTTTTTGTTCCAATACTATTGCCTTCGCTGTCCAAAACATTAACTGTAGCACCAACTAGGATGTTCCCAGTTTCACTGTCCTTTACTGTTACAGTAACCAATACATCACAAATGGGTTGTAGAACTTTTACGGCATAGACATCGTCGCTACCTGCTCCACCTTCACGGTTGGAAGACACAAATCCTTCTCCAGACTCATCATTAATGCTAAAGGCAAAATCATCGGCATTACCATTTACAGGTATACCAACGTTTCGAATTGGGCCAACTTTTCCGTCAACCAATTTCGCAAAAAAGACATCCATTCCTCCAAGTCCTAAATGACCATCAGAAGAGAAGTAAAGTGTATTGTCTGAACTTACAAAAGGGAACATTTCTTGCCCCTCAGTATTTAGTTTTTGACCTAAGTTTGTGGCTTCACCAACGCTTCCATTGTCATTGATTGGTGCTGAATATATATCAAATTGTCCCATACCTCCGGCCATGTCTGAAGCGAAGAATAATGTTTTTCCATCTGGACTGACAGCTGGGTTTTTTACGGAGTAATTTTCAGAATTCAAAGACAGTGCTTCTCCTTCAGACCAACCCTCTAATTCTTTTGTTGATTTATAAAGATTTAGTACACTGAACTTATTTCTTGACAAAGAGTCTCGCTCAAAAATTTTATCGTAATAACTTTCTCTTGAGAAGTACATTGTATTTCCGTCTGGTGAGAAAGAAACAACCCCTTCGTGGTATTTCGTATTCAGTGCTTCTACTGGGCTGGGTGCTTGAAATGATCCGTCGTCATTTTTTTGAGCAACATAGATGTCTAAAAATGGTTCTTCATTCCAACCATAGCTTTTTCCCATTTCATTTCTGGCTGTAGCAATATACAATTGTCCTCCTTGTAGTGTACCTCCAAAATCTGAATATGCAGAGTTGATCCCCGCATCTTGAACGTTGAATTTTTTTCCTTTTTCAAGGATTTTCGGCAAATAGTTTGGATTCTCAACAAAAGCAATTGCTCTGTGGTCTGCAGGGCGCATGGAAGCAAATTTTGCCATCTGCGCATTGGAGTCTTCATATTTCCCATTGGCTTTAAGCATCTGTGCATATTTGTAAATTGTTTCAGGTGCTTCAGATGTTTTTAGTGTTTTTGCATACCATTTTTCTGCTTCAACGGAGTTGAATACGTTATAATAGGCCTCTGCAAGTTGACTGTAAACATAGACATCTGAATTTCCTTTTGCAATGAGATCTTCGTAAGCTTTTGCGGCCTCCACAAATTCAAACTTAGAGAAGAGTTTATCGGCTTTTTTTGTGGCTTTCGATTGCGCATTGGCAAATAAGCCAGTGATTAATATGATAATAAAAATTGAATTGTATTTTTTCATGGTAATGTACTTAGCTTAATTTTAGAAATAACGTGGTGATCTTGAAATTTTGGAAGAAAATCTGAAATCAAAATTGATAAAAACTTCATGAGATGAATTTGTGACGATATCCAAATCTGATTGAATAGCATCATAGGCATACCCAATGCGCAAATTGTCCATCACTTGGAAATTAATCATTCCACTGAATGAATCTTCAAGACGATAGCCAACACCAACTTCAATCAAATCATACATAAACAAGTTGGCATTGATGTCGTAACTTATAGGTGCATCAAATGCGTATTTTACTAGCGCATGAGGTTTGAGCTTGAAGTTTTCAGATAAATCAAAGACATAGCCAGCCGCTGCAAACAAGTGCTCTGACTCTGAGCCAATTTTTGATCCGTTATAATCTAGATGTACTCCATTTAAAATATTTGGAATGGACACAGAAATATAATATGTGTTGGGTTTATAAAAATAAACACCAGCCCCTATATTTGGGGTTGTTTCATTAATATTTTGCGAAAAAATTGGGTCAAAATCATCAACTAATTCAAGGTCTATCAGGCCAATATCATGAAACGTAAACCCTCCTTTGACGCCAAACGCCAATCTAGTTTCCATACCTGTAGGAATGGTGTAGGATACATCTATATAGGCATTGGTTTCCTGTACAGGACCAATCTGGTCTGAAATTACTGATAGACCGAGCGCTAGTTGTTTCCCTACAGGCGAATGAATATTGAACGTATAAGTTTCAGGCCCTCCATCCAAGCCTACCCATTGGCTTCGGTACAATGCCCCAATGGATAACCCCTCTGAAATTCCTGCATAGGCCGGATTTATAATATTCATATTGTACATGTATTGCGTGTATTGTGGATCCTGTTGGGCAGAAACTTGATGCGCAATGAGTACGGTAAAAAATATTAGAATTAACTTTTTCATTGTTTTATTGTTAGTTGTATTGGTTAGTAATTTAAATAAATCCAGCTAATGGTTGGTTCGCGACCAGAAGCATATTGTATGACATAGAAATAGGTACCTACTGGTAATAACTCATTTGATGAGTTATTATTTCCGTCTTGACCACACCAGTGGTCTACATAGTCATTAAGTTCAAAGACTTTAGCGCCATATCTGTTATAGATTTCAGCTTTTATGATGTCTTCTTGTGCTTCTAAATGGTCAAGAACGAGACAGTCATTCATGCCATCTCCATTGGGTGATATTCCTTGTGGGATATCTAGACAATTTTGATTTTGGAAGTAGTTTACATCAATTACTGTTTCTGAAGCACACATAGATGATAAATCCGTTACAACGACCACAACAGGGCCATTAGCCATATCTTGATTGTGCACAAAAGTTCCAGTTGTATCTTCATCCATCAGTACATTGTCTATATACCACGCATAGCTGTACGTTCCAGTCATGTCTGGATCACTCGTTATGTTTACACTAAGTTCGATTTCTCCATTAGCACATTTGTTAAATGATGTTCCATCTTCCAAATCAGGAGCAAACCCTTGCGATACATTAATGGTTGTGCTCGCAAAACACATTGTTACTTCGTTATATGCAGTTACGAGGTATTCCCCAAATTGTTGAGAACCTTCTTCAAGCATAAATGTATTTTCAGGTCCAAATTGAACATCAACATTGTCATAGGTCCAATAATAAACCAAATCAGGTGATTGCTGAGAAGGATCAACATTGACTTCCAAAACAACTTCTCTACCTTCACAGACAAATACATCGTTTTCAACAGCAACAGGGATTGGTGTTGGCGTGATTTCAACAAGCACGGTATCGGTTACCGTTGCGGTCTCACCATTACACAAATTATAAGTCACTGCTGCAGTGTACGTTGTTGTTTCTTCTGGATAAACGGTAATGGTGTCATCTGTACCGAGCAGCGTATCTCCATCGTACCATTCAAACACATAGTTGGCTTCACCTACGGACGGTGAAAAACGCCAAGATTCGTTAGACGCTTCCCAAACTCCTGTGTTTCTGTCGGGTGGTGTAAATGCAATGGTATCATCAATGTTTTGAATACCTACTACACCCAAACCACCATTCCAGTCTGGGCAAGATTGCCTATCAATGATGTTTATATCAATTACATTTGACGATTCGTATAATATAATTTGTGATGTAGATGTGTACCCATCACACGAAGATCCATAATGCGGGACATCAAAATAGTTAACGACAAATTGTCGTGATGGTGCAGATCCCAAAATCATATAGCTAATTTCACCACCATCTGTAGGGTTAATATCATGTCCAACGCCAAAAATATTAGCTTCATTTATTGTGGTATTAGATCCATTAGGAAGTGTATCATCCGAATCTAATGACCACCCGTTAGTACCATTAGCATTATCCATTTCAAACGAGAGTACGCCATTTGAGCCAATCAGAATTTGACTGTACGTATCTCCAAAAAAACAAAATTCAAACCCAAGATCTATAGCTTTAGACCAATCATCAGAGATTGTTCCATCTAAACTTAAATCTGGATCTATCCCCCCACTTAAGTTTGGCGATGGACATTCATCGAGTAAAGTCACATCATAAGATGTAGTATCTTGCCCAGCAATATGATAATATGCCGTCAATTCTGTAGCAGGATCATTATCGCTACAAAATGTTGTGTCTTCACCAGCATAAACAATTGAACATTCATTTGGAGGTGGAGGACACAAGAATGTGAGGGTGTCACTCTCCACAAGACAGCTTGTATCGTCTGTGTTTAACACAGAAATGACCACTTGGGTATTGGCAACATATGGACCAAAAGTCATCACACTTGTAGCTGTTGCTGTTTGAGCAGCGCTCCCTTGATCATCAGTCAATTCAAGATTTGATGCACTTCCCATATCTGTAATATTGGCTTCAACATAAAATTCTTGATTGGATTCGCAACTGCCTACTATATCAAATTCAACGGTTTGCGTAATACAAGTTTTGCATGCAACATCAAAATCCCATGGAGTGAATCCTGTTGAAGACTCACAACTTGTATAAAAACTTGAGTCAACCTCAATATACATAGAGGTTGAGGTAGATTCTAAAACTACACCACTAAGGTCTTCAAGCCCAGCATCGTTGTTGTTAAAGAGTACTGTTCCTGAATTATCAACGCCATCAAAAATTGTAATATCATCGAAATCATCGATAGTTCCTTCGTTAAAGGTTAATTTAAGAGGGTATCCATCATTAGAAGTAAACACCCAGTATGTATTATCTTCATTGGTGTAGCAGTAATTTATATTAACAATTTCGTTCGCTCCACAGTCAACCGTGTAATCAGTTTGTTGCGTTGTGGTAAAGGTTTTTGGTCCTGACCATGTAGAATAACCGTCTTCCGTTCCACAATATGCACGAACATAGACATCATATGTTTTTAGAAAATCTAAGCCAGTAAATGTTGTGGAGTTAACTGCCGTAAAGACACCAGTTCCAGTAGGAGCAGGATCTCCAGTGGGTACAATCTCGTATTCCCATGATTCATTACCATTTTGTGTTTCCCAATCAAAATCTGCTGTAGTTCCACTAATATTGGATATGGTAAGTCCTGTTGGCGCCAAACATGTTGGAGGTGGTGCACAAGTAATCAAAATTTCATATCCAGGGTCGTTAAATAAAAAATCACTTTCAAACACAAAAGTTAGTGCTCCAGAGACGTCTGTAGAGGTAATGGGATCAGGGATAGTAAATCCT
>JAQWFW010000002.1 GCA_029238515.1 Flavobacteriaceae bacterium | reverse complement strand
CCATGTGATAAAGATACCGATCAAAAGAATACTTAGAAATAGAGCGCCTAACTCAAGAGGATAATTGATGAGTTTAAGTTCAGGGAATGAGGCATTTAAATAATAAATTAAAAGACAATTTACTCCTATGCCTAAGAGTGCTCCTAGAATACCTAGACGTATATTTCTCAAAATAAATGGTTTTCTAATGAACTGTTTTGTAGCACCAACCATTTGCATGGTTTTAATCGAAAAACGTTTGGCATACACGGCCAGTCGTATCGAGCTGTTTATTAGTAACATGGCGATAAGTGCAAACAGGCCGCTGATGGCCAAGATCCAGCCTCCCAGCCGTTTTACATTACTGTTCATTAGAGCAACTAAATCCTTGTCGTATTTTACATCTTCCACAAAATTTTTCTGAAGCGCTTTTTCTGAAATACTATCTAATCTTTTTGCAGTAACATAAGGGGCAAGTAGATTGACTTCTAGAGAATTTTTGAGTGGATTATAGCCGACATCGTCTAGAAAGTCTTTGCCGTATTCCGCGGTCATAAATGCTGCAGCTTCATCTTTTGAAATAAACCGCGTTTGTTTTACATAATTGGCCAAACTCAAACTTTTCTTTAGTTGATTAATTTCAATGGGTTTTGTTTCGTCTTCTAAATAAATTGTGAGTACTACCTTTTCTTTGAACTCATCAGAAATATGTTTTGCATTAATCAGTAAAATCCCTAAAACCCCTAACAAAAACAGTACTAAACTAATGCTGATGACAACCGAAAAATAGGAAGAAATTAATCGTCGTTTTTGATGCTTTTCAAATGTTGAACCCATAGTTATAATCTTGGTTTTGTAAAAATATAAAACTTCCTCAAATAAAATGTAAATTTGCAATCAATAAAGTAGTAAATATGACGTACAATTTCAGAGAAATTGAAGCCAAATGGCAAAATTATTGGGAACAAAACAACACCTTTAAAGCTCAAACAAGTAGCGATAAACCAAAATATTATGTTCTTGACATGTTTCCTTACCCCAGTGGAGCGGGTCTGCATGTAGGCCATCCGCTAGGATATATTGCCTCTGATATTTATGCACGGTACAAGCGCCACAAAGGATTCAATGTTTTACATCCTCAAGGGTATGATAGTTTTGGTCTTCCTGCCGAGCAATACGCCATACAAACTGGGCAACACCCTGCAGTGACTACCGAACAAAACATAAAAACCTACCGTCGTCAGTTGGATCAAATTGGATTTTCTTTTGATTGGAGTCGAGAGGTACGCACGTCTTCTCCAGAATATTACAAATGGACGCAATGGATTTTTATTCAATTATTCAACTCATGGTATGATAAAACGGATGATAAAGCAAAACCTATTACAGAGTTAATTGCACACTTTTCATCAAAGGGCAATCAACAGATTGATGCCGTCTGTGATGAAAACACAGCCATATTTTCTGCTCAAGAATGGAATGATTTTTCGGATAAAGAACAGCAAAAAATCCTTTTGCAATATCGTCTAACGTATTTGGCAGAGGCAGAAGTGAACTGGTGTTCAGAATTAGGAACTGTACTGGCCAATGATGAGATTATCAATGGAGTTTCGGAACGAGGAGGTTATCCAGTATTTAGAAAAAAAATGACGCAATGGAGTATGCGTATTTCTGCTTATGCCGATCGCCTCTTGACAGGTTTAGAAAAAATAGATTGGACAGACGCTTTGAAAGAAAGTCAGCGCAATTGGATTGGAAAATCTGTAGGAGCATCTGTGCGCTTTAATGTTGTAGGCCACAACGCCACAATTGAAGTCTTTACCACCCGTCCCGACACGATTTTTGGGGTTTCATTTATGACTTTAGCGCCAGAGCACGAATTGGTAAAATCTATCACTACTGAAGCTCATAAGTCTGCAGTAGAAGATTATATTTTAGCGACCTCAAAACGTAGTGAACGTGAGCGTATGGCCGATGTCAAAACCATTTCGGGTGTGTTTACAGGTGCCTATGCGGAGCATCCATTCACAAAAGAACCCATCCCCATTTGGATTGGTGATTATGTACTCGCAGGTTATGGAACAGGTGCTGTTATGGCAGTTCCCTGTGGCGATCAAAGAGATTATGATTTTGCCAAACATTTCAATATTCCTATTCCTAATATTTTTGATAATGTTGATATTTCAAAAGAAGCATTTACGGATAAGTCAAAAACTAAAATTGGGAACAGTCAATTTTTGGACGGATTAGATTTTAAGTCTGCCACAAAACGTGCTATTGAAGCATTGGAAGACATCAATCAAGGGGAAGGAAAAATAAATTACCGCCTACGCGATGCTGTATTTTCTCGACAGCGCTATTGGGGTGAGCCATTCCCAGTATATTATGTAGACGGCTTACCACAAATGATTGATCAAAGCCATTTACCCATAACACTCCCTGAGGTTGAAAAATATCTTCCAACAAAAGAAGGAGAGCCACCTTTGGGGCGCGCTGAGGTTTGGGCTTGGGACACCCAAAAAAACACAGTGGTAAGCAATACAAAAATTGATCACAAAATCATATTCCCATTAGAACTCAACACCATGCCAGGTTGGGCGGGGAGTTCGTGGTATTTCAATCGCTATATGGATCCCCATAATAGCGATGAATTTGCAAGTCAAGAAGCACTTGACTATTGGCAACAAGTCGATTTGTATATAGGCGGTAGCGAACATGCGACTGGACATTTATTATATGCGCGTTTTTGGCAAAAATTCTTATTTGATTTGGGGTATTTACCAGTAGATGAGTTTGCAAAAAAACTCATTAATCAGGGTATGATTTTAGGCACTAGTGCATTTGCTGCTCGTATAGAAGGAACCAACACTTTTGTTTCACTTGACCAAATCAATGGTGCATCTGTTCAATACATTCACGTTGATGTTGCCTTTGTAAATGCTTCAGATGAGATGGATGTTTCGGCATTTAAATCTTGGCGAAATGAATTTTCTTCAGCAGAATTTATATTATCTGAAGATGGAAGTTTTAAAGTCAAACGTGAGGTTGAAAAAATGTCGAAATCCAAATACAATGTTGTGAATCCAGATGAAATATGCGAAACCTATGGTGCTGATGCATTGCGGTTGTATGAAATGTTTTTGGGACCATTGGAGCAATACAAACCGTGGAATACAGCGGGAATTACAGGAGTGTCAAGTTTTCTCAAAAAACTCTGGAAACTATATGCGAACGAATCTGGAGTACGAGTAACGAATGAAACACCGACAAAGGACGCCCTAAAAACGTTGCACAAAACCATCAAGAAAGTGGCGGAGGATATAGAACAGTTTTCGTTCAATACATCAGTGTCTAATTTTATGATTGCCGTTAATGAATTGAGTGCACAGAAATGTACAAGTTGTGAGGTTTTGGAATCTCTTTTGATTTTAATTTCACCCTATGCACCGCATATTGCCGAAGAATTATGGTCAAAATTAGGTCATAAAGAATCTATTTCGATAGCTGAATTTCCAATTTTTGAAGAAAAGTACTTAGTAGAAAGCTCCAAAAATTATCCAATTTCGTTTAATGGAAAAATGCGTTTTACGCTTGAATTGCCTTTGGATTTAAGCAAAGAAGAGATTGAACAAACGGTTTTGGCACACGAAAAAACTATTGCTCAATTGGATGGTAGAGTGCCTAAAAAAGTCATTGTTGTTCCTGGAAAAATTGTAAATATTGTTGGTTAATAATATAGACATTATTGAAGGCGTTGGGTTGTTGGCAGCAGTGCTTACAACCTATTCATTTTTACCACAAGTCTACAAAACATGGAAAACTAAGGACGTTTCAGCATTTTCTTTGACCACTTTTACACTTTTTTCTATTGGTATTGTCTGTTGGTTGATTTATGGAATTTATAAAGAAAGTTTATCCATGATTTTAGCCAATTCTATTACGATGGTATTTTCATTTGTTATTTTACTTCTTATTATAAAATACCGAAAACCTTAACTGCCAATTTTTCATTTTTTGAAGAATTGGTGTTATTTTTGATGTATAAATCCTAAAAAATTGAATCCTATGGGAACTCATTATTTATTACTTGGAATTATCGCTTTGGTGAGTTGGATGGTGAGTTCAACCTTGAAACGTAAATTTGCCAAATACTCCAAAACACATTTAAGAAACGGCATGTCTGGTGCAGAAATTGCCGAAAAGATGTTATCGGATCATGGCATAACAAACGTTAAAGTTGTTTCTGTTAAAGGACGTTTAACAGATCATTACAATCCAAAAGACCGCACAGTCAATCTGAGTGAAGCGGTATATCACGAACGCAATGCTGCTGCTGCCGCTGTTGCTGCACACGAATGTGGTCATGCGGTGCAACATGCTCAGGCCTACAGTTGGTTGGAAATGCGTTCTGCTTTGGTGCCTTTAGTGAGTATTTCTTCGCGGCTTTCCTTGTGGGTGATTTTAGCTGGACTGATGCTTGGCTTTGGTGCAGGGCTAGGGCTTGGGTATTGGGTAGCTGTACTTGGTTTTGTGTTGATGGCTGTTGCCACATCTTTCAGTTTTGTAACCCTTCCTGTAGAGTACGATGCCAGCAATCGTGCATTGGCTTGGTTAAAAAACAAAAACATTGTTTCTCGAGAAGAATACAAAGATGCTGAAGATGCTCTGAAATGGGCGGCACGCACTTATTTAGTGGCTGCATTAGGTGCATTGGCAACTTTGATATATTGGGGGCTTCAAATTTTTGGTAGAGATTAAATTTTAATCTGCCTGTCAAGTTGTTGGTTTAAAGAAATAAACGTTTCTGTTCTGGAGACACCAGAAATATCTTGAATACTTTTATTGAGAACGTTCATTAAATGTTCGTTGTCTTTGCAAAGGATTTTGATAAGAATACTCCAATCGCCAGTCGTATAGTGGCATTCTAATACTTCTGGAATGCGCTTAAGTTGCCGTACAGCATCGGCATTGTTTTTTGCTTTTTCTAAATAGACACCCACGAAGGCCATTGTTTTGTAGCCCAAGACTTTGGGGTTAATTATAAATTTGGACCCTGCAATGAGCCCGGAATTTTCTAATTTTCGCAACCTTTGATGGATTGCAGCACCAGAAATCCCTATACTTCGTGCAATTTCAAGAACTGGTGTTCGTGCATCTTTCATTAATGCTCTTAATATTGTTTTATCAATACCGTCTATCGAAACTTTAGCCATTTTTTATTATTTATTTGATTCAATGACACAAAAGTATATAAATATTTTATGATTTATAACTAAATCAAGTATTTAATATATTATATCCTAAGTATTTTACTTCTTTTTCTTTGAAAATAATATCAAAATCTTCTAATTCTTTCAAAATTGATTCATATATGGCCTTTTTTGTTGGAATTTCAACACCTTTTAGGTCAAATTCCTTATTAAGCAATTTTATTGTAGCTATAGCAACAGGCAATCCCACGGTTTTTGCCATAGCGGTATAGGTTTGATTTTCGCCTTTACACACCATAGTCGCATCAATTTGATGTTTTTTCCCATTTAATTTGTAGCCAAATTTGTGGTACATCACAATCATGTCTTTGTCTTCTTGTTTGAGGGTCCAACTGTCCATTAAAATTTTCTGCAAAATTTGAGCAGGCGTTGCATTTTTGAGTTCTACTTTTTTGTTGGCATTGAACAAATCCAATTCTCCCAGCTTTTCCCAAATAATGTCGTCTTGATCAATCTTTAATTGATGTCTGAGTTTGAGTTCTACTGAATCAGAGGGACTGTAAGGCAAAAAGGAGTTTATAAAATCGCGGTAACTCATGTGTTCGCTGTCTTCAATGGTATAGCTATCGTCCGTCATGCCCAACATGATAAATTTTTGCCATGCTTTGCCAAATCCAACTCTTCTGATGGTGCCTCGGTACAGCGTTTGGATGTGGTCCAATCCATAGGCACTTTGGTATTTGAGGGAGTCTCTGTTGGCATAGGCCTCAAAACGGCCATAGCCGTCGACTTCCAAAAACTCTGTTCTTCGGAACAAGCGGTGATAGGGGATGTATTTGAATTTACCTTCCTGCAAAAATTTTGCAGCACCACCTTGACCAGCGGTGACTACATTTCTGGGGTTCCAGGTAAATTTGTAATGCCACAAATTATCATCACTTTCGGGGGCTACAAGTCCACCTGTAAACGATTCAAAAAGAATCATCTCGCCACCTTCGACCTTGATGCGGTCTATGACTTGCATGGCACTCATATGATCGATACCTGGATCGACGCCCATTTCGTTTAAAAATAACAGGCCTTTGGCTTTGGCAGCATCATTTAGGGCTTGCATTTCGTCACTTACATAAGAAGCGGTAATCATATTTTTTTCAAAATTCAAACAATCTTTGGCCACTTCAATATGAAATCGCGCGGGTAACATGGACACCACTACATCTGCTTTTTGTATTTCTTTTGCACGTTGCTTTGCATCAAAAACATCAAAAGCGATGGCTTTCCCGTGGGGGTGTTGATTTATAAGTTTTGCCGCGAATTCAATATTTTTATCAGCAAGAATAACTTGTAGTTGCTCAGCTTCAGATTTTTCCAGCAAGTATTTTACGAGATATGCTGTAGATTTGCCTGCCCCAATAATTAAAATTGTTCGCATATTACTGTATCAATTGTTACTTTTGCCCCTAAGTTAGTCATTTGAATTGTTAAACATAAATATGGAAAAGAAAATCTTTATTTCGGCAGGTTTGCTAGGGCTTGTTGCTGTAGTTTTGGGTGCTTTTGCCGCACACGGACTGCGTTCTGCGCTTAGCGTATCGAGTTTAGAAAGTTTTCAAACGGGGGTGCGCTATCAAATGTACCATGCATTTTTTCTTTTTGTGGTTGGGCTTCTACCACAGCTGACACCGGCTCAAAAAAATCGTCTTTTTTGGCTCACTATTACAGGGGTAGTGCTGTTTTCGGTATCTATTTATTTGTTGTCTTCAAACACGCTAACCCCCATAGGCGGTTTATTTCTGATTAGTGCTTGGGGAGTGCTTGTGGTTTATCTATTAAAAAAGTAAAATTTAAATATATCTCAATTACTTACATTAAAAAAATTAGCTTCAATAATTAAAACACCATTGTATATCGAATGTATGAGAATACATTGAACCACATCTTTGTTCTTATAATACAAATAGGACGTTATTAAGCCCATTAATAAATGTATAAGCAAAATACTAGGGTAATGAAATATTGCAAAATAACTTGCCGAAAGAAATATAATAACTATGCTATTAATTTTCAATTTGATTAAGCTATTCATAAAAATGGATTTCATAAATAGTTCTTCTAGTAACGGTGTAAATATTAAATAATATATACTGTTGGTAAGCTTAAATTCGCTTTGATTGTACTCAAAATAATGAAATCTAGGATTTAATATATTAATTTCAAACAGAGACACCCCCCAAATAAATAAACTGATTAAACTCCATCGAGCTATTTGCTTTAAGGTTGGCCTTTTATAGTGAAGCGTCATAATTTTAAGACGTCTAGCAACATAAAAAGTTAGGGCATAAGACCCTATGATGATTGCATAAATGATTTCATTTTTTATATGTTTAAAGACAAGGTTGTAAATTATAAGAGATGAAATAATCAATAAAGGAAGAAGTATTGAAATAAAAATTGTTTTATAAAGTAGCTTCATTTGTAAATTTTATTTCAATGGAGGTTTTTGTCACTAAGTATAAATTATAAAATCAAAACATACATAAGTACGGTAATCTACAGATTTAACAAAACTTTGAGAATTGTTTAATTTTTTGAAGCCATAAACCGATAAAATTTAGTAAGAAGTCAAGCCCTTACTTATGATAAATAATCCCTTAATTTTAATACTTATTCATGTCTCAAAAAATAAATTTTAGTTAATTTCTCAGCTGTTTTTAAAAGAATATTTAACTTTGCTCCTTTAATGTAATTCACTTTTTATGGAAAACGTACGCCAAGTTACGAAAACGATTTCGTTAAAAGCACTAGGAATAACGTCAAAGTCAGTTTACTATCAACTTTCACCAGAACAATTGCACGACCAAACCATAGCACTCCAACAAGGTGTTGAGGCCTCTTCTGGTGCGCTCGCCATCAATACTGGGGAATTTACAGGGCGTTCGCCCAAAGACCGTTTTATTGTCAAAGACAGCATTACCAAAGACAAAATCTGGTGGGGGGATATCAATATTCCATTTTCGCCAACCGCCTTTGACAAGCTCTACACCAAAGTAATTACGTACCTCAATGATAAGGAATATTATGTTCGTGACAGTTATGTCTGTGCCGATCCCAAGTATCGGGTCAATATACGAGTCGTTAATGAATATCCGTGGAGCAACTTTTTTGCTTATAATATGTTTATGCGTCCTAGTGCTTCAGAACTTGAAGATTTTATTCCCGAGTGGACGATTGTCAATGCGCCTAGTTTTATGGCCATTCCAAAAGAAGATGGTACACGACAGCACAACTTTGCGATATTGAATTTTACAAAAAAAATAGCCC
>JAQWFW010000037.1 GCA_029238515.1 Flavobacteriaceae bacterium | reverse complement strand
ACATTTCTCAGCAGCAGAATTGGCATTCTCTAAACTTGTATACACACCAAATGCGCATACAGTTGTGATTGCCTTAGGAGATACTTCTTACAATGCTGTACTTCAGGATATTCAATTTCATCCTGTAACAGAAAACATCTTACACATCGACTTTTATCAACTCTTTGATGATAAAGAAATTGCAATGGATATTCCTGTAATTCTGACAGGTAATTCTGTTGGTGTGCGTGCAGGTGGTGTCCTAAGAAGAAACCGTCGTAAGTTAAGAATCAAAGCTCTTCCAACAAATTTACCAGACAATATCCAAGTCGAAATCAGTAAATTAAAAATTGGAAACAAAGTATACGTCTCTCAATTACCTAGCGACGATTATAAATTTTTACACTCAGACAATACGGTTGTTTGTCAAATCAAGCAGTCTAGAGTTTCAGTTGACATCGAAGATGATGAAGATGAAGACGGAGAAGAAGGAACTGAAGCAACAGCAGAAGGTACCGCAGAAGGTGCTGCACCAGCTGAGGCATAAATTTTCAGTGTCTGTAAACTAAATATAAAAGCATTCTGATGAAATTCAGAATGCTTTTTTTTATTTTTACACATGTTCAAGTGGTTATTTAAAAATAAAGCGAAGCAACAAGCAAAACTTCTAATGTCTAAAAAATTTTTAATTGTAGGATTGGGAAATATAGGCGCAGACTATGTGCGTACACGTCACAACATTGGATTTAAGGTATTGAATCATTTGGCCAAACAAAATGATGTAGAATTTGACACGCGAAAATTAGGCGCTTTAGCAATTCACAAATTCAAAGGCAGAACCTTTCTTTTACTCAAACCAAGTACGTTTATGAACCTGAGTGGAAAAGCAGTGAAATATTGGCTTGAAAAAGAAAAGATTCCTTTAGAAAATCTGCTCGTCATTACAGACGATTTAAACCTTCCTTTTGGAACACTTCGTCTGAAAACTAAAGGCACCAATGGAGGACACAATGGACTGAAAGACATCCAAGACAAGTTAAATACGACACAATACAACCGACTGCGTTTTGGCATTAGTGACGAATTCACAAAAGGACGTCAAGTCGATTATGTGCTTGGAGAATGGACAGACGAAGAGTCATCAAAACTAGATGAACGATTGGAACGTGCCTCAGAGCTAGTCGTTAGTTTTGGCATGTCAGGGGTCAACAACACAATGAATCAATTTAATGAGACATAAAAAAAGATGAATCAACACCAAAAGCTCTACTTTTTTTATCTTCGTTGTTTAAAAGCTACAACACAATTTTGAAAATTAAGACTGCAGCCGATTACAAACGCATCAAAAATTCTGTGGTAACCATCGGAACGTTTGATGGTGTACACATAGGCCATCAAAAAATAATAAATCGGCTTGTTCATATTGCAAAAACCAATGAACTTCAGGCCTTGGTGCTTACCTTTTTTCCTCATCCGCGTATGGTGGTTCAAAACGATTCGAGTATAAAGCTCATTAACACAATCGATGAAAAAGCAGCTCAATTACAAGACCTTGGTGTCGATCATTTGGTCGTAAAAGAATTCACCAAATCATTTTCTAGACTTACGGCTTTGGAGTATGTGCGTGATATTTTGGTGAATAAACTCAAAGTAAAACACATCATCGTGGGGTACGATCATCATTTTGGTAGAAACCGTACAGCTACGATTAACGATTTGATAGAATACGGTAAATTTTATGGATTTGAAGTCACTCAAATCGATGCTCAAGAGGTTGGTGATGTAGCTGTGAGTTCAACAAAAATCCGAACGGCACTTCACGAAGGAGACATGAATGTTGCCAATAAATTTTTGGGATATCATTTTATGCTTACAGGAACCGTGAAGAGCGGCAAGGGGTTAGGTTCAGACTTGAATTTTCCGACTGCCAACATTCACATTGAAGAACCCTATAAGCTTGTTCCCAAAGAAGGCGTTTATTTGGTGCAATCCCAAATCGAAGGGAATCAAATTTTTGGAATGATGAATATTGGTAAAAATCCAACCGTTTCTCACGAAAACAAAACCCATATTGAAGTCCATTTCTTTGATTTTGATGCAAATCTTTACGGAAAAACACTCAAAATTGAACTCTTGGATCGTTTGCGCAGCGAGATCAAATTTCCAAATATTGAAGCGCTCAAAGCACAATTAGAAAAAGATAAAACCGACGCAAAACAGCGCATCAATTTATTATCAAAAATCTGATTTACATTTCGTTCAATTGATTAAATTTGCCATATAAAAGTACGCCATATGTTACAAGTTGCATTCATAAGAGAAAACAAATTAGAGGTCACTAAGCGTCTTTCCAAACGCCTAGACAATGCCCAAGAGACTGTAGAGAAAGTTCTGGCATTGGACGCTTCTCGAAGAAAGACACAAACACAGTTGGACGCTACAGCCGCAGAACTCAATACACTTTCCAAAGAAATTGGTATGCTTTTCAAGTCTGGACAACCAGAAAAAGCTAATCTTTTAAAACAAAAAACGGCCGATCTTAAAGAACAAAAAGCAACGCTTACAGAGGGTTTAACCACTACTTCTGAGGAATTACAGCAAATGCTCTATCAAATCCCAAACCTACCGCACGATTCGGTGCCTGTAGGAGATTCTGAGGAGGACAATGAAGAAGTATTCTGTCATGGCGCTGTTCCAAAATTGCATAATGGTGCTCAACCGCATTGGGAATTGGCCAAAAAATACGACATCATCGATTTTGAATTGGGTAATAAAATTACTGGTGCAGGTTTTCCGGTGTATAAAGGCAAAGGCGCACGCTTACAACGCGCACTCATCAACTACTTTTTAGACAAAAATACAGCGGCGGGCTACAGCGAGGTGCAAGTGCCACATGTAGTCAATGAAGCATCTGGGCTTGGTACAGGACAACTTCCAGATAAAGAAGGACAGATGTACTACATTGATGCCGACGATTTATACCTCATTCCAACAGGTGAAGTTCCGGCTACAAATATTTTTAGAGACACGCTTTTGCAAGAAAATGAATTGCCAAAACAACTTACAACATATACACCATGTTTTCGTAGAGAAGCAGGAAGTTATGGGGCACATGTGCGTGGGTTAAATCGCTTGCATCAATTCGATAAAGTTGAAATACTTCGTGTTGAACATCCAGATCATTCTTATAAAGCACTTGATATTATGGTAGACCATGTAAAAAGTATTTTGGAAGAATTACAATTGCCATATAGAATATTGAGGTTATGTTCTGGCGATTTAGGATTTACTTCTGCACTGACCTATGATTTTGAGGTATTTTCTACGGCGCAAGACCGTTGGCTCGAAATTTCATCGGTATCAAATTTTGAAACCTTTCAGGCCAACCGTTTGAAATTACGTTTCAAAAATGCTGAAGGAAAATCTCAACTTGCACATACACTCAACGGAAGCTCATTGGCATTGCCACGTGTTCTTGCAGGTATTCTTGAAAATTATCAAACCGAATCAGGAATCGAAATTCCTGAAGTTTTACGTCCATATACTGGCTTTGATCGAATTGATTAAAAACGGTTTCCATTCTTGACTGTACATTTAGTATCTTTACCAAAACGCAGTAATGAAGTCATTTATTTGTTTGTTTTTTGGAATCTTTAGTCTTGTGCTTTCCGCACAAACAGATTTTGATTTAGCCGAAAATTATTTTGATAAAGGCGAGTTCGAAAAAGCGCTTATTGTTTATCAAAAATTACAAAAAGACAGCCCAGGAAATTATAATCTTGTTTTTAGAATCATTGAAATCCACCAAGAATTACAGCGTTTTGAGGAGGCAGAGTCTCTCATCAACAATGAGTTGAGGGTCAGAAATAATCCGCAAATGCTCGTGGAGTTGGGTTACAATTTTCAGCTTCAAAACAATGCTCAACAAGCACAAATACACTACCAAAACGCTATTGATATTGCACGAGCTAGTTCAAATTATGCCTATGCTGTAGCGCTTCGTTTTGAAAACCATAGTCTTGTGGATCAAGCCATTGAAGTATATCAATTGGCGTTGGAGCAAACAAATAACAAAAATTACGAATACCGATTGGCTGGGCTATATGCCGAAAAGAAAGACATCAAAAATATGTTTTTGTGCTATTTGAATTTCACAGAATATAACCCCTCATTTCTCAATCAGGTGTTTCGTCTTTTTGAGGAGTATATTTCTGAAGATGCTGATGCAGTATACAATCAAACATTAAAGAAAATCATCCTAAAAAAACTACAAACCCAACCAACTATTTTTTGGAATCAAATGCTGAGTTGGTTGTATGTTCAACAGGGAGATTACAAAAAAGCATTACAACAAGAAAAGGCCATTTTCCGTAGAAAATTAACCACCTTACAGGGGTTGATTGATATTGGGCTGATGGCAAAATCCGCCGAAGTCTATGACGTTAGTTTTGAAGCTTTTGATTACATCATCAAGCATAGTCAAAGTATACCACTAACGATTGAAGCCAACAGACAATTGCTCGAACTAGAGCTTGTTCGTCACAGCTCACCGGATTTAAAGCAAATTCAAACGCAGTACCAAATACTTTTTGAGCGCTATGGAATGTCTTCCGAAACTCTAAAGTTACAATTATCTTATACCGATTTTTTGGCCTTACATTATAAGAAAAAAACTGAAGCCATTTCTTTTTTAAAAGATGCACTAAAAACACAATTATCAAAAGTTGATTTGTGTCAATTAAAATTAAAATTGGCTGATATTCTTGTGACGGATCAAAAATTTAATCAAGCACTCTTGTATTATGCACAAGTACAATCTACTCTCAAAAACAGTACGTTAGCACAAGAGGCACGATTTAAATCGGCCAGAACAAGCTATTTTAAAGGTGATTTTGATTGGGCCGAATCGCAACTTCAAGTCCTAAAATCATCCACATCACAACTCATTGCAAACGATGCATTGGATCTGAAACTGATGATTTCCGACCACAAATTTGGGGACAGCTTACAAACGCCTCTACGCTTGTACGCTAAAGCTGGTTTTTTGGCTTTACAACATAAAAAAACAGAAGCTATTGTTGTATTAGATTCTCTAATTGTTACACACCACACACACGCTATTGTCGATCAAGCGTTGTTGTTTCAAGCAAGGTTGTTTGAAGATTTTCAGCAGCCCCAAAAGGCCAAGGAAAATTATTTAAAAATTATTGCTGATTTTCCATCAGAAATTTTGGTAGATGATGCTCATTATGCCTTAGCTGAATTGTTTCGTACAGAGTTAAATCAACCAGAAAAGGCCATGCGTCATTATGAACAAATTATATTTAATCATCCCGATAGCATACATTTTGTAAGCTCAAAAAAGTATTTTAGGCGCATCAGGGATAAAAACAATACACAAACAACACTAGATTTATGATTATTTATAACGTGACCATCAATATCGATGATTCAATTCACAGCGAATGGCGCGCGTGGATGAAAGAACATATTCCTCAAGTTTTGGCTACGGGCTTATTTTCTAAAGCGATTTTCACCAAAGTTCTGATCGAGGAAGAGATGGGCGGTACTACTTATTCTGTTCAATATCATGCCCATTCCAAAAGGGCACTAAATCAACACCATCAACAACATGCACAGCAATTACAATCGGAAGGGATGAAGCGTTTTGGTCATAAAATGTTGGCCTTCCGAACGGAGCTAGAACTTATTGATGAATTTACAGTAACCAAAAATTAATGAGTGTAAAACCAAAAAAACAACTCGGACAACATTTTTTAAAGGATGAGTCTATCGCCAAGAAAATTGCGGATACGCTTACGCTAAACGGCTATAATAAAGTATTGGAAATAGGTCCTGGCATGGGTGTTTTGACCAAATATTTATTGGAAAAACCACTAGAGACCTATGTTATAGAAATTGACGCTGAGTCTGTTTCATATCTCGAAGTGCATTATCTTCAGCTTGACAAACGCATCATTCAAGAAGATGTTTTGAAGTATGATTTTTCAAAAACTTTTGCTGACTATCCTTTTGCTATCATTGGTAATTTTCCCTATAATATTTCATCGCAAATTGTATTTAAAATGTTAGAAAACCGATTGCAAATTCCCGAATTTTCAGGGATGTTTCAGAAAGAAGTTGCACAACGAATTTGTGAAAAAGAAGGCAGTAAGACCTATGGAATTTTATCGGTTTTGGTACAAGCATTTTACACTGCCGAGTACCTATTCACAGTACCGCCATCAGTTTTCAATCCCCCACCAAAAGTAGATTCAGGTGTGTTGCGCTTGATACGAAAACCAGATTTTAGTTTGCCTTGTAACGAAAAATTATTTTTTTCAGTTGTCAAAAGTGCTTTTCAGCAACGCCGTAAAACGCTGAGAAATAGTTTAAAAGCGTTTAATTTATCGGATAATTTAAAAGCAAATACTATCTTTGACAAACGACCAGAACAGCTGTCGGTTGATTCATTTATAGAATTGGCCACTGCCATTGAAAAAGACCGTAAAATTGAGTAATTGTGGAGATGCCTAAAGAACATATTCCTTTTGAAATTTCAACAGCATTGTTGGAAGCCATTGAGTTGGACATCAAAAACAAAAATGATGGTCCACTTCAAGAACAACTCAATGAGTTGCATTATGCCGATATTGCCGAGATTTTGGACGAACTCAATCTTGATCAAGCCACATACATCATTAAATTATTAGACAGTGAAACGACTTCGGACGTTTTGGCTGAACTGGAAGACGATGTACGCGAAAAAGTCCTTCAAAACCTTTCCGTCAAAGAAATTGCAAAGGAAGTCAAAGAGCTAGATACCGATGATGCTGCCGATCTTTTGTCGGAACTATCGCCTGAGCGTAAGCAAAAGGTCATCGCTCAAATAGACGATGAAGAACTTGTTGCAGATATCAACGAACTCTTGGAATACGACGAAAATACCGCTGGTGGTTTGATGGCCAAAGAGCTCGTAAAAGTGTATGAAACTTGGACCGTTGCGGGTTGCCTCAGAAAAATTCGCGCGCAAGCCAAAAATGTTAAAAGAGTACACTCCATTTATGTGGTTACTAAAAAAGAAAAACTTATTGGGCGTTTATCGTTGAAAGACCTTTTGATTGCCAAAAACGAAACTAAAATTAGCGATATCTATATCCCAAAAGTCGATTCTGTACATGTGAATGATGATGATGAAGATGTTGCACGACTCATGGCCAAATATGATTTGGAAGCTGTACCAGTGGTCGACGATCAAAAAACATTATTAGGCCGTATTACCATTGACGATATTGTTGATGTGATCAAAGAAGAGGCCGAAAAAGATTACCAACTAGCAGCGGGTATTACACAAGATGTTGATGCTGAGGATAGTATTTTTGCACTCACTAGAGCCCGTTTGCCATGGTTATTTTTAGGGCTTATAGGAGGAATTGGTGCCGCTATTATTATGGGCACTTTTGACACCATTATAGAGGATTATCCCCTTATTTTATTGTTTACCCCTCTTATTGCCGCAATGGCTGGTAACGTTGGGGTGCAGTCGAGCGCTATTATTGTACAAGGTTTGGCTAATGACGATATCAAAGGCAGTATCAACAATCGCCTGATTAAGGAAATGCTACTAGCCACCCTCAATGGCATCATTTTGGCACTTTTCCTTTTTGCTTTTATGTGGGTATGGCAACAAGATATTCAAACAGCATTGGCAGTTTCTGTGTCTTTGGTAGCGGTTATTATTGTGGCTGGAATCGTAGGGACGTTTATTCCTTTATTTTTGCACAAAAGAGGTATTGATCCTGCGATTGCAACTGGGCCTTTTATTACTACAAGTAATGATATTTTTGGGATATTGATTTACTTTATTATTGCAAAATTCATTTTAAATATTTAGCATGAACATCCTTCATGTGGATATCAACCACCCCTTGCTGATTGAACAATTGGCGGCTCTTGGTCATACCAATCACGAAGATTTTACAAGTACAAAAGCTCAAATTGAGTCGAAAATTTCTAACTACGAAGGGCTCATCATAAGAAGTCGTTTTACAATTGATCAAACGTTTTTGGATCATGCTACAAATTTAAAATTTATAGGTCGAGTAGGGGCTGGTTTAGAAAACATTGATGTGGACTACGCGGCCCAAAAAGGCATTCATCTTATTGCAGCACCTGAAGGCAACCGCAATGCGGTGAGCGAGCATGCATTGGGTATGCTGTTGTCCTTATTTAATAAAATGAATCAAGCCGACAAAGAGGTCCGTAACGGACTGTGGCAACGTGAAGCCAATAGAGGTGTAGAGCTGGATGGCAAAACTGTTGGGCTTATCGGTTATGGTCATATGGGCAAAGCTTTCGCTAAAAAATTGAAAGGATTTGATGTTGAGGTCTTATGTTATGATATAAAACCTAATGTGGGCGATGAAAATGCCACACAAGTTTCACTTGATGAATTTCAAAAACAGGTAGAGGTTGTGAGTTTACATACGCCACAAACGCCACTTACCATTGGGATGATCAATCGCACATTTATACACCAATTTACTAAGCCATTTTGGCTGATTAATACTGCTCGAGGTAAAAGTGTAGTTACAGAAGATTTAGTGGCAGCTTTAGAATCTGGACACATTCTAGGTGCAGGGTTGGATGTTTTGGAATACGAAAAAAGCTCTTTTGAAAGTTTATTTTCAGAAGCTAAAATGCCTAAACCGCTACAAGATTTAATGCAATCTGAACGTGTACTATTATCTCCACATGTTGCGGGCTGGACCGTAGAAAGCTACCGAAAATTAGCCCAAACGATTGTGGATAAAATTAAAACTCAATTTCACTAAAACCTACACATTATGCAATCTAAAGCAAAAACACCAGATGTCTATATGGCAGAATTGCCTAAAGACAGAAAAGTACCCATGTCTAAACTCAGAGCCGCAATTAAAAGTCAAATAGACCCTAACTTTCAAGAATGTATGAATTATGGCATGTTGGGCTATGTGGTGCCTCACAGCATTTATCCTGATGGTTACCATCCCAATCCAAAATTGCCGTTACCGTTTATGAATTTGGCCTCACAGAAAAATTTTATTGCGGTATATCATGCTGGAATATATGCTAAAAAAGAAATTTTGGACTGGTTTGTAACAGAGTATCCAAAGCACTGTGCCCAAAAATTAGACATGGGCAAAAGCTGTATACGGTTTAAAAAAATGGACGATATCCCTTTTGAATTGATTGGAGCATTAGCCGCTAAATTGACAACAGAACAATGGATTAAACTTTATGAAACGACAATAAAAACCCCAAAACAATGAATAAAAAAGTAACAGGGATTGGAGGTATTTTTTTAAGTCTAAAAATCCAGAAACCACAAAACAATGGTATGCGAAACATTTGGGCTTAAGTGTAGATACTTATGGCAGTACCTTTTGGTGGAAGGATCAAAACGGAAAAGATTGCCTTACACAATGGTCACCATTTAAAAGCGACACGGACTACTTTGACCCCAGCACCCAGCCATTTATGGTAAATTATCGCGTAGCAAATTTAACTGAGCTTATAGTAGAACTCCAAGCCGCAGGAATTGAACTTGTGGGCGAAATTCAAGAATTTGAATATGAAAAATTTGCTTGGATTATGGACCTCGATGGCCATAAAATTGAACTTTGGGAACCTGTAGATGAGTAGTTGAAGTAATTTTGAATATTGTTGATTGAAGAATTAATTTAACCATATGCTAATAGGTTAATTATTTTAGAGGTTTGATTTGTATATTTGAGATTTTGTAGCTAAATTTGCATACTATGATTATCAAAAATGAAATTAGGAAAGTATACTTTAAATAACATTTATTTAGACGATTGTGTTGAGGGAATGAAAAATATTCCAGATAACTCAATTGATTTGGTAGTAACATCTCCGCCTTATGATAATTTAAGAAATTATAATGGATATAACCTTGATTTAAGTAATTCGGGGAAAGAGATATTTAGAGTCCTTAAAGATGGAGGAATTGCCGTAATGGTTATTCAAGATCAAACAAAAAATTTTGGAAAATCCTTAACTTCATTCAAGACCATAATTGATTGGTGCGATAATTCTGGCTTTAAACTTTTCGAAACTTTAATTTATCGTAAGCATGGGACTGAGGGGGCATGGTGGACTAAGCGTTTCAGAGTTGATCATGAATTCATGCCTGTTTTTTTAAAAGGGGAAAGACCCCAGTATTTTAACAAAGAGCCAATTAAAATACCTTCAAAACATGGAGGTAAGACGATGACAGGTAGTGGAAATCGCAAAACTAATGGACAAACAACCAAAACAGTTACCAGAAAAATTAATGCGACTAAGTGTCCTGGAACAGTATGGGAATACCTAATGGCAGGAGATAAAAATCCTTTGAAGAGAAAACACCCTGCAGTTTTTCCTGACAAAATTCCTACAGATTTTATTCAAGTATTCTGCCCTCCCAATGGAATAGTGTTAGACCCATTTATGGGTTCTGGTACCACAGCTGTCGTTGCAAAAAAATTAAATAGGAATTATATAGGTTTTGATATTTCGCAAGAATATATTGACATTGCCAATGATAGAATTAGGGTCGAGACGAGTCAAAAAGTTATAGATTTTTAAATTAACTTATCTGGTTCTTCTTTAGTAAATTCAATATTCTGCCCAGATGTCATGGCCCATGATAAGGGATTTAAATCCATCAATTTCTTCCAATTATCTTTTTTTATCGTCAAATTTTGTGCTTGAAAATCACTTTTGGTAAATCTCATTAGTTGTAAATTTGTAAAAGACCATTTTTT
This sequence comes from Flavobacteriaceae bacterium, assembly GCA_029238515.1. Taxonomy (GTDB): domain Bacteria; phylum Bacteroidota; class Bacteroidia; order Flavobacteriales; family Flavobacteriaceae; genus UBA3537. The sequence goes on along the minus strand of JAQWFW010000037.1, from coordinate 50,127 downwards.
TTCATTAAGCTTCCAATTTGTGTGTTTTTCTAATAATTTTAAAAACTTTAAACAACGATTTTTGGCATCATCATTAATTTTATAAAGCTCCCTTTCAATTGGTTCAATGTTATGAGGACTACTGTCTTTTTTTGAGATTTTTAGTCTGTCACCTCTTTCTCTAGCAATAGATATTTCATCTCTTTCTCTAAAAAATGAATCCATTTCTAACATTAATTTAAAAACGGTATAATTTTCTCCCATAAAGACATGATTTAAAAGTCTAGAGTTATCCTGAACTCTCAAATATTTCCACCAATTCATTACATTCTCAGGATACGAAAACATTACATTGAACGTTCCATCTGTAAATAATAAAGGGAAAATTGCAGAGTCCTCAACTTTTATATCAATTTTACTCTCCAATAAACCTATTAGCAAATGAATCGTAGCTAATGGGTATTTTAATCGGAAAGTGTTTTTATCATAGTCTCTAAGTAAATTTGGTTGAATACAATCTTTAAATTTTTCACTCCAATTATCAGGTTTTTCATTTTTGTAAACAGAAACCATATGATGTCCCATGCTTTTTATTCCTTTCCTATAGATTTCAATGTCCAAAAAGCACGTATCATTGGAGTATGCTGATTCACCTTCTTTCATTACACATACTTTTCCATCATAAAAACCAATTACTTCCCAACCTAAATAGTAGGACATAAATAAACCACAAAGTAAACCGTCACTGTCGGGACTTAAAATACATTTTTGGTTTTTTTTATAGATCCAAGGATGCTTTTTTAAGATAGCATTATAATCTATCAAATCGTCTTTGTCTTTGAGTAAATCTTGAATTATAGCCATTTAGAACAATTTTTTTATCTTAACCCCTAATGCTGTAGCAATCTTCTCAATGTTTACTAGTGTGATATTCTTTTCTGCTCTTTCAATCATGCCAATATAAGTTCTGTGTAAATTGGCTTTATGAGCTAATTCTTCTTGCGACATTTCTTTATCCTTTCGGATTTCTCGAACTTTTTCACCAAATTTTTTTAATATTTTCTGACTTGATTTCATTGCTAAATGTAGGTATGTAAAGCTAACTTTAGTATTCAATTTTAACAACATACTATAGTTAGCATTATTATATTAGCAAGCAACACTATTCCTCCTCCTCAGCTTTTGGGCCATATTTACGTTCCAGTTCTGCTTGGAATTCTTCCATTACGGGCCGTACGGTACTGTCTGGGAGATCAGCAATACGGATATACATCAGCCCATCTACCGCATTGTTAAATAGTGGATCTACATTAAAGGCAATCAGTCGGGCATTTTGCTTGATGTATTTTTTTAGGAGTACGGGTAGACGCAAAGCACCAGGTTCTATTTCATCAATAATTTTGTCAAATTTATTCAAATCGGCTTCCGTAGCATCAAATACAAAATCCTTGTCGGTGTCTTTGAGTTTGACTTTAAATTCTTTTTTTGGATGGATATATTGCGCCAAATACGGGTCGTAATAATGCGATTTCATGAACTCAATCATCAGCGATTTAGAGAAATTAGAAAAGCGGTTACTGATACTCACACCACCAATAAGGTACTTGTGGTTTGGGAACCGCAGTGTGGTGTGTACAATCCCTTTCCATAGCAAAAACAATGGCATAGGTTTTTGTTGGTAAGACTTAATGATGAATGCTCGTCCCAACTCAATCGACTGGCTCATCATTTTGTGTAATTCAGGTTCAAAACGAAAGAGATCTTGAAGATAAAATCCATCAATTCCAAATGCATCATAAATTTCTGTTCCTAAGCCCATTCGGTAGGCCCCTGCCAGACATTTTGCCTCTGTATCCCACAAAAACATATGATGGTAATAGCTATCAAATTTATCCAAATCAATAGCACGGTTGGTACCTTCCCCAATCTCACGAAATGTGATTTCACGCAAACGCCCAATTTCCCTTAATATATTGGGGATATTGGCGGCATGGGCGAGGTAAACTTCATAGTTTTTACTTTCCAAAAGCCGATGATTTTTTGCTCTTAAATCGTCTACTTCTGACTGCATGAGAAGTGGATTTATTGGTGTCACGATTTTCTTTGGTATTTTCTTGATTTTGATGTTTGATGAAATATTTTTCAAAATTTTTGGCCGCTCAAATGTATTGGAAAGCATGTAGGTTTTCTTTCTGATGAAATCTGAAAATGCTTCTAAAGTTTCGTTTTGTTGTTGGTCTTTTACAGAGATAGGGCGCCCAATACGTACTTTGATAACGCGGTGTTTTTGGGTTAACAATTCTGAAGGTAATTTTGCGGTTCTCAGTGTGTCGCTTATTTTGGATAAACGATAAAATAGAGGGCTGTTTTTGGCATGAAAATAAATGGGAACAATAGGAACTTGTGCTTTTTTGGCCAATTTCATGGCAGCGATTTCCCAAGGTTTATCGACCAAGAGTTTTCCATCGCGGTAGGTAGAAACTTCACCAGCAGGAAAAATCCCCAAAGGATGCCCCGCTTTCAAATGTAGAAGTGCATTTTTGAACCCCGTTACACTTGATTTTACATCTTTTCTGTTTTCAAATGGATTCACAGGCATGATGTAAGGAATCAAAGGTTCGATTCTGTGAAGGAGAAAATTGGCAATAATTTTAAAATCACTGCGCTGTTCAATAATGAGTTTGAGCAACAGAATCCCATCTACACCACCAAGAGGATGGTTAGAGACCGTAATGTAAGCACCGTCTTTTGGAAGTCGTCGGAGGTCTTCTTCTGGAATTTCAAAACGTATTTTAAATGCTTTTAGAAGTGCGTTCAAAAAATCAAGATCGGAGAGGTGTTTGTTTTTGTTGTAAATTTTATTTATAGTAGAAATTTTGAGGACTTTCATCAGAATCCATCCACAAAATGTACCTAAAAATCCATAGCCGTCAAGCTTAATCGCTTTTGCAATTTCTTTGGCTGAAACAATACTCATAGGTTTTTATTTGGTTATAATCTGAACGGTTTCTGGGGTGATTTGTTTCATCAAAACTGTTTTATTTTTTTCAATTTCTTTGATGGCACTTGCCGTATAATGACGAACAGTGAAAAGGTCTACACTTTGATCCACACGTACATTGTATTTGGCTTTGAGTTGCAAAATCAAAGGTTCCAAATGGTCATAATTATTTTCAATACAAACCGAAAAACTAATGGCCGAGTTTTGAATCGAACGGACTTTCATTTTATACAAATGCAACAACTTGAAAATATGACTGATATTTTCTTCTACGATATAAGAGAAATCCAAAGAAGAAACAGAGATTAAGATTTGATTTTTTCTTAAGATATAGCACGGTACATTGGGTGAAAGCTCTAACGCTTTCCCAACTTTGGTCCCTTTATTTTTTGGGTTCAAAAAAGATTTTACATATAGTGGAATTTCTTTTCGTTGTAGGGGTTGTAGTGTTTTTGGATGAATGACTGATGCGCCATAATACGACAGCTCAATAGCTTCTTCATATGATAAGGAATGAAGTAAAGTAGGGTTTTCAAAATAACGCGGATCGGCATTAAGAACTCCAGGAACATCTTTCCAAATGGAAACGCCTTTTGCATTGAGACAAAACGCAAAAATGGCCGCCGAATAATCACTTCCTTCACGACCAAGTGTAGTCGTAAAGTTATTTGCATCACTACCCAAAAATCCTTGTGTGATGTTTAGGGTGTTTTTCTCAACAGCATCCAAGATCTTAGATTGCGTGGTCTCCCAATGCACCTTTGCATTGCGGTAATAGTTGTCAGTCTTGATGAGTTCTCGTACGTCTAACCACTTGTTTTTGATGCCTCTGTGGTTGAGATAATAACTTACTATAGTGGTAGAAACCAATTCGCCATAACCTATGGTTTGGTCATATACAAAACTGTAATCTGGAGATTTGTTGCGGTCAAAAAAATCAGATAATTCACGGAATAAATTTGAAACAACCTTGAAAACCTCATGCGCTTCATTTTCAAATAAATCTAATAATATCGCGTTGTGGTATTTTTTGACGTCTTGTATACTGCTTTGTAATTCGTGTTTCGAGTTGAAATAATGATCAATGACTTTTTCTAATGCATTGGTTGTTTTACCCATTGCCGATATCACAATCAGTGATTTTTCCGTACCAACGACCTTGAGTACTTTTTCTAGATTTCGGACACCGTCTGCATCTTTTACAGAGGCACCTCCAAATTTTAAGATGTGCATGAGTGTAATTTAGATAAATATTTTTTTATACCTTCTTCATTGAGGTGTACCACGTCCCAATCACGTTTAACATCGGCGCCTTTGGCTTCATAAAATTCAATGGCAGATGTATTCCAGTCCAGTACTTCCCAACATACCCGTTTGACTTTCAATGTATGCGCATATTTCACAACTTGATCCAACAACGCAGACCCTATACCATTTCCACGCATGGATTCCGATACAATCAAATCTTCTAGGTGTAATACACGTCCTTTCCAAGTTGAAAAGCGGGTGTACACCAATGCAATTCCTAATATTTTGTCATTGGTCTCTGCTACAAAACAAGTGAAATCTGGCTGGTCCCCAAAACCGGAAGTTTTCAATTCCTCAACAGTGACTTCAACGGCCTTTGGTTCTCTTTCAAAAACAGCTAGTTCTACAATCAAATCATGGATTTGTTGCAGATCTGTGGGCTTTGCTTTTCGGATGTGGTAATTCATTCCTGTTTATATTGGGGTCAAAGATACTTAAAACCCTGTTATTTTTGGTAAGATATTTTTATTACGAAAAGGTTGTAGTTTGAAAAAAATCTCGATACTTTTGTCGGTATATATTGAAAAATGACTCAAAAAAATCAAACTCTTGGAGAATTCATCATCGAGAATCAATCTTCTTTCAAGTATACTTCAGGAGAATTATCTCGGCTTATAAATTCCATACGTTTGGCGGCAAAAGTGGTCAATTATGAAGTCAACAAAGCCGGCCTTGTTGATATTTTGGGCGCTGCAGGGGATACCAATGCACAAGGCGAGAATCAGCAAAAATTGGATGTTTATGCCAATGAAAAATTCATTCAAATGCTCACCAACAGAAATATTGTTTGTGGTATTGCTAGTGAAGAGGAAGACGATTTTATTGCCATCAATAGTTACGACAAAAACAATCAAAATAAATATGTGGTTTTGATTGATCCCCTTGATGGATCCTCCAATATTGATGTCAATGTATCCGTAGGAACTATTTTCTCCATTTACCGTCGTGTGACACCTGTGGGTACTCCAGTGGTACTTGAGGATTTTTTGCAGAAAGGCAAAGAGCAAGTGGCTGCTGGCTACATCATTTATGGTACGTCTACAATGTTGGTTTATACCACTGGGCATGGAGTGAATGGCTTTACACTCAATCCAGCTATTGGTACATTTTACTTGTCTCACCCCAACATGACATTTCCAAAATCTGGAAAAATATATTCTGTTAATGAGGGAAATTACATTCATTTTCCGCAAGGCATCAAAGACTATATTAAATATTGTCAACAAGAAGAAGACGATCGCCCCTACACATCGCGATATATTGGTTCTTTGGTCTCCGACTTTCATCGTAACATGATAAAGGGCGGTATATATTTGTATCCGCAAAGTGCATCATATCCTAGCGGAAAATTGCGATTGTTATACGAATGTAATCCCATGGCATTTTTGGCCGAACAAGCCAATGGAAAAGCCAGTGATGGGTTTCAGCGTATTATGGAAGTTCAACCGACAAGACTTCATCAGCGGAGTCCTTTTATTTGCGGTAGTCCCATGATGGTTGATGATGTTGAAGCGTTTTTGTGTGTTGCAAACAAATGATACCGAGGTTTTAGTTGGTCTGATTTGAAGATTGTACCTTTGTCGCAAATACATTATAAATGCATAAAGCAGGTTTTGTAAACATTATTGGAAATCCAAACGTAGGAAAGTCTACCCTTATGAATGCTTTTGTGGGCGAACAGTTATCCATCATCACTTCCAAAGCACAAACTACGCGCCATCGAATATTGGGGATTGTCAATGGCGAAGATTTTCAAGTCGTTTTGTCCGATACTCCTGGAATCATCAAACCTGCCTACGAATTGCAATCCTCCATGATGCACTTTGTTAAGTCAGCTTTTGAAGATGCTGATGTTCTGATTTATATGGTTGAAATTGGTGAAAAATCGTTGAAAGATGAGGCCTTTTTCAAGAAAATTACTAGCACCAAAACTCCAGTTATTTTACTCATCAACAAGATTGATACCTCAGATCAAGAAATTCTTGAAGAACAAGCGGATTTTTGGCAATCCAAAGTACCAAATGCTGAGTTTTATCCTATTTCTGCGCTTACAGGATTCAATGTAAAAAATGTCTTTGACCGCATCATTGAGCTTTTACCAGAATCCCCTCCGTTTTACCCAAAAGATCAATTGACCGATAAACCCGAACGTTTTTTTGTAAATGAAAAAATTCGTGAAAAAATATTGATGCACTACAAAAAAGAGATTCCTTATGCTGTTGAGGTTGATACAGAGGAGTTTTTTGAAGAAGAAAACATCATACGTATGCGTTCTGTAATTATGGTCGAGCGTGAAACTCAAAAAGGAATTCTTATAGGTCATAAAGGTAAACCGCTAAAGCGGGTAGGCACTGAAGCTCGTAAAGATTTAGAACAATTTTTTGGAAAACAAGTCCACCTAGAACTGTATGTCAAAGTCAATAAAAACTGGCGTTCTAATACCAATCAACTCAAACGTTTTGGTTACAATCAATCCTGATTTTTCAGTTATTTATAGCGTTTAAGCTATGCTCTTCAACACTTATAATGCTGCACATGTAGGCATAAAGTTGTTCCATTTGTTCTTCCCCCATTTTTTTGCCAAACTGTGCAATAAAATAGACGCCAATCCCAAAAACACACATCAGTAAAGATAAAGTGATGGGCAATGCCGTTGGTTGTTCTAATAGATAATTGCTAGCTGCCCAAACCCCAAAACCTATAAATAATCCACTAAATACAAATTTCAAAAACATAAACAAGGTCCAAATTGTAGGGTTGGGGCCAAACAATCCGTTTAACTTGGTAATACTTGTGCAGTTTTCAATTTCTAAATGAAGTTGTGGCGACCAATAGTGTTGGTTGGATTTAGAAATTTTTAGAATCACGTGATGATCAATAATTTTGGTCACAATACCTGCATCAGCAGCATTGGATTGTCTGAATTCTTCAAGGACTTTTTCAGCAGAGGATGTGAGCAAAAGTGTAAACCGTGGGCGAAGGACAACTTTTTCAGTTGGAAATTTTATTTCGTGAGATTTTATCATAACAGTACATTTGGGTTCAATAAAGTTATGGAATTAAATTTAATTTCAAAATTGATTTTTAAAGCAGCATCCCACAATCCAATGGAATTATCCCTATTTTTGCAGCAATTCAAAAAAAGTAATGGGAAATATTGTAGCTATTGTAGGCCGACCGAATGTAGGCAAATCCACATTTTTCAACCGTTTGATACAGCGGCGAGAAGCCATTGTTGATGCTGTGAGCGGAGTCACTCGTGACAGACATTATGGCAAGAGCGACTGGAATGGAAAAGAGTTTTCCATTATTGATACTGGCGGGTATGTGGTAGGAAGTGATGATGTTTTTGAAGCCGAAATAGATAAACAAGTAGAACTGGCCATCGATGAAGCTGATGCTATTATTTTTATGGTAGATGTAGAAACAGGTGTAACAGGAATGGATGAAGATGTGGCCAAACTTTTGAGAAAAATCAAAAAGCCCGTTTTTTTAGTAGTCAACAAAGTAGATAATGCCAAACGTGCTCAAGACGCTGTAGAGTTTTATGCCTTAGGACTCGGTGATTATTATACCATTGCGAGTATCAATGGTAGTGGTACAGGAGATTTGTTGGATGCCTTGGTTGAAGCTCTCCCTGAAGAAAAAGATAATAACGAAACAGAACTGCCTCGATTTGCTGTTGTGGGTCGTCCCAATGCTGGAAAATCTTCATTCATCAATGCTTTAATTGGCGAGGACCGCTACATTGTTACGGACATTGCAGGCACCACTCGGGATGCGATTGATACAAAATATAACCGTTTTGGTTTTGATTTTAATTTGGTCGATACTGCAGGAATTCGGCGTAAGGCCAAAGTCAAAGAAGATCTTGAATTTTATTCTGTTATGCGTAGTGTTCGCGCCATAGAAAATGCAGACGTTTGCTTATTGGTGTGTGATGCTCAAAGAGGATTTGATGGACAGGTCCAAAATATTTTCTGGTTGGCACAACGCAACAACAAAGGCATCGTGATTTTGGTTAACAAATGGGATTTGGTAGAGAAAGACACCAAAACCACTAAAGCATTTGAAACCCACATTAGAAAGCAAATAGAACCATTTACAGATGTTCCAATCGTATTTATTTCGGCACTTACAAAACAACGCATCTACAAAGCTATTGAAACGGCTGTAGATGTTTATAAAAACAAATCAAAGCGTATCAAAACAAGTGTATTGAATGAAGATTTATTGCCTATTATAGAGCATAATCCACCACCAGCTTTGAAAGGTAAATACGTCAAAATTAAGTATATCATGCAGTTGCCTACTCCCCAACCTCAGTTTGCATTTTTCTGTAATTTACCTCAATATGTAAAGGATCCTTACAAACGTTTTTTGGAAAATAAACTGCGTTCATTGTATGATTTTTCTGGTGTGCCGGTGACAATTTTTATGCGGAAAAAGTAGTCTTACCATCCTCCTGAGGCACCACCGCCTCCGAAACCACCACCACCAAAACCTCCCCCGAAGCCACCGCCTCCGAAACTTCCGGTGCCGCCAAATAGGCCACCTGTGCTTTTGCTCTTTCTGTAGTTTCCGCGCCCCATATTGCTTAAAATGATAGCGTCCAACAGACTGGTTGGTGGCGCACGATTTCCTTTATTTTTACCATTGTCCCGTTTTGATAATGCGGCAACAAAAATGATAAAAATAACGATAAGAAATAAGATTAATCCAAAAGGGACTTCAGAAGTTTTTTGTTTGGGTGATGCTTTATATGCACCAGTAAGGACTTCAAAAATGGCATCTGCCCCTGCGTTTAAACCTTCTGCATATTTATTTTTTTTGAACGAGGGAATAAAGTGTTCCTGAATAATACGGCTACACATTTTGTCGGTGAGTAGATGCTCAACGCCATAGCCCGTACTGATGTTAATTTTTCGGTCATTTTTGGCCAAAAGAATAAAAACTCCGTTGTCCTTTTTGTCTTGTCCAATACCCCAACTTTGTGCCCAATTTGTAGCTAAGTAATTAATATACTCACCCTCTGTTGAATTGATGGTGGCCAACACAATTTGTGTGGATGTGCTGTCGGCATAACGAATGAGCTTTTGCCCTAGGGCTTTGGACTCATTTGGAGCCAAAACACCTATATAGTCATAAACACTGGTTTGTGTTTTGGGTATTGGAGGGATTTCAAATTGTGCATGACTGTTTTGACCACTACAAATCAGTATTAGAATCAGAAATATACAATTCAACTTTATCCGCATTTATACCTTTCCTTTTGAAATTTCATTGGACAATTCATCGCGGTCATTTACATCCCAAGGGAAGTGTTTTTTTAGGGCCTCACTTGCATTTTTTATACCCTCAATTATACCTGTTTTGAAAGCGCCAGCTTCAAAATGCTCTTGCATCACATCACGAGTGTTGTCCCAAAAACTGTGAGTTACTATTTTATGAATTCCTTTATCTCCATAAATACCGAATTTCTTATTTTCAATTGCGATATAAATTAAGACGCCATTTTCAAGTTTAGTATTGTCCATTTTTAGGGCATGAAAAACATGTTTTGCACGCACATCAATGGGTTCGTCGGTATTCTTTTCTATGTGTACACGAATTTCACCAGAAGTGTTTTTTTCGGCCATATGAATTGCCGAAACAATTTCTTGTTCTTCATCTGCACTTAGAAAATTTTCTAGAATGTTCACAAAGGAGTTTTAGTCAAAATCAAAATCAACTTCAGGAGCTTGTTCTGCACCAGGATCAGCTTTGTAACGCGCCATTTCATCAAAACCAAACCAACCCGCTAAAATTTTATTGGGGAATTTTGAGGTAAAAATGTCGTAAGTATTTACCGCTTGGTTGTAGCGATCACGAGCAACATTGATACGGTTTTCTGTGCCTTCCAATTGATTTTGAAGATCCAAAAAGTTCTGATTCGCTTTGAGTTCCGGGTAGCGTTCTACAGTAACGAGAAGACGGGATAATGCACCACTAAGCCCACTTTGTGCTTGCTGAAAAGTTGCCAAATTTTCAGGAGTAATGTTTGAAGGATCTATGGTGGTAGATGTTGCTTTTGCACGCGCTTCAATCACTTGAGTAAGTGTGGTTTTTTCGAAATCTGCAGCCCCTTTTACGGTGTTTACCAAATTTCCGATGAGGTCATTTCTTCGTTGGTAGCTGCTTTCTACATTGGACCAAGCAGTTTTTGCATTTGCTTCGTGCTCTACAGCGGTATTGTTGAACCCAACAGCCCAATTATAAACGCCAAAAACAATTGCAGCAATGATGATGAGTGGAATAAGCCATTTTTTCATAATGTATAGAGTTTTTAGATTTGAGATTTAATTTTTATTAATTGATGTTTTATGGATTCCAATTTACAAATGATATCGAAATTAGTCAACGATTTCCCCTTATTTGTTTTTAAATAGGTTTTTGCTCCTTCGAGTGTGTATCCTTGTTCTTTGACTAGGTGGTAAATCAGTTTCAGGTTTTTGATGTCCTCTTGAGTAAACTTTCTATTGCCTTTGGCATTTTTTTTTGGCTTTAAAATAGAAAACTCACTATCCCAAAACCGTATCAAAGAGGTTTTTACGCCAAAAGCTTTAGCGACTTCACCTATGTTGTAGTATAGTTTTTTTGGTAGATCGACATGCATTTAGTCAAGGGATTGGTTTTCTACTGAAGCTTTGGCCAACAAGTCGTTAAACTCTTCACTTGTAAGATTTCCGTAGTAAAAATTCACAGGATTTATGCGTCGTTTGTCCTTGAAAATTTCATAGTGGAGGTGTGGCGCTTGCGAACGCCCCGAACTACCTACAAATCCAATGATATCCCCACGTTTTACACGTTGATTTTTGCGGACATTGTATTTATATAGATGTGCATATAAACTCACATAACCATAGCCGTGATCTATTCTGATGTGTTTTCCATACCCTGAAGATCTGGAGTCTACACGTTTTACGACACCATCGCCACTAGCATACACAGGGGTTCCTCTAGGTGCTGTAAAATCCATTCCGTAATGGAACTTTCGAATTTTAGTAAAAGGATCTGTACGGTATCCATAACCAGAGGCCATTCGGGTCAAATCTTCATTTTTGATGGGCTGAATAGCTGGGATTTTCGACAAAAAGTTCTCTTTATCTTTCGCTAGTGCAGTTATTTCGTCTAAAGATTTGGATTGAATGACAAGTCGTTTTTGAAGGACATCAATACGCTTGTTGGCTTCAGCAATTAGGTCTGAATTTTTGAATCCATCAAATTTTTTGTACCGATTGACTCCACCAAAACCTTGTGTTCGTTGTGCATTCGGAATGGGGTTAGCTTCAAAATAAAGACGATATATTGTGTTATCACGTTCTTCAATATTTTCTAAAACATTTTCAATTTCACTCATTTTTTGGCTCAAAATGGTGTACTGAAGCTCCATGTTTTGAAGTTCTCTATTCAAGATTTTCTCTTTTGGAGATTCAAAATAATGACTACCAACAAGTACAACAAAAAAACCAAAAAGTGCAGAGGCAAGTGTGAACCCTATGACGAATTTTGCCTTTGTCTTTTTATCACTCGTAATCTTTCGGTACGAAAGTGTTTCAGGATCGTAATAATATTTTACGTTAGACATTGCCTAAAAAGTTCTATTTTTGTTTTGGTATTAAGGATGTGCCAAAAGATGCACACCTTTAGATAACAAATATAATTTGTTTTTAGAGTAAAATCAAATTATTTCAAAAAGGTTAACACATTACATGAAATCTCAAGATATAAGAGCCAACTTTCTAAAGTTTTTTGAAGATAAGCAACATGCTATTTTGCCTTCGGCACCAATGGTGGTCAAAGATGATCCTACATTGATGTTTGTGAATTCTGGAATGGCCCCATTTAAAGAATATTTTATAGGCAATGGTCAGCCACCCAGTAAGCGAATAGCTGACACTCAAAAATGTTTACGAGTTTCTGGCAAACACAACGATTTAGAAGAAGTGGGCTACGACACCTATCACCATACCCTTTTCGAGATGTTGGGAAATTGGAGTTTTGGGGATTATTTTAAGAAAGAAGCTATTGCTTGGGCATGGGAACTACTCACTGAAGTTTATAAAATCGACAAAAAAATTCTTTATGTCACTGTTTTTGAAGGTGATAAGAACGATAATACTGAAATAGACTCTGAGGCATTCAACATCTGGAAAAATATCATTTCTGAAGACCGCATATTGATGGGGAACAAGAAAGATAACTTTTGGGAAATGGGCGAACAAGGTCCATGCGGTCCATCAAGTGAAATTCATGTCGATTTAAGAAGTGAGGAAGAAAAAGCTGAAATTCCTGGTCACAAGTTGGTCAACAAAGATCATCCGCATGTTGTAGAGATTTGGAATTTAGTTTTTATGGAATACAACAGAAAGGCCAATGGTACTTTGGAAAGTCTTCCTCAAAAACATGTAGACACAGGTATGGGCTTCGAACGCCTTTGTATGGCACTACAGGGAGTAAAGTCAAATTATGATACGGACGTTTTTACGCCAATCATTCGAGAAATTGAAACCATTTCAGGTATAGACTATGGACAAAATGAACAACATGATATCGCTATCCGTGTCATCGCAGATCACGTCCGTACTGTGGCCTTTTCCATAGCTGATGGTCAATTGCCATCAAATACGGGCGCAGGATATGTAATCCGACGTATTTTGAGGCGTGCCGTTCGCTATGGATTTACTTTTCTAGACAAGAAAGAACCTTTTATGCATCGCTTGGTGAGTGTGCTTGTCAAAAAAATGGGAGAAACATTCCCTGAACTCATTGCACAAAAACAATTGATTCAAAATGTCATTAAAGAGGAAGAATCTTCATTTCTTAAAACCTTAGATCAAGGACTATTGTTGTTAGAACGTATCATCAGTACCACAGAAGGCGATACTGTTTCTGGCGATAAAGCTTTTGAACTGTATGACACTTACGGATTTCCTGTTGATTTGACTGCTCTTATCCTTCAAGAAAAAAACATGCATTTGGATCAATCTGGATTCCAAGCGCAACTTGAAAAACAAAAAAGTAGATCGCGTGCAGCAAGTGAAGTGTCTACAGAAGACTGGACAATCATTAGAGACGATGATGAACAAGAATTTGTTGGTTATGAAACCCTCCAAACAAAAGTAAAGATTGTACGTTACCGCAAAGAAGTATCTTCGAAAAATGGGACGCAATACCAATTGGTTTTTAATCTAACACCATTTTATGCCGAAGGAGGGGGACAGGTTGGTGACAAGGGGTATTTGGAAGCTGCTAATGGCGATGTAGTTTATATTCTAGATACCAAAAAAGAGAATAATGTCGCGATTCATATCGTAAAAGATTTACCTAAAAATCTTACCGATTCTTTTATGGCAGTAGTCGATGCCAAACAACGCTTTAGAATAGAATGTAATCATACAGCAACACATTTGTTGCACCAAGCTTTACGCGAAATTTTGGGAACACACGTAGAGCAAAAAGGAAGTGCAGTTCATTCGAAATACTTACGTTTTGATTTTTCGCATTTTTCAAAAATGACCAATGAGGAACTTCAGGAGGTTGAAAACTTTGTCAATGCAAGAATTGAAGGGCGCCTCACTCTAGAGGAACAACGTGCAGTACCAATGACACAAGCTGTTGCCGATGGTGCTGTAGCGCTTTTTGGTGAAAAGTATGGTGATGTTGTACGTACGATACGCTTTGGAAATTCCATCGAACTCTGTGGTGGAACTCATGTAAAAAACACCGCCGATATATGGCATTTTAAGATCACTTCTGAAAGCGCTGTTGCTTCTGGAATTCGACGTATTGAAGCCATTACAAATGATGCTGTGAAAGACTATTTTGGCGAAAATGATCAACATTTTAAGCGAATAAAAAACACACTGAACAATGCCGCAGATCCTGTTAAAGCAGTAACGGATCTCAAAGCAGAAAACAATCAATTAAAAAAACAAATTGAACAACTTTTAAAAGATAAAGCCAAGAATGTAAAAGCTCAACTATTATCAGAAATAAAATCTGTCAATGGATTGAATTTTTTAGCAAAACAACTCGACTTGGATGCTGCTGGGTTGAAGGATGTTTCTTTTGAGATTGGTCAAAAATTTGACAATGCAGTTTTGATTTTCGCTTCAGAACAAAACGGAAAAGCGCTATTGTCGTGTTACGTTTCAAAAGATGTTGTTGCCTCGAGGGATTTGAATGCTGGAGCCATTGTTCGAGAGCTAGGGCGTTATATTCAAGGAGGTGGAGGTGGTCAACCATTTTTTGCTACTGCTGGCGGTAAAAACCCCGCTGGAATCCCCGAAGCTTTAGCACAAGTTGTAGCACTTATATCTTAAATTCTAAGTTTTGAAATTTCAAACCGAAGTACCCTTATATTCCGCCAAAGGCAAATACATCGATTTTGATGCTCAAACCGTTCTTTTAGGATCTTGCTTCAGCACACATATTTCAGGCCAATTAAATCATTTCAAATTTCAAACCAAGACTAATCCATCTGGGGTATTATTTAATCCAAAAGCTATCCTGACATTTTTGACTTGTGTTCATGAATGCAAAATAGATGAAAGAGCTGTGTTTTTTAGTGATGAACAATGGAAAAGTTTTGATGCACATTCTCAACTCAATCACAGTTCAAAATCAGTTTTTGTCGATCAATTAAGCACTCAATTAGAGCAGTGTAATGCGTACTTTCAAACGGCATCACATTTCGTCATAACTCTAGGTACAGCGTGGAGTTATTTTCATTTGAAAACTCAAAAACATGTTGCAAACTGTCACAAACAATCGGCTTCTGAGTTTGAAAAAAAAATATTTGATGTCGATGAAACTACTGCGATTTTAACTGAGATTCGGGACTTGATTCACGCCTTTAATCCTAAGGCAGATATTATTTTTACTATCTCTCCAGTGCGTCACCTCAAAGACGGATTTGTCGAAAACACACGAAGCAAAGCACATTTGATTACTGCTGTTCATCGCGTGGTAGAACATTCAGCGCTTTTGCATTACTTTCCTTCTTATGAATTGCTCATGGATCAATTGAGAGATTATAGATTTTATGCTTCGGATATGATTCATCCTAATGCTCAAGCTATAGATTTTATTTGGCAAAAATTTAAATCCGTTTGGGTAGATCCGCAACTTGATGTTGCTCTAAAAACCATCAGCCGTATTCAAAATGGATTACAACACAAGCCATTCAACCCTCAAAGTAAAGCCCATCAAGAGTTTTTGAAAACTTTGGATTTAGAAATTAAACTTTTGAAAGAACAGTTTCCTCAATTAAAGCTTTAATTTTTCTTTCTTATTTTTATGGTCATCATATTTATTTTGTTTATTCATTTCCTAAAATTGAAGTATATTAGCTAGAGAAAATAAACAAAAAATGGCGACCAATCCTTATGTAAAATTTACCAAAACCCAAAACGTGGGTTATATAGAATTTTATAATCCTCCACATAATGCATTGCCATTACAAATGCTTAACGAGTTGAGTGCTACAATTACCCAAGCTGGTGAAGATGATGATGTACACGTTTTGGTGCTAAAAAGTGGAGGCGACCGAACATTTTGTGCAGGAGCAAGCTTAAAAGATTTAGCTGCAATTTCTACAATCGATGAAGGTAAAACGTTTTTTATGGGCTTTGCCAATGTCATTAATGCACTGCGCAATAATCCAAAAATTATTATTGGAAGTGTTCAGGGCAAGGCCGTAGGCGGTGGCGTAGGTTTGGCAGCAGCTGTAGATGTTTGTTTTGCAAGTGAATTTGCTTCCATAAAGCTAAGTGAGTTGAGTATTGGCATTGGTCCTTTTGTGATTGAACCGGCACTAAAAAGAAAACTAGGACTATCTGTAGTATCACAGCTGACGCTTAATCCTCAAACCTTTTTTTCTGCAAAATGGGCTAGAGAAAAAGGTCTTTTTGCCGCTATTTTTGAATCTAACAATGAGTTGAATACACAGGTTTCAAATTTAGCCAACCAATTGGCAAGTTGCAATCCAAAAGCACTAGCAGAATTTAAAAAGATTCAATGGGAAGGTACAGATCATTGGGAAGAATTATTGGCCAAACGTGCCAAAATTAGTGGTGAACTAGCGCTTAGCTCTTTTACCAAAACACAGTTAAAAAAATTCATCAAGTCATAAGCTATTCGAATTTATGAGCACCCAAATACAAATCGAAAAAGTAAAAGAATCTAAAAGTGAAGGTTTAGATTTTAACGACATCCCACTGGGGAGAACATTTACAGACCATATGTTTTTGTGTGCCTATGAAAATGGAACTTGGCAAGCTCCAAAAATCACTCCTATGGGGCTGATCCCTACGCATCCTGCAGCCATGGCTTTACATTATGGTCAAGCCATTTTTGAAGGGATGAAAGCAACATTAGACACCAATGGAACCCCGATGTTGTTTCGTCCTGAGCAAAATGCAAAGCGATTAAATTTTAGTGCACGTCGGTTAGGGATGCCCGAGTTTCCGGAACAACTTTTTGTTGATGCGCTGAAAACTTTAGTTGGTTTAGAAAAAAATTGGATACCACCACAGCAGGGTAGTGCCTTATATTTGCGTCCATTTATGTATGCCGATGAGGCCTTTATTGGTATGCGTGCTGCAACACAATACAAATTCATCATCATGGCATCTCCATCCAATCCTATTTACACCAAAAGAGTTCGTTTGTATGCTGAAACAAAATACATACGTGCTGCACATGGTGGAACAGGCGAGGCCAAAGCTGCAGGAAATTATGCTGCAGCAATTTTGCCTACAGAACATGCAAAAGCAAAAGGATATGACCAAGTTTTGTGGTTAGATGCTCATCGTTTTAAAAGTATTCAAGAAGTAGGAACGATGAATATTTTCTTTAAAATAGGAGGTAAAATCATTACGCCAAATCTAGATGGTTCTATTCTGGCAGGAATTACAAGGATGAGTGTGATTGATTTGTTACGTCATAAAGGATATGAAGTTGTCGAAAGGCCCATTAGTATTGATGAGGTCGTACAGGCCTCCAACAATGGCACTTTAGAAGAAGCTTTTGGATCAGGGACTGCTGTTGGCATTGCAATGATTCAAGACATTGGATACAAAGATGAAGATATTCATGTTTCTGACGAAAGTCCGGTAGGGCAAATGGTTTTGGATTTCATCAATGGAGTTCGCGCCGGTGTTGTTCTAGACGAATTGAACTGGATGTGTAAAATTCAATCCTAGTCACCAAGAATTAATTTTTTTATCTTTTGCCAACGGTACTTTCTGATAAATGCACCTTCATCTGCACTAACAATAAAGGGGATTTTCATACGCCAAGCTTTTAAGTAACCCATCAAATAATCTAAAAAAAGACGCATTTTTCTTTTCTTATACGCCAGTTTTAAGGCCGATAAAAAAGCCAATACAAATCCGTTACGCATTTTATAAAGCGCAATGCCTTGATAATATTTTGCATTTTTGTTGTAGGTAGATCCTGTGGGTTTCATGTGCTTTACATGCAATGTGTCATCCGTTCGAAAAGACCAACCATTGTAGAGTGCTACAAGTTCGTCTATAGTATCCCAGCCCATAGATTTTTTTAGACCGCCAATGGCTTCAAAACATGCTTTTCTATAAGCTTTCAAAGGGCCTCTTATGTGGTCATTTGAAGTTAAATTTTCCAAAATCCATTGCTTGTTTTTTTCAATGTAGCAGTGTCCAGCAATAAGTCCAAGTTTTGGATCGTTTTTGTAATGTTTTGCGATTGTTTCTAAATAATTTTTTGGAAAAATTAAATCCGCATCAAATTTACAAACCACATCGAACGCATCATCCAATTGTTCAAAACCTTTATAAAATGCATTGATTATTTTTTCGCCAGGTAAATGTTTTTCTGAAGATTGGTGCTGAACCATATCTATACAAGGATAGCGTTGTATAAGTTCATTGACAATTTGGGCTGTTTGGTCATTTGAATTATCATCAACAACTATAATTTTTTTTGGAGGCAGTGATTGTTCAGCCAATGAAATTAAGCAATCTCTAATGAATGCTTCTTCGTTGTGTGCTGGTATGACGACGTAAAACCTCATTTTCGTTCGGCGTAGATGATGTAATATCTTGGTATAAAATATCTAAATATTGGGCGAATTCCAATTTTTTTAGTTGGGTTAGTCCATTTTTTTCTAGCCACAATTTGCCACCCTGCTTTTTCTAATAACCAATCGAATTGCCAATCTTCGAATTCATGAAAATGACGATCACGTAAATCTGTTTGACTTCTGTATGCACTGGCAAACCAAAGACTTAGTGGAATACTCGCAATTAATTTCTTGGCTTTAATTTCTTTTAACACCCCAAAAGGCGCTACCAAGTGTTCAAGAATTTCAAAAGCGGTAACAACTTTTGCTGATGAATTTTGAACACATGAACAGTCAAGGTCTAAATCCTCACCATTTGTATTGGACACAGAAAATCCATTTGATTTCAACAATTCTGAGAGGGGATTTTTGACGCCTAAATCAAGAATTTCTTCATTTTTAGGGATATGCTGTTGTACAAAATCAAGAGTAATTTTGTATCGTTTTGATGGGAAGTTGTTTTCGTACATTTAATATTTGTAAACAATAGCGTTGATGTGCATTCCAGCGCCTACGCTTGCAAATATAATAATATCACCTTTATTAAGATTGTGGCCTTCTATTTCTCCTTTTCTAATTAGATCGAATAACGTAGGCACTGTAGCTACAGAACTATTGCCCAACTTGTTAATGGTCATCGGCATTATAAATTCTGGCACAGGAGTTTTGTAAAGTCTATAGAAGCGTTTTACAATAGCTTCATCCATCTTTTCGTTGGCTTGATGAATCAAAATCTTCTTTACATCTTGTATAGAATACCCACTTTTATCTAAACAATTTTTCAATGCATTTGGGACGTTATTTAATGCAAATTCATAAATTTTTCGACCATACATTTTGATGTAGCGTACATCTTCGTCTTGGCTTTTGTCGTTAGAATTTCCAAAAAATAAGTGATACACTTCCTCATGTGTGTACGAAGCAGATTCATGAGCAATAATACCACCTTCTTCCTCGCTTGCTTCTACAATGGTTGCGCCAGCACCATCGGCATAAATCATAGAATCTCGATCAAAAGGATCAACGACTCTGGACAATGTTTCGGCACCTATTACCAAGCAGCGTTTTGCCATTCCTGCTTTGATGAATGCCTGTGCCTGAACCACGCCTTCTACCCATCCTGGACAGCCAAAAAGAATATCATAAGCAACACATTTTGGATTTTTTATTTTTAAAAGATGTTTAATTCGTGCGGCCAAACATGGAAGAATATCGCTTTGGATGGCGTTGTGTTTGACATCACCAAAGTTGTGCGCACAAATGATATAGTCCAAAGTCTCAGGGTCAATTTTTGCATCTGTAATAGCTTTTTGTCCGGCAAAAGCACCTAGGTCTGAAGCCGTAAGCTTGTGGTCGGCATAACGCCTTTCTGAAATTCCAGTGATGGCCTTGAATTTTTCAACTACAACATCTATAGGTGTATCAATAGCTTCTCCTTCTATGGTATAGAATTCACTGCTAATAAAATCGTTGTTTTTTTGAACTAGATCAGGAATATAACTTCCTGTTCCTGTTATACGAATGCTCATATTTTTTTGTTTAAACTTCGGCGTATTCATCAATTGGGGCACACGTACATATTAAATTTCGATCACCATAAGCATCATCTACACGACGAACAGAAGGCCAAAATTTATCTTCTTTTATATATGCCAAGGGGAATGCTGCAGTGGTTCGCGAATAGGGCAAATCCCATTCGTCGCTACAAATCATTTCCTGCGTATGCGGAGCGTTTTTAAGTGGATTGTTTATATCCGACTTGCTCGCTTGATCAATTTCTTGGCGAATAGAAATCATCGCATCACAAAACCGATCCATTTCTGCTTTACTTTCACTTTCTGTAGGTTCAATCATCATCGTTCCTGCAACGGGAAAAGACACTGTTGGTGCATGAAACCCATAATCCATTAGTCGTTTTGCAATGTCTGTGACTTCAATCCCATTGGTTTTGAATGAACGGCAATCGATAATCATTTCGTGGGCCGCACGGCCTTGTTCACCTGTATAAAGTGTTGGATAATATCCTTCAAGACGTTCTTTAATATAGTTTGCATTGAGGATGGCAATTTTTGTTGCTTTTGTCAGTCCTTCTGCACCAAGCATTTTGATGTATCCGTACGAGATTAGGCAAGCTAGAGCAGATCCAAATGGTGCCCCTGAAATAGAGGTGATGGCTTGTGTCCCTCCAGTTTTAACAACAGGGTTTCCGGGAAGAAATGGTGTGAGTTGTTTTGCAACACAAATAGGGCCAACACCTGGGCCACCTCCACCATGCGGTATCGCAAAGGTTTTGTGCAAGTTGAGGTGACATACATCGGCACCAATCTGACCTGGATTGGTGAGTCCAACTTGTGCATTCATATTGGCACCGTCCATATAAACTTGACCACCATGATCATGAATAATTTGCGTAATTTCCTTAATCGCCGACTCATAAACTCCATGCGTAGATGGGTAAGTAACCATAAGCGCTGCTAGATGATCTTTGTGTTGAGTAGCTTTTTCGCGTAAATCTTCTACATCAATATTTCCATTTTCAGAAGATTTTGTAACCACAACTTTCATGCCTGCCATAACTGCACTCGCAGGATTTGTTCCGTGTGCAGAAGATGGAATGATGCAGATATTTCTGTGGTGATCTCCTCGAGATTCGTGATATGCTTTGATGGTCATCAATCCAGCAAATTCTCCTTGTGCGCCAGAATTTGGTTGCAATGATGTGCCAGAAAATCCAGTAATTTCATTCAGTTGTTTTTCTAAAGTGTTCAGGACTTCGGTGTATCCTTTAACCTGTTCTAGTGGTGCAAAAGGGTGAATATTTCCCCAGCTCGACCAACTCAAAGGCAGCATTTCTACTGCAGCATTTAGTTTCATGGTACAAGAGCCTAATGAAATCATCGAAAAATTTAATGCTAGGTCTTTACGTTCTAAACGTTTAATGTAGCGCATCAATTCGGTTTCAGAATGATAGGAATTAAAAACTGAATTGCTGAGAAAATTAGATTTTCTCTTCAGATTTTCTGGAAGACTAGAACTAGGCAAAGTTTCCAGTGTAATTGTCTTGTTTAACGCTTTTGAAATTAAAGAAATAATCTGCTCAAGGTCATTGTTTGTGGTTGTTTCATTGATTGATATAGATACCGTAGTGGGATCTGGATAAAAGAAATTAACCTCATAATTTAAAGCAATTTCCCTGATTTTTTCAGCATCATCTACTTTTATACGTATAGTATCAAAAAATAGTTCATTCTCTAAAGTCAAGCCAGCATTTTTGAATGACTTGGCTAAAAGAGCAGTATTTTGATGAACTTTATTCGCTATGTATGTTAGGCCTTTAGGGCCATGATAAACAGCATACATACCTGCCATTACAGCAAGCAAAACTTGTGCAGTACAAATATTGGATGTTGCACGATCTCTTTTGATATGTTGTTCTCTTGTTTGAAGTGCCATTCGAAGTGCGCGTTCCCCATTCGTATCTTTTGTCACACCAATTATTCGACCTGGAATATGACGTTTATATGCTTCTTTGGTTGCAAAATATGCGGCATGAGGTCCGCCATAACCCATAGGAATGCCAAATCGTTGTGTGGTACCTACTACCACATCAGCGCCAAAATGTCCAGGTGCTTCCAACACCGCTAAACTCAGAATATCGGCTGCAACAGCAACTTTAATGTTATTTGAATTGGCCTTTGAAATAAAAGCTTCGAGATTCATGATTTTGCCTGATGCACCTGGATATTGAACAAGTGCTCCAAAAAAATCAGAGTCAAACTCAAACTCTTCTGTTTTACCCACTACAAGCTCGATTCCAATAGGCATTGCTCTGGTTTTTAGAACAGCAAGTGTTTGAGGGAAAATATCTTCTGTAACAAAAAATTTCACCACTCCTGATTTTATGGCGGAACGATCTCTTACAGCATATAAAAGCGCCATGGCTTCAGCAGCAGAAGTACTTTCGTCGAGTAGAGAGGCATTGGCCATTTCCATACCTGTCAAATCAGTAACCATGGTTTGAAAATTGAGTAACGCCTCGAGTCGACCTTGAGCAATTTCTGCTTGATATGGCGTGTAGGCAGTGTACCACCCCGGATTTTCTAAAATATTTCTTTGAATAACTGCAGGTAAATTACTGGGATGATACCCCATACCAATGAAGGATTTGAACACTTTGTTTTTTGCACCGAGGTCCTGAATATGTTCCAGAAATTCTTGCTCACTAAATGGTTTTTCAAGATTTAAAGAAGTGTGCAATCTGATATTATTGGGCACTGTTTGATCAATCAATTCATCGATAGAATTTACACCAACCACTTCTAACATTTCCTTGATCTGAACAGCATCAGGGCCAATGTGTCTTTGCGAAAAAACATCTGGGTTCATATTTTATATCTTTAGAAATATTAGCAAAATTACGGATTTATTCATGCTTTTTTTTGTTAATAAATTAAAGTTTTTAACCGATTTTTAAGCTTATCAACAGTTTGGTTATTTTTGCAAAGTGAATTTTTTAAAACGCTTATTTAAATTTTACATCAATAGCAGTTTACACGTTGGATGTTCGGTACTTGCGCTCGCCCATTTAACACTGTTGCGCTCTGGTGATTCAGTGTCTTTGTCTTTTTTTTTCGCACTCTTTTTTGCTACAGTTTTTGGTTACAACTTTGTAAAGTTTTTTGGCTTGGCTAAGTTTCATTATCGATCACTTACAACCAAACTCAAAGAAATTCAAGTTCTTAGTGCTTTTTGTTTTGTTGGGTTTATAGTTTGTTTTTTTTGGCTGAAAACAGAAGTTCAGTACTCTTTGTTTTTTTTAGGATTGATTACTTTTTTTTATGGAATGCCTTTGAAATGGATTGCTTCAAATAGTTTAAGAAAAATCAGTGGGCTAAAAATCTATATTATTGCTTTTGTTTGGGCTGTTACAACAGTCTTACTTCCACAACTGCAAAGCGGTCTAGAGTTTTTTCAAATCGATTATATATGGATTTTGGAACGCTTTGTCTTTATTTTTGTTTTGATGCTTCCATTCGAAATAAGAGACATGAATTTTGATGATTTGAAACTTTCTACAATTCCGCAAAGTATTGGGCTGTCAAACACCAAAAAATTGGGTTATTTTGGAGTGTTTTTATTGTCAGTATTTTTGATTTTCGGACATGAATTCAAAAAATCAGAATTTATTTCTACCATTATGATGTTGCTCATATTAGTGATTTTTTTGGCAAAAAGTTCACCTAAAAGGCCGCTCTATTTTACAGCGTTTTGGGTAGAAGCACTTCCTATTTTTTGGTGGATTTTAGTGTTGTGTTTGGGATTTTAAAGGAGTCCTGCACGTTCTAGCAACGCTTTATTGCTTGCAGCTTTTCCTCTAAAACGTTCGTATAATATATGCGGATCTTCGGTACCTCCTTTACTTAGAATATATTGCTTTAGATCTTTTGAAATTTTGGTGTCAAAAACCCCTTTGCTTTTAAAATATGCAAACGCATCAGCATCCAGAACTTCTGCCCATTTGTAACTATAATACCCAGACGAATATCCCCCTTGAAAAATATGTGCAAAAGCTGTAGACATACAATTTTCGGCAACATCTGGAAATAGTTGTGTTACCGAAAACACTTTCTTTTCGTGCTTTTTTACATTTTCGATAGATGATGGGTCTTGTGCGTGCCAACTCATGTCCAATAGTCCAAAACTCAATTGGCGAAGGGTTTGCATTCCCTGTTGGAATTTGCCAACTGCTTTTAATTTTTCTATCCAAGCCATAGGAATCAGCTCGCCCGTTTTGTAGTGTTTTGCAAACAAGCTTAAAGCATCTTTTTCGTAGCACCAATTTTCCATCAATTGACTAGGTAATTCTACAAAATCCCATGCTACACTTGTCCCAGAAAGACTAGGATAAGTTGTGTTGGCCAACATACCATGCAATGCGTGTCCAAATTCATGAAAAAGGGTTGTCACTTCGTTGAAGGTCAATAGAGACGGTTTAGTTTTTGTTGGTTTTGTAAAGTTGCAAACTATAGAGACATGTGGCCTTTCGTTTTGTCCATTCAACACATATTGCGGTTTGAATGAGGTCATCCAAGCTCCACTTCGTTTTCCTTGTCTAGGAAAAAAATCAGCATAAAAAACAGCTACAAGATTTGATGCTTCATCCAATACTTTATAGGTTACAACATCATCGTGGTAAACATCAATTTGTGCTGTTTTTTCGAATTGAAGGCCAAAAAGTTTTTTGGCGATTTGAAACGCACCATCAATCACATTTTCGAGCTTGAAATAGGGTTTGAGTTGAGCGTCGTCAATTTCAAAACATTGTTTTTTGAGTAATTCTGAGTAGTATGCATTATCCCATTTTTGAAGCTTTTCGATGCCATCAGTTTTTCGAGCAAACGCACTCAAGGTTTCAAATTCTTTTTGAGCAAAAGGTGTTGCTTTTGAAAGCAAATCAGACAAAAATTGTGCTACTGTTTCGGGTGTTTTGGCCATGCGTTCTTCTAAGACGTAGTGCGCATGAGTTTTGTACCCCAGTAGATTGGCTCGTTGGTGACGTAGTTTTGAAATGTTTAAAACAAGTTCTTGGTTGTCAAGATTGTCATTTTGAAAACCTTTTTTGCCAAAGGCGCATGCCAGTTTTTCACGTAAGTTTCTATTTTTGGCATAAGTCATAAAAGGCACATAGCTTGGGTAGTCTAAGCTAATAATCCATCCTTCTTTTTCTTTTTTCTCTGCACGTAATTTTGCAGCTTCTTTTTCGTCTTCTGGCAACCCATCGAGCTCAGATTCCTCTTTTATGTTTAGTTCAAATCTGTTTGTTTCGGCGAGCAGATGTTCTCCAAAAGTTAGTTTCAAACTGCTCAGCGATTTGTCAATTTCCCTGAGTTTAGCTTTGTCACTGTTGTCAAGTAAGGCACCATTTCTAGAAAAGCTTTTGTATTTTTTGAGTAACAATTGTTTTTCTTCTTCAGATAAAGATAAAGTTTCCTTTTGCTCAAAAACTATTTTTATTTTACCAAATAAAACTTCGTTGAGCGCCACATCGTTGGAGAATTCTGCCAATAATGGTGATACTTGTTGTGCAATTTGCTGAATTTCTTGGTTGGTTTCGGCAGCGTTGAGATTGAAAAAAAGACTTGAAATTCGTTCCAATTCTAATGATGCAAATTCTAATGCGACAATGGTATTTTTGAATGAAGGTGCATCAGTATTTACACAAATTTTAGTTATAGTTGCTTTGGAATTTGCAATAGCTGTTTTAAAAGCGGGTAGAAAATCACTCGCTTTTATTTTTGAAAACGGAGCTGTGCCATGTAGCGTTTCAAAGCGCTTGTTCAAAATATTCATAAGTTGGTTTTCTTCTGAATTAGGACTTCAGATTTTTTGAAGCGTTTTCGACTTTGAGTTTCAATCCTTGTTTATAAACTTGAATTTTATCTAAAACACATTTATCAGAAGCACCAATAATTTGTGCGGCCAAAATCCCAGCATTTTTAGCGCCATTTAGTGCTACGGTTGCTACAGGTACTCCGCCTGGCATTTGAAGGATAGACAAAATAGAGTCCCATCCATCGATGGAATTGCTTGATTTTACAGGAACTCCAATGACGGGCAATGGACTAATGGCTGCAATCATTCCAGGAAGGTGTGCAGCACCACCTGCACCAGCTATAATGACTTTTAATCCTCTTTCGTGTGCTGTACTTCCATATTCAAATAATTTTTCAGGTGTGCGGTGTGCCGAAACAATATCAACTTCAATGTCAATATCTAAATTTTTAAGGATTTCTACCGCTTCTTTCATGACTGGCATATCGCTGTCACTTCCCATAATAATTCCTACTTGTGCCATACTATTTGCTTATTACTTTGATTGTTTCTTTTACTTGTTGTGCTATTGAACGTGCTTTGTCGATTTCGGAATGAACAATGGTAACATGCCCCATTTTGCGAAATGGACGTGTTTCCTTTTTTCCGTATATGTGCGGTGTTACACCATCTAATTTTAAAATTTTTTCGATATTTTCATAAATAACAGCACCATTATGCCCTTCAGCACCAACAAGATTTACCATTACACCGCTGACTTTATTTTTTGTATCACCTAGGGGTAAATCTAATATAGCACGAATGTGTTGTTCAAATTGAGAAGTGTAGCTGGCTTCAATCGTTTGGTGCCCAGAATTGTGTGGGCGAGGTGCGACTTCATTGATTAAGATTTCATCATCTTCTGTCAGAAATAACTCTACAGCCAAAAGCCCTACATGATGAAACGCTGCTGCAGTTTTTAGGGCAATAAGTTCGGCTTTTTTCGTGATGTTTTCTGATATTCTTGCTGGACAAAGCACATATTCTACTTGATTTGCCTCAGGGTGAAATTCCATTTCAACTACTGGATAGGCACGAACTTCTCCTCTGGGCGATCGTGCTACAGTAACGGCAAGTTCTTTTTTAAATGAAACTAAAGTTTCTGCAATGCATTCCACATTTGGAAGCTCTTCAAGATCGGAAAGCGAACGAACAATTTTCACCCCTTTTCCATCATATCCAAATTGTGCGCTTTTCCATACAAAAGGGAGTGGTTGTACATCGTGCTCAATAGCTCTTTTTAGTTCGTCTTTGTATGCATATCTCGTAAATGCTGCTGTGGGCAAATCATGATCTACATAAAAAAGTTTTTGTTTTGCTTTGTTTTGAATTATTGCCAATGTTTCGGCTGAAGGGAATATATTAACACCCTCTTTCTCAAGTGCTTTAAGTGCTTCAACATTAACATTTTCAATTTCAATAGTTAGTGTATCCACTTTTTTACCAAATTCAAAAACCGTATCGAAATCCATAAGATCGCCTACAAAAAATTCATCACATGCTATTTTGCAGGGTGCTTCGGAATTGGGATCCAAAACACACGTGTGGATGTCAAATTTTCGTGTTGTATAGAGCAGCATTTTCCCAAGTTGTCCACCGCCTAAAATACCGACTTTGTGTTGTGAGGAGAAAACATGCATATTTGCCAAATTGCTAAAGTTTGAATTCTACCGCAAAAATACACTTAAAAATGGAATCTTGCATCAAAATCCCTTGGCAAAACATTTTTTAACCTTTGTAATTAATTATCTTTGTGGCCAAATCTCATTTCTTTATTTAAAGATTATTCTTTGAATCAATATAATAACAGCTAAAAAACCGCATGAAAAACATCGTATTATTTGGCCCTCCAGGAGCTGGAAAAGGCACTCAAGCAAATTTTTTAAAAGACACCTATGATTTGATTCACATCTCTACAGGTGATGTGTTTCGGTACAACATCAAAAACAAGACAGATTTGGGTTTATTGGCTAAATCATACATGAACAAAGGTGCCCTTGTCCCAGATCAAGTAACTATTGATATGCTAAGCGATGAGGTCGCCAAAACACCAGATGCAAATGGATTTATTTTTGATGGTTTCCCAAGAAACACCTTTCAGGCAGAAGCTTTAGACGAAATTCTAAAGGCCTATGATGCTGAAGTTAATGCTATGATTGCTTTGGAAGTAGACGACGAAGTTTTGGTAAAACGCCTTTTGAAGCGTGGCGAAACGAGTGGAAGACCAGATGATTCCTCAGAAGAAATTGTGCGTAACCGCATAAAAATATATTATGAAGAAACTGCTATTTTGAAATCTTTTTATGAGAAAAAAGAAAAATATCATGGCGTAGATGGGGTTGGTGATATCGATGCGATTACAGCGCGTTTGAATGCCGTAATTGATGCACTCTAAATAAACAAAGATGACTGAAGGCAATTTTGTTGATTACATAAAATTATATGCTTCTTCTGGAAATGGAGGTAAGGGTTCAGTTCATCTGCATCGTGAAAAATACATCACCAAAGGTGGTCCTGATGGTGGAGACGGTGGTCGTGGAGGTCATATCATTGTTCGAGGGAATGAAAATTTATGGACATTACATCATTTAAAATTCAAAAAGCATTTTAGAGCAGGACATGGCGAACATGGCAGTAAAAGCCGAAGTACAGGTGCCGATGGCACAGATGTCTATATAGATGTTCCGTTAGGTACAGTTGTTCGTGATACTGAAACGAATGCTGTTTTGTTCGAAATTACCGAACATACTCAAGAGACTATCTTGTGTGAGGGCGGCAAAGGTGGACGAGGGAATTGGCATTTTAAATCGCCTACAAACCAAACACCGCGCTATGCACAGCCCGGAATGCCTTCAGAAGAAAAATACGTTACAATAGAACTAAAAATTCTTGCCGATGTGGGACTTGTGGGCTTTCCAAATGCAGGCAAATCGACCTTGCTGTCTGTTATAACTTCAGCCAAGCCCAAAATAGCGGATTATGAATTCACGACATTAAAGCCAAATCTTGGCATAGTAGAATACAGAGATTTTCAATCTTTTGTGATGGCCGATATCCCTGGAATTATTGAAGGTGCCGCCGAGGGAAAAGGTCTAGGGCACTATTTTTTACGTCATATAGAGCGCAACTCCATTCTTTTATTTCTCATTCCAGCTGATGCTAATGATATAATAGACCAATACGAAATTTTGTTGGACGAACTAAGGCGTTACAATCCAGAAATGCTAGATAAAGAGCGTATTGTCGCTGTTTCAAAAAGTGATTTATTGGATGAAGAACTCAAAGCAGAGCTCAAACAAATTCTTGATGCCGAAATGCCTGTAGATTATTTATTTATTTCATCTGCTGCTCAAACAGGAATTATGCCTTTGAAGGATCTCCTTTGGAAACAGCTCAACAACTAGGTGTTGTTTTTGGACTTATTTTTGAGGTATTAAAGTATTGATCTTAATCATGACGAAACAATTCTATTTTTTAGCTCTCTTTTGCTCTCCCTTTTTGCTTTTCAGCCAAAATATGCCAAAAGAATTTCAAGAGTTGTGGGACGCAAAGGCCTATGAATCATTGCTACCAAAATTAGAACAGTTTGTTTCATCTCACCCAAATCATTTACAAGCTATTGAAGAACTTGGAGACGTATATGGACGTCTGTATAAATGGGAAAGTGCGGCTGCTTGTTATGAAAAGTTAACTTTGGTCAAACCTAATCAAGCCAATTATCATTTCAAATACGGAGGTACTGTTGGAATGATGGCCAAAAAAAGTTCTAAGTTTAAAGCTTTGGGCCTAATTAATCAAGCAAAGAAATCCTTTTCCAAAGCCGCAAGATTAGATCCGTCACATTGGCCGGTTCGTTGGGCTCAAGTAGAGCTCTATGTACAATTGCCTGCTTTCTTGGGTGGAAGCTACAACAAGGCATTGGAAATTGCCAATGAATTGGAAGCAATTTCTGAGCTTAATGGTTACTTTGCCAAGGCCTATATTTATACCCAAAAGAATGATAAAGATCAGGCAAAAAAATTCACCAAAAAAGCAGTAAAGATCCGTCATCTTGCTTCATGTCTTGGTCATCAACATCAGACAAAAGAATGTACCACACACAACAATGCACTACATTATGACCTTGCCCAAGCATGCATGACCAATGATTTGGATGTTGATGCCGCTGCGTTTTTATTTAAAAAATTTATAGCAGATTTTAATTCAGCCGATAGAGTACCACTTGAATTGGCGCATTTTCAATTATCAAAATTATTCTTGAAACAACACAAAACAGAAGATGCTTTGGTGCATTTGAATCATGCATTGAAATTAAATCCAAATTTCGATTTAGCGAAAAATGAAAAAAAGCGTATTTTAATGAGCTCTCCCAATTAAAATTTTAGCTACTCTGCGTATATTTACGTTAAAATAATTTTTTATGAATGTTCATTTTATCGCCATTGGCGGTGCAGCCATGCACAACCTTGCACTAGCTTTGCACTTGAAAGGTATGCATGTCACAGGTAGTGATGACGTTATTTTTGAGCCCTCAAAATCTAGGTTATCTGCTCATGGTTTGTTACCTGATGCTGTAGGCTGGTTTCCAGAAAAGATAAATTCTTCTCTTGATGCCATTATTTTAGGAATGCATGCCAAAGCCGATAATCCGGAATTGATCAGAGCGCAAGAGTTGGGTCTAGATATTTTTTCATATCCAGAATTTATTTTTGAACAATCAAAACATAAAACACGAGTCGTTATTGGCGGTAGTCATGGCAAAACTACCATCACAGCGATGATTCTTCATGTTTTGAGTTACCACCACAAAGAAGTAGATTATATGGTTGGCGCACAGCTTGAAGGATTCGATGTGATGGTAAAATTGACCCATCACAATGATTTTATTGTCCTAGAAGGCGATGAGTATTTGAGTTCCCCCATTGATCTCAGACCAAAATTCCATCATTATAAACCCAATATTGCGCTTTTAAGTGGAATTGCTTGGGATCATATCAATGTGTTTCCAACTTTCGAAGACTACAAAAAACAGTTTTCTGTTTTTGTAGACAGCATAGTGGAGGGGGGCAGCATCTCTTACAATACTGAGGATCAGTTTGTTAAGGAAGTTGTTGAGCTCAGTGAAAACCCTATTCGTAAATTTCCGTATCAAACACCAGAATATACAATAGACAATGGGACAACATATTTGGAAACTCCTGAGGGGCCTATGCCATTGGAAATATTTGGTCAACATAATTTAAATAATTTGGCAGGTGCCAAATGGATTTGTCAGCATATGGGCATTGATGAGCTCGATTTTTATGAAGCCATTGCTTCATTCAAAGGTGCCAACAAACGTTTAGAAAAAATAGCAGAGCATCAATCATCAGTTGTTTATAAAGATTTTGCCCATGCACCGAGTAAAGTTAAAGCAACGACTATGGCGGTTAAAAATCAGTACCCACAACGGCGACTCTTGGCTTGTTTGGAACTGCACACCTACAGCAGTTTGAATGAAAATTTTCTTTCGGAATATAATCAAACCTTAGCGATGGCCGATGAAGCTGTAGTGTTTTATTCTCCAAGTGCTTTGGCTATAAAAAAGTTAAACCCCATCAGTGCAGCGCAAATAGCCAGTGCATTCAGTCATAATAACTTAACTGTTTTTACAGATTCTATTGCCTTTCATAATTTTTTAAATGCTCAAAATTATAAAGATACTGCCTTGCTGCTTATGAGTTCTGGAAATTATGGGGGTTTGGATTTCGATACCCTCCCCGAGATGATAATATAGCATTTAAAATAAAAAATTATTGAGATGATGCCCCAAAATTCAATGACAATCAAAAATTGGTCGGAAGCCGATCAGCCAAGAGAAAAATTAAGAGATAATGGTGCTCGTTTTTTGAGTGATGCAGAACTTATAGCCATCATTATTGGATCTGGAACTCAAGATGTGAGTGCCGTAGATTTGGCGAAAATTGTGTTGTCTAGTGTTCAAAATAATTTAAATGAAGTAGGTAGACTTTCATTAGCACAACTCACTCTTTTTAAGGGAATTGGCGAAGCTAAAGCCATTAAAATAATGGCTACTATGGAGCTTGGCCGTCGTTACAAAGAGAGCGGTACAAAATATCAGCCCAAAGTAACTTCAAGTGCATCAGTTTTTGAGCTCATGCAACCTTTGTTAGGGAACTTGGATCATGAAGAATTTTGGGTACTGTATTTGAATAATTCCAACAAGATTATATCAAAAATTCAATTGAGTAAAGGCGGAATAACTGCCACGGTGGTGGATACACGATTATTGTTTAAAAAAGCTTTGGAAGTTGGAGCTGTTGCACTTATTGTGGTGCATAATCACCCCTCAGGAGGGTTAGAACCAAGTCCATCTGACCGAAACCTCACAAAAAACTCAAAATAGCAGCCAAAACTTTAGATATTAAAGTGCTCGATCACCTTATTGTCACAGAAAAAACTTATTTTAGTTTTGCCGATGAAAATATGCTTTAATGCTGCTCATTTATACACCAAAAATAACCAGTAGACTCAAGTTTGTATTTAAACAAATTTGCACCCGTATTTTGGGTATTTCCATAGATTTCACGACCACTATTGAAGTTTTTATTGCACATACTGGCCCAAAGATGTCCTACGGACAACAACCTCTTGGCTCAGAATTTTTCATAAAAAGTAATGGATTGCTTTTTGATCAAGGTATATCGGATGTAGATATCAATGTTCAGAATTGGGACGATACAAAGTGTTTTTTTTATGTAGGTGAAAAAAGTCATCTGCCATTTGATGTCTTTTCGGCGGCCTTTTATTTGCTTACTCGTTACGAAGAATATTTGCCACATGTAAAAGATGAGTATGGTCGGTTCACAAAAGAGCACAGCATTGCTTTTCAAAATCAATTTTTGCATCAACCTGTTGTCGATGTTTGGGCCTATAAGTTAAAATCTGCACTTGAACATCATTTTTCTCAAACGGTCTTTAAAAACAAACATTATCAGATTCACCCAATTATTGATGTGCCCATGGCCTATTTTTTTAAAAACAAAGGGCTTTTGCGCACTGTAGGTGGTTTTTTATCTGATTTGATTCAATTTCGATTTAGGTTATTTTATGATCGTTTTCTTGTATTGTTTGGTTTAAAAAAAGACCCTTACAACACGTTTAATTGGATCATAAATCGTCAGAAAAAATCGAAAGAAAAATTTGATGTATTTTTTCTCGTAGGAGATTACTCTACGTACGACAAAAGCATCAATTTAAATAAAAAAGAATTTGTTGCCCAAATAAAATCCATTAGAGACTACTGTAATGTTGGTCTGAAAACATCATTTTTGGCGCTTGACGATTTTGATAAATTAAAACAAGAAAAACGTCGATTGGACGCTGTGATAAACTCTAACACCACCAAAGCAAGAGCGTCATTTTCTAAGGTCAATCTTCCGTTGACCTATCGGTATTATGTGGATTTAGAAATCCAGACAGATTTCTCTATGGGGTATCCCGATACGATTGGATTTAGAGCAAGTACCTGTACACCATTTTTGTTTTATGATTTAGATTTTGAAGCCCAAACACCATTGATGATTCACCCTTATCAATTGATGGATTTTTCGCTGTTAAAACATAGCTCTTTTTTGGACAAAAAGGAGACCTTGGAAAAGGCCATTCATGAAGTTAAAAATGTGAATGGTGTTTTTACACCCATATTCCACAACTACACGCTTAGTGGGTGGGACCAGTGGTCCGATTTTAAAACTTTATTCAATATTATTTTAGATTCCAAAACAGATGTATCAGCATAAAAAACATTTATTTTTTGATTTAGACCACACCCTTTGGGATTTTGATAAAAACTCTGCATTGACGTTCAAAAAAATTTTTGACATCAACAATGTTGAAGCGGACTTGGATTCTTTTTTAGCGGTTTATGCTCCTATAAATTTGGCCTATTGGAAGCTTTATCGCGAAGAAAAAATAGACAAAACAAGTTTGCGTTTTGCAAGATTAAAGGATGCTTTTGACGCACTTAATATCGCTATAAGTACACGATTGATTTATAAACTCTCCGATGATTATATAACACATCTATCTACGTTCAATCACTTGTTTGATGGTACTGTAGCAATTTTGGATTACCTAAAACCCAAATACACTTTGCATATCATCACCAATGGCTTTAAAGAAGTTCAGCATGGTAAGTTGAATAAATCTGGAATTGCACACTATTTTGAAACAGTTACCAATTCAGAGATGGTAGGCGTAAAAAAACCAAATTCAAAAATATTCAAGCATGCATTAGATTTGGCCAAAGCCACAGCTGACCAAAGTCTCATGATTGGCGATAATTTGGAGGCGGATATTTTGGGCGCACTAAATTTTGGTATAGATGCATTGTGTTTTAATTATCATAATGAAAATATTCCCGATAATATAGAGTCTGTCGACCAACTTTTGGAGCTTAAGCATTATCTATAATATTTAAAAAAATGATTATATTCAACTAAAAATTACTCTCAATGAAAAATTCAGTAACCATTATTTTTTGTTTTCTTCTGATAAATCAAAGCCTTGTTTTTGCGCAAAATGATATTAATAATTACAAATACGTTTCAGTTTCAGAACGCTTCGATTTTTTAAAATATGCAGATCAATACCAAGTCAATTCCCTAACAAAATTCCTACTGAAAAAAAATGGGTTTGTTGTGTTGGAAGGTTCTGATAACTACCCAAAAGACCTTTCAGAAAACCGTTGTCTGTTGTTGAATGTTGATGTTCTAAAACTTAAAGGATTTTTGAAAACCAAACTTGAAGTTCAGTTTAGGGATTGTAATAATGAACTTATTTTTAAGTCATCAATTGGGTCATCCAAAGAAAAAGATTACAAAAAGAGCTATCACGAAGCATTGCGAGCTGCTTTTGAATCCGTAGCTGCATTGAATTATAATTATGTGATACAAGTGCCTGAAACTTCGGCAGCATCCATACCAGTACCAACGCCTTCTGATGTTCCTCAGCCACCAGTAATTCCAACAGCAGTTGAAGTAGTGCCTACGCCACCTGTACCTGAAAATTCATCAGTTGCACCAACGGTCACAGAGCAAGAAATTCCACAAATTCAGGTCAATGCCACTGCGTATGGTTTTGAGGTGAAAGATGTTGTATCTGGAGCTGTTTTACATGCGCTTCATGCTACAATTTATGATGGAATTTTCCTTATAGATAACAAGCCTGGTATTGCTTACAAACGCGGAAACCGTTGGGTGCGTGAGTATATAGCCAATCAGAAAATTGTGATTGAACCTTTATTTTAGTCTTACCCTAGTAGTTGTATTTATCTTTCCAACGTTGTTTTAGAAATTCTTTTTGTGCTTGTTCTCTGGTGTTAGCGCCAGGCGTATAAAATTTTGTATTTTCTATTGCTTTTGGTAAAAACTCTTGCGCAACAAAATTTTGTTCATAATCATGCGCGTATTTGTATTCCTCACCATAGCCAAGTGTTTTCATTAGCTTTGTGGGTGCATTTCGAAGGTCTAAAGGCACACTTAGGTTCCCTGTATTTTTTACAGTTTCCAAAGCATGATTGATGGCTTTATATGCGGCATTACTTTTTGGAGAACATGCCATATAGGTTGCACATTGACTGAGGATAATTCGAGCTTCTGGCATCCCAATGGTAGCTACTGCTTGCATTGTAGAATTAGCCATTACGAGCGCAGTAGGATTAGCATTTCCAATGTCTTCACTAGCCAAAATCAATAATCGTCTTGCGATAAATTTCACATCTTCGCCCCCTTCTAACATGCGTGCAAGCCAGTATACTGCCGCATTGGGATCGCTTCCACGAATCGATTTTATAAAGGCCGAAACAATATCATAGTGCTGATCTCCAGTTTTATCGTACAACACCAAATTATTCTGTACTTTATCGGTTACAAGTCTGTTTGTGAGTGTAACTTTGTTCGTTGGTTCCGAGTTGATTAGGAGTTCAAAAATATTGAGTAATTTTCGAGCATCGCCACCAGAAAGACGTATAAGTGCTTCAGTTTCTTTCAATATAATTTTTTTGGAAGATAGTACTTCGTCAGTGGTTATGGCACGTTGCAATAAAGCTTCCAAATCCTTTTTTCCGAATGGCTTTAAGGTATATACTTGACAGCGTGAGAGTAGGGCAGAAATGACTTCGAAACTTGGGTTTTCTGTGGTTGCTCCGATGAGTGTTACCCAACCTTTTTCTACGGCTTGAAGCAATGAGTCTTGTTGCGATTTGCTGAAACGATGAATTTCATCAATAAAAAGAATAGGGTTTTTGGTCGTAAAAAGCCCTCCACTTTGTTTTGCTTTTTCAATTACGTCACGGACGTCTTTAACTCCAGAATTTATAGCGCTAAGCGTATAAAAAGGGCGTTCAGATTCTTGAGCTATAATGGTTGCCAATGTTGTTTTTCCAATTCCTGGTGGACCCCACAAAATCATAGAAGGGATAAGCCCTTGTTTTAGCCCTTGTGTAAGCGCGCCATCTGGGCCAACCAAATGTTGTTGACTGATGTACTCGGAAAGTGTATGTGGTCGTAAGCGTTCGGCAAGCGGTGTATTCATACTACAAATTAAACCTTTTTTTTAAGTAATTTCAACTTTCGTATTTTTATGTCTATGAAAACCACATCATCCTTTCAATTTTCGCTGGGCGTCCTGGGCTATCCATTGTTGTTTCTACTGCTTATTTGGATTGTTTTTTGGGCTGAATTACGTTTCGGACTTCATTTGAAACATTATGGTGTATATCCTCGTAAAATAGAAGGATTGATTGGAGTAGTTTTCAGTCCTTTTATTCATGGCTCTCTAACGCATTTGTACCACAACAGTATTCCCTTGTTTGTGCTTTCTATGGCTTTGTTTTACTTCTATAGACCTATTGCATGGAACCTAATTTTATGGGGCATTTTGCTTTCAGGATTTTTGACTTGGTGTATTGGAAGTTCTGCGTACCACATTGGTGCTAGTGGACTTATTTATGTATTAATGAGTTTTTTATTATTTAAAGGATTGCTTTCAAAGCATTTTCGCTTGATCGCCCTTTCGTTAGTCGTCGTATTTCTTTATGGTGGTATGATATGGTATATTTTTCCTGTAAAAGAAAAAATGTCTTGGGAAGGTCATTTGTCTGGATTTGTAGTGGGTATTTTGTTTTCTCTTATATTTAAATCTTCCATTGCTAAACCCATCAAATATGCTTGGGAACAACCTGATTTTGATGCTTCTGATGATCCTTTTTTACAACAATTTGATGAGGATGGTAATTTTATAGAACCTACAAAACATGAGCAAGATTCAAAAATTTCAATACACTATTCTTTCAAAGAAGAGGAGTGACGTTGGCGTACAACTTCATAAAGAATAGCACCACAAGCTACAGACACATTTAACGAAGCGATACTACCAAACATAGGTAGTTTTGCTTTGCCATCAACGAGCTTGAGTACAGAAGGTGAGACACCCTTTCCTTCAGACCCCATAAGGATGGCGGTTGCTGCTTTAAAATCTACATCATAAAGTGTACGTTCTGTTTTTTCAGTGGCGGCAACTACGTTAATTTCAGAAGCTTGGAAGTAAAAAATAGCATCTTTAATATGATCCACTTTACAAATTGGAATGTTGAATACCGCTCCAGCACTTGTTTTAATGGTATCACCATTTATGGGTGCGCTTCCACTTTTTTGGACAATTATGCCATCGACACCAGTACATTCTGCAGTGCGAATTATGGCGCCAAAGTTTCTTACGTCACTCAACTGATCTAGAATTAAAAACAGGGGATGTACTTTTGTTTCTTTAACTGTTGTCACCAATGCATCCAATTCATAAAACGTTATAGGGGCAATATGTGCCACAGCACCCTGATGGTTGTTTGGTGTGAGTCTGTTGAGTTTCTCTACAGGAACGTAGCTGCAATTGATGCCCTTTTTTCTAATACTATGTTCCAATTGAGAAAACAACTCACCTCTAAGCCCTTTTTGTAAAAACACTTTATCAATAGATTTGTTGGCTTCAATGGCTTCTAAAATAGCACGTAATCCGTACAAACTTGTTTCTTTTTGCATCCTGTAAAAATACAATTTAATTTAGTGGCCTTATATAAAAAAAGCGAGCTGTGCTCGCTTTTTTTATTTTGATCAGTAGTTTATTTAAGCACTACTTTTTTCTGTATTGAAGTCGTGCCTTGATTTATTTTTAAAATATAAACACCTCTGGAGAGGGCAGATGTATCGATTTGACCTCTAATGGTTCCATTGCCTTTAGAAATGATATCTTCGTAAACTACTCTTCCTCTTATATCGTAGAGCATTAATTGTGTAGTTTTTTCCGAAGCTGGGAATTTAAAATTAATTTCTGTAAGCGATGGATTTGGCCATACACTCAGCGTGTTGAGGTTTTGGTCAGTTACAGATAAACTAGATGAATCTACTCCTGTTAGTATAAGTGTAAAGTTTTGAGCACCGTTAGTTAGTGCTCCTTTATGGTTTACAACAAAATTGTAACTCCCAGTGGAGTTTGAAATTTCTATTTTTTCTACATTATCCACGATATTATCACCGGTAGTTGCTGGATTTGACGGCGATTCTGGATCTAATTTCCAAGGGAAAAATGTCGTTGAGGTGTTGGATACTCTAAGGTCAAGGTCATTGACGAGTACGGGTGCTCTATAATTTAGCATATCTTCTTGAGTGGAAATATATACAGATCCTGCTGGGTCTGTCCACGATAATGTTGCTGTAATGTCTTCATTAGCGATTGCGTCCAAACTTAGTTGAAAGCTCTCTCCATCTTGAAGTGTACCTTCGTATATTAGTGAAGTTACGCCATCATTTGAAATACATTCGGCTGCTTTTTTCGCATTGACCAAGCCCCATCCATATTTGTAATCTGGACCATCAGCTCCAAAAAAGTTGGTATTACATTCATCAGCTGTGTGGATTAAAAGTCCTCTTGCCGACGCTGCTTTTAGGTAGGATGTGTTGATGTTGTAATAATGCTCTTGTAACAATAGTATAACTCCAGTAATTCCTGGGGCAGCCATTGAGGTTCCTTGTTTAGAGCTATATCCAGTGTCACTGAAAGAATCTGAAGAGTAAACACCACGACCTCTTGAAGAAATATCGGGTTTTATTCTACCATCATCTGTTGGTCCCCACGAACTGAAGGTCGTCATTTCTACACTTTCAGGGCCAGTGTATTCAGAAACATATTTGACGGCAGCTACAATTAGAGAATTTTTAGAATTTTTGTTTCCGTATAGTAAATCGTAATCACCAGCTGTCGAGTCATCTCTCGAATTTCCTGCTGATATAACTGGTAAATAATACTCCGCAAGATAGGTTAAATCGTCTAACCCTCTTGATCGGCTATCATATTTTCCAAATCCATAAGATCCATAGGTAACATTTCCGTTAGAGTCTATTGGTAGAGATCCATAAGAATGATTTGAAACTAGTAAACCATTCGCTGCTTCTGTAGACATTTCGGAATAATCACTTGTCCAGTTGTATCCAATCACATTAGCATTTATGGCAAATCCTCTTGCACTTGTGTTTATTCCATTTGAAACAATGGTTCCACTCACATGTGTTGCGTGTGATGTTTCTTCATTATCTACGCTAAAGTTTCCATTCTCTAAGTTTACTACACGCCCATTAAAAGCTTCATGCGTATCGCGAATATAATCACCTTCCCAAACACCTGCGGTAATGCCAGCACCAGTAAGATTTAAACCTAAACTTCCACCATCAAATAAATGGTTGGCTCTCGCTGTTACTGTAGCACCATAGTTGTCCAAAACTGAATATATGGGCTTGTCAAATTCATCTATCCCTTGTAGAAAAGCTCTTTGACCGTTTTTTAATGTGATTGATTTTGGAAATTTTTCAAGCGCAATATTATAACGTTCAGTGGACTGTTCTTTTAACTCTTTTGACTTTTCAATAAGTTTAAGCTTATTATTTTCAGGAATCTCCAAAGCACTTCTTTTATTGTTTTGAGCATAAGTACTTGAAGCGCAAAGTATAAATAAAATAAATAGAATTTTTTTCAAGGCGTTGATGTTTTAGAAAAAAATAGGAGGTTATAAAACCTCCTATTTTTAAAAATTAATATGTAAGATTATGGTTTGAAAAAACTTATGTTTGTCACACCAAAAGTACCAGCAGATACGATTACTTGGAAACTTATGTCAATAGTTGTTGCACAACTACTCCAAGTTCCCTCTCCCTCTGCAACATAAGCGGGTCCATATGTAGCGCTTGTATATAGGTAATTATCTTGGTAAGGAGGGAATTCAACGACATATCCTTCTTCAACCAAGAAAATAGTTGTTTCAGAATTTGGATTGATATCCCAAACATTTGAAATTTTCAACTCATTTGCCAAAGCACCAGCGGTTACATTTACGTCATAAACTGTGTAACCTTCTTCATCAGCTTTCATAGGGCCAAGGAAATTATCTCTTACAAATGGGCAAAATTGCTCCAAGGTAAGCGTGAGCTTATTGTCAAATGTTGCAACGTTAGAATCTTCAACAGAAGTCAAATTTAATATTAGCTTTGTTCCAGACACTACTTCAAGTACGTTACCCGCTACTTCAAAAGTTCCAGAATAGGAATTTGCTGGTATAACAAGGTTAGTGCCAATTGTGTATGAGATAGCAGGTGCGTCACTCGCATCGTCTAAATCTAAGGTAAAAGTTCGATCGTAACTTGTAGCCTCGCTAACAAGAACAACTCCGCTGTAGGTTGATCCAGCTTGAACTGTGAATGTTTTTGAAGTTTCTTCAAAGTATGACAAACTATCGCCATCATATACTTCTGGTTCGGTATCCTCACAAGAAGAAAATACGAGTAAGAATAGTGGTAATATTATATATGCAATTTTTTTCATAATAATGTTATTTTAAAAATTAATATCCTGGATTTGGTTCCATGTTGTCATTAGCAAATATCTCAGTTTGAGGAATCGGCATTACCCATCTGTAATCATCACTAGCAAGCTCACATGCTCCAGAAGCTGACCCACAGTCATCTGCTGCAGTTCTGGAAATCGCTAAACCTCTACGCTTCATATCGAAATATCTGTGTCCTTCGAATGCTAGCTCTACACGTCTTTCATTTTCAATGATATCAGTAAGTGCTGCGGCTTGAGTTGAATAAGTTGTAATCGAAGTATACCCTCTGTTGGATCTTAGGGTAGTCATGTCAGTACCAGCCATATCGAGCTGACTGGTTCTTGCATATGCTTCTGCTCTGATTAAATACATCTCACTAGTTCTGAAGACTTTAACATCGTTCAAACCAAAATTAGCTGTAGTGCCAAGGTATTTTCCAACAACAAATACTCCACTAGCAAAAGACGAATTCTCTAAATCTAGTAATGCACCAAATCTTGGGTCTGTTGGTGGAACAGCAGTACTTGCTCCATAGGCGTAATTAATAGCTGCTATAGTCAAATTGTTTGACATATAGAAGAAAATATCTCCATTAGTATCTTGGAAGATGGTTCCTACAGCACCGTCACCAGTTGTACGCTTAAGCTTAAACACAACTTCACTTTCGGAGCTATCAGTCCAAATGTCAGCATATTCTGTTGCAGTTGCAAGTGGTACATTATTGATTACTTCCGTTGCACTTGATATAGCAGTGGCATACTCTCCTTGGTATAACGCAACACGTGCTTTGAGTGCATTAAGCGCATTCACAGTGAGTCGCGTGTTGTCTGTATAAGACGCATCTAACAAGCCTAGTGCAGTAGTGATATCGTTATTAATAAAGCTATAGTTTTCGCTCACCGTATTTCTGCTTGGTTGTTCGAAAACTACAACATAGTTGATGTTTGGAATTCCAAGCTCAGTACTGTTTCCATCGTAGGATAGACCGAATGCACGCAATAGATCGAAGTGTGACATTGCACGTAGACCAAGACATTCTGCTTTGATACGTGCTTTTGATACTTGTTCGTCTACTGTAACAGCAGGAATATCATCAAGAATGGCTAGAATTCTATTAGCTCTACTAATTACATTGTAAAGGTTAAACCAAAGACTTTCTACAGTCGTGTCTCCAGCGGTAATCCCCCAAGTGTGTACCTGGACTCCCTGTCCTCTGTTGTCGGCAGGTAATCTAAGATCATCTGTAAATCTCGAAGAGTAATTGATCAAGTTAGAACCAGATACAGTGCCGTATAAAGCAATAGCTGCTTTTTCCAAATCGGCTACAGATGTTATCGCATTAGATTCTAGGATTTCATCATCTGGATCAACATTGTAGGCATCTTCACAAGAAGTGAACAATATCCCTACAAAGAATAAAAATTTAAATATATTTTTCATAATTCTTTTTTATTAAAATTTAATGTTTAAACCTAAAGTATATATAGTAGGCATTGGATATTCATAACCTGCTATATTGTTATCATCTTCAGGGTCAAACCCTGTAAAGTTCGTCCATGTCTTAAGGTTTTGAACCTGTCCATAGATTCTGAACGAATCAAAAAAGCTAATTGTATCTGCGAATTTCTTTGGAAGAGTATACCCTACAGTAAGGTTTCTCCACTTCGTGAATGAAGCATCTTCGATGTCTTTAGATGAAAATTCTCTTGGATACAAATTACTCTGAATCTCAGTAACATCACCAGGATTTTGCCACATAGTGTTCATAATTGTGGAAAGATTGAACTGTGAAAAGTTGTGATTCTCTTGGAAGAATGTTTGGTTGTTAAATCTGTAGTACTCATCAGCAAAAGTGAAGAGCGTAGAAAAATCGAAACCACCTAATGTTGCTTTCAATCCAAAACCACCAGTGTACTCAGGGTTAAAACTTCCCCAGTCTGCAGTTGCGTTACTTTCGCTGAATTGGTTAGTAACATTACCGTCCAAATCATAGTAGAGTGGCTCTCCATTTGCAGGATTTACACCAGCCCATCCAACAACGTAGTGGCTGCCAAGTGGAAGACCTTCTCTAATGATAGACGTACCAGCCTCAAATTCGCTAACTTGTCCTAAATCTAAGATTTCGTTTTTGTTGTAGTTGAGGTTGCCGTAGAGATCTAAAGTAAAGTTATCATTGTCAATAATCCCAATGTTTAAGTCAATATCAAAACCAGCATTTCGCATAGAACCTGCGTTAGATTGCAAGCTCGAGAATCCAGATGTTAAACTTAAAGTAT
The DNA here is from genome assembly GCA_029238515.1 of Flavobacteriaceae bacterium. Lineage (GTDB taxonomy): Bacteria > Bacteroidota > Bacteroidia > Flavobacteriales > Flavobacteriaceae > UBA3537. Next base: position 7,114 of record JAQWFW010000037.1, on the reverse strand, counting down.
AGTCTACAAAAAGGTCCACTGTTTTGATGTTGTAGTATTCAACAGAACCTGAGATTCTGTAGTCAAACAAATCAAAATCTAAACCAAAGTTTGATTGTTGAGAAGTTTCCCATTTCAAATCTGGGTTACCGATAGAAGCCACACCAATACCATTCACACCTCCGTAAGACAATTGTCCGTAACTGGTTTCAGCGGCATAATCTGCTACTGCAGCTTGGTTTCCAACGGTGCCATAACTCGCTCTAAATTTAAGATTATTTACAAAAGAAACATCGCTCATGAAATCTTCATTAGAAATGTTCCAACGTGCAGCAACCGAGTAGAAGTTAGCCCACTGATTTTTGTCAGAGAATTTAGATGAAGCATCTCGACGAATAGAAGCAGAAATACCGTATCTTGAATCGTAGTCATAGTTTGCTATTGCAAATGCAGAAAACAAACCACGAACAACTTTAGTACCTCCAACGACTGGAATCAGCTCGTTCTCTGGAGTTCCATCTGTTGTTCCAGCAACATACCCTACAAGTAATGGATTGATTCCGTAAGCTCTTAAAGATGAGCTTCTAAAGTTTTGCTTGTAGTATTCTGTAAATAAAGATACATCAATACTGTGCTTGTTGTTAAACACATTTGAGTATCCTAACTTACTTGTTGCAGTAATTCTTGAATTGTAGTTGTTTGATTCGCCATATTGACCTTCTCCACCTGGTTCAGAAATTGTTCCATAGTAAGTATTAGGGTTGGCAAAATCAATAAAATTATCTTGAGAGTAATCAATACCAAGGTCTGTTCTGAATACTACATTTTTGAGCAATTCAGTTTCAAAAAATCCTTGAGCAATAATTTTAACTTGTTGGTTGTTATTTCCGTTAACAATCAAGTTTTCATAAGCATTTCCTCCTACAAATCCATTTCCAGTAATGAAGCCACCATTTTCATCATACAACGATTGGTATGGTTGTGCTAGATATGCTGCAGCAAAAGGGTTTTGTAGTGCAATACCATTTTCTGAATCAATAAAGTTAGATTTTGAAAAACCTAAAGAACTAGTAACCCCAAATTTGGATTTTTCACTTATCTTATTTTCAAAGTTAGCTCTCAATGTAAAACGTTGTAAGTTCGATCTTTGAGCAATACCTTCTTGATCAAAATAGCTTAAACTTGTAAAAAACCTTGAAGCTTCATTACCACCAGAGATTTCAATCTCGTGGTTTTGAGTTATACCAGTTCTAAAGAAAACATCTTTCCAGTTGGTATTTGTTTGGGCAAGCTCAGCAATTTCAGCGTCAGTTAACCCAGCACCATCACCACTATTAACAAGTCTTTGGAATTCTAAGATTTCTTTAGAATTCATCATTTCAAAAGGAGCATCACCAACTTGAGAGATACCATATTGAGCTTTGTATGTTAAAGATGTTTGTTGGTTGTAGTTACCTTTTTTAGTGGTAATCAAAATCACACCATTTGCACCTCTAGACCCAAACGGTGCCGTAGCAGAGGCATCTTTAAGTACAGAAACTGATGCAAAGTCATTTGCATTTAAAGCTGCAAAATCTCCTGAAGTAATTTGAATACCATCTACAATGTAGATTGGTGCAGAACTTCCGTTGATAGAACCGTTACCTCTAATTCTAACTCTTGCGGCAGCACCAGGCTGTCCAGAACCAGAAAAAACCTGTACACCAGGAGCTTGACCCTGAAGAATTTGGTCGAATGATCCAAGAGGCACTTGTTCAATACTTTCACCACTAATTGTTGAAATCGAACTCGAAACTTTTTGTTTGCTTGAGTTACCATAGGCAACTAAAACAACCTCATCTAAGCTTGAAACATCCTTTTGTAGAGTTACGTTATAAGTCGAATCAGATCCGATTAAAACGGTTTGATTTGTCATACCTACATAAGAAATTTCTAATGAGGATCCTTCTGAAACTGAAAGGGAGTATACACCATCAAAATCGGTTGAAACTCCAGTTGAAGTTCCTACAACAATGACAGTAGCTCCTGGAAGCGGCACTCCGCTTTCATCTGAAACAGTTCCTGAAACATTTTTGTTTTGTGCAAAAGAGATTTGCACCACCAACACTAACAATAGTGTTAGTGTTACACTAAACTTTGTTTTCATTTTTGTTAATTATTTGAATTAGTCCCCACAAAAGTGATGATAAAAACTCAAAAAACCAACTTTTTGTTTCAAAAAAACTCTATGTAATTAAAAATTAAAACTGTTTTATAAATGTTTCAAGGGTTATTGTTAATGTATGCTTCCTCTTAATCAAACACTATGTATTGCACTCATAAACAAGACCTCTTATTTTTAAGTGCTAGAAATCAATAACTTAGTGTTTTATGAATGAATTGAGGCCATAAAAAAAACCACCCTATAGGGTGGTTTTTTGGAAATTTAATTTATGAAAGTTAATACCCACCGTTTTGCACCATATTTGAATTGGCATCCATTTCAGCAATGTCAATTGGATAGACAAACTTGTCATTCGGGTATACCAAAGTTTCAATGACATTTTGATTTGAACCTAAAACCACAACATTTTTACCAGTCCTCATCATATCATCAAATCTAAAGCCCTCAAACATCAGTTCTTTTCTGCGCTCAAGTAAAATATTATCTTTTGTTACTGTTGCATACGCATTAGTCCCTCGGTTTGATGTGATTAGATTCAAATTTGTCAGGGCCATTGGGTCTGAATTATTTAACTCAAACAGCGCCTCAGCATAATTCAAGACCACTTCCTCATAACGAATTAAAGGAATATTATCGGTTGCTGTTGCTGTATCAGGATATTTCCCCATGTTTCTTAAACGAGTACCTGCGTCTTGGTAGCCCAAAATACCCCTTCTTACATCTGTGGCTTCAAATATATTAATGACACTTGATTCCTCCTCCGCATCTCCATATCCAGCAGGTGCATCACCTGAAAATCTATAAATATACTGTAGGGAATTACTACCAAGCGCATCATCGCTAGCAAACGCTAACTCAAAGATTGAGTTGTCGTTTTGTTTAGTAGTCCAACTGGACACAAACGAAGCGCTAGACACGATGTTGTACCCACCATTATCAATTATTCTTTGGCGGCATCTCGAGCTCTTTCCCAATCCCCAAAGTAGAGGGCAACCCTAGATTCTAGTGCTTTAGCCGAGAATTTTGACACAAGTACTTTTGAAGTGTCAAAATCTTTATCCATCATCGCAAAAGCATCTTCTAGGTCTTCATAGATGGCGTTTTTGACTTCAGTAATGGTGTTTCTAGCTGGAAACACTTCACCTTTAAATTGTTTTACGATTGGAACGCCTAAGTTTCCACTGGTTGCAGCATGCTGTTGTCCAAAGGTCCGTAAAAGGTCATAATGTCCAAGTGCTCTTAAAATTAGGGCTTGCCCCTGGATATGTTTGCCTTCATTTTGATCGCCAGAAAGTGTACCCACATCCGTATTGATAATGATGTTTACATTGGCGATTAGAGTATAGGCATTGTTCCAAATAAAGTCCGTCGTATTGTTGTATTTGAATTCTGCTTGGGTTGAAAAACGCCCAGAATTTCCATTCGAAAAGCAATTGTCACTTTGTACCTCGTTGGTGGCAATAACAGCTCGACCATAATAACCTGCTTTGGATAAAATTTCATAAGCCCCTTTGGTGAGACCATAAAGGTTGCCCACGGAGTTAATGCTACCTTCCACACTTTTGCTTTGCCCCAAGGTAAGTTCAAGATCATCCGTTGAACAACCACTCAAAATAATTAGTCCTGCTAAAACTAAGACCGTTTTTATGTTTTGTTTAATATTTTTCATCATTTTAAAAATTTAATGTTAAACCAAATGAAACAGATTTTGATGGAGGAGTTTGTAGTCCTATTTGACCAGCACTCTCATCATCTAGATTGTCTCCTAAACTAACCTCAGGATCAAATTCTAAATTTTTGTCTTTTACCCAGGTGAACAAATTATTCCCTCTAAAAAACACTCTAAGATTTGTGATGCCAAGGTGCTCAAACTTGTCTTTAAAGTCGTAGCCCAATTGAGCGGTTCTTAGGCGAATAAAATCACCATCGTAAAGGTATTTTGTATGTCTTTGCCAAGGAGCACCAGCTGAGGTGTATTTCCCATGTCTTGCAATATCTCCTGGTTTTTGCCAGCGATCCAACAATGTCGATAGTCCTTGAAATGCAAAAGTATATCCATTGGGTTCACTAGTATATCGGTGCCAACCCTCGAGGACTTTATGTCCGCCGGCATAGTATGCAGAGGCATCCAAAAAGAATCCTTTAAAATCAATATGAAAATTCATTACAGCTGTGATTTTTGGAATGGCATTTGCTCCTTGATACACGCGCTCAGCATAATTAAACACTGTGGTAGTCGCTCCATCAACACCATTAATGTACCATTCCTCATCACCAGTCTGAGGATTAACTCCTGCCCATGTAGCCATATACCACTCTCTTATGGGGTGACCAGATTCAATTTTTGCGGAGGAAGTAGAAATGGTTCTTTCTGTGCCATCTGGCTTTAATGCAAGCTTAGTGACTTCATTTTGGATAGAACTCAAATTACCCCCGAATGGTAATATTAGTTCCACTACCTGCTAAACCACTTCCACCAAGAATATTAACACCAGCAACCTGACCAGAAAGAGCTCTAGCTACATCAGTCTCGGGTCTTTCAGACACGGCTTCACCTTTCAAGGTCGATACGGCATACCCAAGAGCTTTTTTCTCTCTCTTAATACCTTGAGCTGTTATTACTATACCCTCTAATAATTCTGCATCTGATTGCATCTGCTCATCATAAGTACTGGAGGCGCCAACTGTTACAGACTGTGTAGCATAGCCCACATAGCTAATTTCTAAAACATCGCCAACATTGGCTGCTAATTGGTATTTTCCGTCAAAATCGGTTGAAGTTCCAGAGCTTGTACCTGCACGCAAGACTGTTGCCCCTGGTAGAGGTAAGCCATTTTCGTCTGATTCGGTTGCTGAAACTGTTTTTTGTTGTGCAAACACCATTTGCACGCCTAATGCCAATAGCATTAGAATCATCGTAAATTTGGGTTTCATATAGATTGAGTTTTAATTAGTTTGAGCTAATTTCTTAAATAAAAGTTAATACAATTAGTAAAATGGCCATTTTTTAACAGACCTTTAACAGTTGTTTAATCTTTTTAAATAGTTTGGTTAAAAAGTGGTGGTTAAACTCAAATGAATTTTGGAATTCGAAAAGTTAAAGGTTTGGTTTTTGGGTTTGCCATTGGCATAGTTAAAATGTAAAAGCCCTGCATTGGTACGCAGTCCAAATCCAAACCCAAAGCCATAGAGTTGTTCTTCACTGAGTTGTGCATCTTGCATATAGCCAGCATCTACAATACTGTGGACATACAATGTTGGACTTAGGCGATAGCGGTATTCACTGCACAGCACCCCAACACGCTTAGCAAATAAGCTGTTTTCTTCAAAACCCCGAATGGAATTGATGCCGCCAAACCTTGTAAGTTCATTAAATAGGTATTGCTCTGAGTCCAGGTCTTCCAAATGAAGTTTTAGAAAAATACTGTTTTTAGGATTGAGCTGGAGGATGTGATGGGCTTTGAGTTGGAGGTGCCGCTGTTCAGTTGTTTCAGTTGTTGATCGTTGCCCCAAACCAGCAGTGAAGTTGAGTCGGCTTTTTATTGGAAACAATACATCGTTTTTTTGTCGCTTAATGTACTGGTAATTGAGCCCATAAAACTGACTGTCAAAGTCTTCGGCAAGAACAGCGGGATTTTCGATCACCACATTGGACTGTTGGTTGCGATATTCTAGTCCTATTTGTTGTTTGTCTCCAAGCGGATAAAAAAGTTTGATGCGCTGTTGTGTTGTCGTAAACGTACTGTCTTTTTTAAAAATGTTGAGGTTCAGCGTGCTGCCTACTGGACTGCCAAACAAATAGGGGAGGTCCAAAGCAACATCAAATGTTTTTTGATCGTTTTCGTCACTTTTATAGTTTAGTTTAAAAGATTCGCCAAAGTTAAGGTTATTGGTTAGCGTTAAATCTAAATAGCCATCAAATTCGATGGCGCCAGTGTCTTCATTGGAGCCAAAACCCAAAAATCCATCAAAACGGTTATTTTTTATTTTTTCTAAATACAGATAAACACGTGTTGTATCTGTGGTAAAAAGCACTTCGGCAGGTCGTTTTTGGCGTACAAAAGGCAATTGTTCTAAAAGTTCCATTTTCGATTTGATGCGCTCTAAGCTAAATGGTTTTTGGGTTTTGATGCCTAAAAAATGAGTAATATAGCTTTTTGGGAATTTTTCGTACCCCAAAACATTTATGCCTTGAATCATGCGTTTGTTTCCTTTGTCTATGATTAAATTGGCACGCAATGTTTTATCTCCATTTGGTTTGATGTTGTCTAAGCGAACCGTAGCAAAGGCATAACTTTCATCAACCAGCATTTTGGAAAGTTGCTCCAATGAGTATACCAAGCGTTCCATGGGAATACGCACAAAAGGGACATTGGTTTTTGGCTCTATTTGCGGGCTAAAACCCAATGCTTCAAAGTAGTTAATGCTTCCAAAAACGTCTACAGTTAAATATTGAGGTCCAAGGGTCAATTCTGCAGTGAAATGGAGCTGGTTTTTTGTTAGTTGAATAAAGCGAAGATCGACATAACCAATGGAATTGAGCTGCTCTTTGACGCGTTCAATTTCTGTTTCTAGCATCGCTATCTCATCAAAAACTTCAACATAGCCCAAACTGTCTAACACCGCTTGATTGGCTTCCGTTTGCGTGTTGATTTTTAATGATAATTCTTGTGCATGGACTTGCCAAAATGAGGTTTGACATACCAAAGCGATAAGACAAAAAAATTGCGTGTTAGTCAAGAACAAAAGTTTTAGTGCAAAACTAACGCAAAAAAGCATTAAATAATATGGAGATAAAAAAAAAGCAATAATATTCTAAAAATATAGGTATAGTATTTGAATAATTGATTTTAATGCTTACCTTTGCAGCCCTCTAAGAAGAGGATTGAAAAAATTATAGTTATAATTTATGCCAACAATATCACAATTAGTAAGAAAAGGAAGAGCCAAATTAACTAAGAAGAGTAAATC
>JAQWFW010000034.1 GCA_029238515.1 Flavobacteriaceae bacterium | reverse complement strand
GCTGTCATACAAATTATGGTTTTGCTCCAAAACAGACATACGCTTTCCGGGCTCAAGGTGTACATGACCAGAGGTAGCTTCTTGTTGGCCAGAAATAATTTTTAGAAACGTGGATTTTCCTGCGCCATTGGCACCAATAATTCCGTAGCAATTCCCAGCATTGAATGTAACATTGACTTCGTCAAAAAGAACGCGTTTACCAAATTGTACCGATAAGTTTGAAACTGAAAGCATGAATCTCTTTATTTTTTTGCAAAAGTAGAGAATTGCCTCCATACTTCAAACCGAGGTAGAATATATTTCAAAGAACCTTTTTGGGAATAGAAGTTAAAACTCATCATTTTTGGTAATTACTCTTCCCACAGCAAAAAATGTAAAAAATAGTGTGACTTTTTATGAAAATGTGTGTCTAAATGTATAGGATATCGTAATTCAAGCCAACAGTCATGAAAAGCATATACATTTTTACTATTATAATTTTATCTTTTTTTAATTATTCATCTTCAAAAAATAAATTGAATAAATGTCCAAGAATCTATAAAAACAACTTCACAGAAATATTAAATGAAAAGCACATTACCATTTACGAAAATGATACAATAGCATATAATGAAATTAGATTTGAATGTGTGTACTCTGGGTTATATACACACAAAGTAATGTATGATAAATATGGTAAATGGGATTCAGAAATATATCCAATTAATAGTACTTATCCTATTCTAATGTGGACGAAAATTGATTTATTTTCAAACGAGAAAGAATACACAATTTTCACCTTTGGTATTGAAAGTTGTAAGCATATCTATGCTTCGGTCATGGTTTTTGATGAAGATGGGAAAGATGTTTTATCCGAACAAAATGATGAAAAAATTAGGATAACAAAATTCTTCGCTGATTTGATAAAAAATCATGATTTAAAAAAGAAAGATTTTTATGAGAAGTATTGGACAATAGTCAATCCTGAACGATGGGAATTTATAAAAAAATATTCAAGTAATTGGTGATTTAACAACACTTTTAAACCCAAAAACTATGCTAAAACTAAAACCCTATTGCGAACATTGTCAAAAACCCCTTCCCTACAACAGTGATGAAGCGATGATTTGCTCATATGAATGTACTTATTGTACGAAATGCGTAGAAAAAGTATTGAAGAATGTATGTCCTAACTGTGGCGGTAGTTTTGAAAAAAGACCTAAGAGAAGAGTGAAATAATGACATATTTATAAACCAAAAAAAAACCGCCAATTATTGCGGTTTTTTATTAATCTATTTTTTTTAGTTTACCCTAAAACTTCAGCGACTTTTTTACCAATTTCTGCTGGAGAATCGACCACATGCATGCCACATTCGCGCATGATGCGTTTTTTGGCTTGTGCAGTATCATCACTTCCACCAACGATAGCGCCCGCATGTCCCATAGTCCGTCCTGCTGGGGCAGTTTCGCCAGCAATAAAGCCAACCACAGGTTTTGTGCTTCCGCTAGCTTTGTACCATTGTGCGGCATCGCCTTCGAGCTGTCCTCCAATCTCTCCAATCATAACTACGCAATCTGTTTCATCATCGTTGATGAGCAATTCCAATGCTTCTTTTGTGGTGGTGCCAATAATCGGATCGCCACCAATACCAATGGCTGTTGAAAGGCCTAAACCTTGTTTTACTACTTGATCTGCAGCTTCATAAGTCAATGTCCCCGATTTGGAAACCACACCTACTCTACCCTTTTCAAATACAAATCCAGGCATGATACCTACTTTGGCTTCTTCAGGCGTAATTACACCGGGGCAATTTGGACCGACCAAACGGCAATTTTTATCTTTAATATAATCTGCAGCTTTAATCATATCAGCTACAGGAATACCTTCTGTTATCGTTATAATCACTTCAATGCCAGCATCAGCGGCTTCCATAATGGCATCGGCCGCAAAGGCAGGTGGTACAAAAATAATAGTCGCATTTGCTGCAACGTTCTCCACAGCTTCTTGAACGGTATTGAATACAGGACGATCTAAATGTGTTTGCCCCCCTTTTCCTGGCGTTACACCACCAACAACATTGGTGCCGTAGGCAATCATTTGTTCGGCGTGAAATGTTCCCTCGCTTCCTGTAAATCCTTGTACAATTATTTTTGAATTTTTGTTAACTAAAACACTCATTGAAGTTGATTTTTTGGTTGGTGCAAATGTAATTTTTTGAAGTCGATTTATAAAGACAATTTTTATTTTTCTTTCAACTTTTGCAGTAGGTCGGGTAATTGGCGTAGTGCGGCCATTTCTTTGAGTTTTCCACGCGATTCTTGTATAGGTGTACCAAAGTAAGTTTTGCCTCCTTCAACAGATTTTGTGACGCCTGTTTGCCCTAAGATAATTGCTTTTTTTCCAATGGTAATTCCACTATTGGTGCCTACTTGTCCCCAAATAGTCACTTCGTCTTCGATAACACAACACCCCGCAATTCCAGTTTGTGAAGCAATAAGACATTTTTTGCCAATGACGGTATCGTGTCCCACCTGAATTTGATTGTCCAATTTAGAACCTGCACCAATAGTTGTATCGCCTGTTACTCCTCTATCTATGGTACATCCAGTACCGATATGAACGTCACTTTCAATGACTACACGACCCCCAGAAAGTAGTTGGTCATACCCTTCAGGACGATTTTTGTAATAGAAAGCATCACCACCCAAAACTGTTCCTGAACCAATCACAACATTATCGCCTAATACAGCATCAGAAACTATAGTGACGTTGGCATGGATCAAACAATTTTTGCCAATCTGAACGTTAGGACCAATAAAAACATTTGGTTGAATTTGAGTTCCTTCTCCAATGCTAGCTGTTGGATCGATACTTACTGAAGAACTCACAAATGGTTTAAAATATATGGTTAATACATTGAAATCGCGAAAGGGATCTTTGGAAATTAAAAGTGCTTTCCCTTCTGGACAGTCCACTTTTTTATTAATTAATACTACAGTTGCAGCAGAGTTAAGCGCTTTGTCATAATATTTTGGATGATCAACAAAAACAATATCACCAGAGGTTACCACATGAATTTCATTCATTCCCAAAACGGGAAACTCATCGTCTCCTACATAGTCACAATTTAAAATTGAAGCAATGTGTTTTAGGGTTTGTGGTATGGGAAATTTCATAGAAATTTACTCTTTAACTCGTTCTTTATATGTACCCTTTGCTGTTTCGATTTTTATTTTGTCTCCTTCATTGATGAATAAAGGCACATTGATGGTTGCTCCAGTTTCTACTGTAGCGGATTTAGTAGCATTTGTGGCAGTATTGCCTTTTACACCTGGTTCGGTCGAAGTTACTTCTAAAATAACACTAGCTGGCATTTCTACGGAGAGCGGCATTTCATCTTCTGAATTAATGATGACTGTAACGACTTCTCCTTCTTTTAATAAACCTGGATTATCAATGGTTTTGACATCTAATGTGATTTGGTTATAATCCTCTACATTCATGAAATGATACATATCACCTTCTGGATAGAGATACTGAAATTTGTGTGTTTCTACACGAACGTCTTCAATTTTGTGACCTGCAGAAAAGGTGTTGTCTATAACTTTACCTGTGGTCACACTTTTGAGTTTTGTGCGTACAAATGCTGGGCCTTTTCCTGGTTTAACGTGCAAAAATTCAATGATTTTAAAAATATCGTGGTTGTAGCGAATGCATAAACCATTTCGGATGTCTGATGTGTTTGCCATAGTATTAGTTTGATTTAAAATAGCCCTTCATGATTCCGCGGTGCGAATTTTTAATAAACTGTAAAATTTCATCACGCTCAGGTGTGGCTTCCATTTCTGCTTCAATAATCGCTGAAGCTTGACTGTTGTTATAATTTTTTTGGTATAATAACCTGTATATTCCCTGAATTTCTCTGATTTTTTCTGTTGTGTACCCTCTTCGTCGCAATCCAACAGAATTAATCCCAACATAAGATAAGGGCTCTCTTGCAGCTTTTACATATGGTGGCACATCTTTACGCACCAAAGAACCACCAGTAACAAAAGCATGATTTCCGATAGAACAAAACTGGTGTACAGCAGTCATACCAGCCAAGACAACATAATCACCTACATTGATATGCCCAGCTAATGTACTATTGTTCGAAAATATACAGTTGTTTCCAACAACACAATCGTGCGCAATGTGACAATAAGCCATAATCAAACAATTGTCGCCAATAACAGTTTTCATTCGATCAGTTGTACCTCTGTTTATGGTTACACACTCTCGAATGGTTACATTGTCGCCAATTACTGTAGTGGTATCTTCATCGTTATATTTAAGATCTTGCGGATTTGCTGAAATGACAGATCCCGGAAAAATATTGCAATTTTTTCCAATTCGAGCACCTTCCATAATGGTGACATTCGATCCAATCCATGTTCCATCTCCTATAACCACGTTATTATTGATAGTTGTAAAAGGTTCGATGACTACATTTTTGGCGATTTTTGCGCCAGGATGTACGTATGCAAGTGGTTGATTCATTTGTTTGTTTTTAAACTATTTAACCTTAGAAATTTGAGCCATAAGTTCGGCTTCTGCACACAATTTACCATTGGCATAGGCGTATCCTTGCATATGGCAAATACCTCTTCGTATAGGAGTAATGAGCGAACAGCTGAAAATAAGTGTATCACCTGGAACCACTTTTTGCTTAAATTTCACTTTGTCTATTTTCATAAAAAATGTGAGGTAGTTTTCAGGATCTGGGACTGTATTTAGAACTAATATACCTCCGGTTTGTGCCATTGCTTCTACAATCAATACGCCAGGCATTACCGGTGCTCCTGGAAAATGACCTTGAAAAAAGGACTCATTCATGGTCACATTTTTTGAACCAATCACATGATTAGTTGATAATTCAAATATTTTGTCGATAAGTAAAAATGGTGGGCGATGTGGCAACATATCCATAATGGCATTGACATCCATCACTGGGGTTTGATTCAAATCTACCGCTGGCATATTATTTCGACGTTCGATTTTAATGATTTTAGCCATTTTTTTTGCAAACTGTGTGTTTACGAAATGTCCTGGCTTATTTGCAATCACTTTTCCTTGCAAACGAATTCCTGTAAGCGCCAAATCGCCTATAACATCAAGGAGTTTATGACGAGCGGCTTCATTTGGATAATGTAAGGTTAAATTATCTAAAATTCCGTTTGGTTTTACAGAAATTGAATCTTTATTGAAAGCCACTTTAAGTTTTTCCATGGTTTCTACAGAAAGCGGTTTGTCAACGTATACAATAGCGTTGTTAAGGTCACCTCCTTTTATCAAACCGTTTTCTAAAAGCATTTCTAACTCATGCAAGAAACTAAATGTTCTGGAGTCTGCTATGTCTTTTTTAAAGTTTGAAAGTTTTTGTAAGGTTGCATTTTGTGTACCCAAAACCTTAGTCCCAAAATCAACCATTGTGGTCACTTGGTATTCGTCCGATGGAATAATGGTGATATCACTTCCGGTTTCTTCATCAGTGTATGAAATAACATCTTTGACTACGTAGACTTCTCTGTAAGCATCTAATTCCTCAATACCAACTTTTTCGAGTGCTTCAATAAAAAACTTTGAAGACCCATCCATTATAGGTGGTTCAGAAGCATCCAATTCAATGATAACATTATCAATTTCTAATCCTACTAGTGCGGCAAGTACGTGTTCGCTTGTTTGTATAGAAACACCATTTTTTTCGAGACAAGTTCCGCGTTGGGTGCTTGTTACAAAATTAGCATCTGCTTTAATAATGGGTTCGCCTTCTAAATCGACTCTTTTGAATGCATAACCAAAGTTTGCATCAGCTGGCATAAAAGTGAGTGTAACATCGTTTCCTGTATGCAATCCTACTCCTTTAAGCGTAGTTGGCTTTGTAATTGTTGTTTGTTTCGATTGGGTTTTTGTAATCATTTTTTTAATTTTTTTTCGAGCTCACCTATTGTTTTTGCCAAGTGAGGTAGGTTTTTAAAATGTACGTAAGATTTGTAGTAATCTCCATAGCCAAATGCAGGTGTACCCTGAACTACTTCGTGATCAGGAATACTTTTTGTAATTCCAGACTGCCCTTGGATTTTTACATGATTACCAATTGTGATATGTCCAGCCATACCAACTTGCCCACCTATTTGACAATGAGCACCAATTTTTGTTGATCCTGCAATTCCAGTTTGTGCAGCTATAACAGTGTTTTCGCCAATAACTACATTGTGAGCAATTTGAATTTGATTATCGAGTTTTACTCCTTTTTTTATGATGGTAGATCCTAAAGTTGCTCGATCAATAGTCGTTGCAGCACCAACATCAACATGATCTTCAATAATTACATTTCCAATTTGAGGAACTTTTTTATAAACTCCATCATCATCTGGAGAAAAACCAAAACCATCAGCACCTACAACCGCTGCTGCATCAATGGTGCAGTGCGCACCAACTATACAGTCGGAATAAATTTTTACACCTGCAAAAATCGTTGTGTTGTCACCAATCTCTGCATTGTCTCCAATATAACAATTTGGATAAATTTTTACATTATTTCCGATACGGACATTTTCTCCAATCGAAGTAAATGCACCGATATAGACATTATCCCCATGCGTTACTGTTGATGCTATAGACACAGGAGATTCAATTCCTGTTTTGTTGTTTTTAATTAAATTGTAATGCTCCAAAAGTGTAGAGAACGCAGTATAGGCATTTGCCACTTTTATTAGTGTAGTTGTAATTTCTTTATCGGCAACAAAATCGTCATCAACAATGGTAACCGTCGCATTGGTTGAATATATAAATGGAGTATATTTTGGATTAGACAAAAAAGTAAGAGAACCCTCTATACCCTCTTCAATTTTGGAAAGGGTAAAAACTTCTGCATTTTCATCTCCAACGACTTCTCCGCCGATTAATTCTGCTATTTGATTAGCTGTAAATTTCATTTCAGTGCAAAAGTAAAAAAAATAATCATAGCAACTCTTTCGGAAAGCATATATAATGTCTTTTGACTGTTTTGGATAAACCCTTGAGATTCAGATTGTCAGAGGCGTCTATGACATCAGAAATTTTCCCGTCTTTATGCAAAATAGATATGCCGTCTTCATGTGGTTTGTATCCTGTATTTTTTATGGTCCCAGAAAAAACATAATATGAAACTGAAGTGCTTTTGAGTTTTGTAGATTTTTGCCACTTTTTGGTTAATCTATCCAACTCTTTTTCAATTTGGCTCTTTTTGTAGAACTTTATTTTTAAAAGCTTACGTTCTAATAAACGCTGAGACAGATCTCTAAGGATATCATCCTTGTGGTTTTGCCACGATTTCAATGCAGCTATGATGTCATAATCATCAAGCATTGAAAACTGTTCTAATACTCTCGAATCAAAATTAGTATCATCAATTGTTTCTTCTAAAAAAAAAGCAAATGAAGGGCTAACATTTAATGGTACAGATTGGTGAGCAAGTTCTTTTGCGCGTTTCAATACGTTGATAATCATTTGTTCTGCAACCAAACCAGTTTTGTGAAGATAAACTTGCCAATACATCAAACGACGAGCTGTCAGAAATTTCTCAATAGAAAAAATCCCTTTTTTTTCTATAACTAATTGATCATCAACGACATTCATCATAGAAATTAACCGTTCACTATTGATATTACCCTCAGACACGCCAGTATAAAAACTATCGCGTTTCAGGTAATCTGACCGATCCATATCCAATTGACTAGAAATAAGTTGACCAAAGAATTTGCGCGAATATGCACCTTTAAAAATGGTGATAGCTAAACTCAATTGACCGTCAAATTCTTGGTTCAAAGCCTCCATAAAACGCAAGGATATTGATTCGTGATCTATACCATGAACAAGACTATGCTCCATAGCATGACTAAATGGTCCATGACCAATATCGTGTAGTAAAATTGCAATATAAAGTGCATTTTCCTCTTCCTCTGAAATAGATATGCCTTTGAATTTAAGAATACGAACTACTTTTTGCATCAAGTGCAAACACCCGAGAGCATGATGAAATCGTGTATGGTGTGCTCCTGGATAAACTAAGTATGACAAACCCATTTGCGAAATTCTGCGCAAACGTTGAAAATAAGGATGAGCAATAAGATCAAAAATTAAAGGGTTAGGAATTGTAATAAATCCATATATTGGATCGTTAAATATTTTGAGCTTATTACTGGTATTCAAACTAATTTAGTTTTATTTTGTATTCCGAAATAGAATCAAATTTTCTGGTGTAAAAGTAATAAAATCACAGGACTTATATTCTTAATTAGAGCACTTTATGAGCAGTATACACATTTTGTGGGTTGATGATGAGATTTCTCACCTCAAACCACACATCATATTTTTAGAACAAAAAAACTACAAAATCACTCCTTGCTCCAATGGATCAGATGCTCTTGAAGTCTTCGCACAAAATAATTTTGACATTGTATTTTTAGATGAAAATATGCCTGGACTTTCAGGTTTGGATACCCTATCTGAATTAAAAAAACTAAATGGAAACATCCCCGTAGTGATGATCACAAAAAGCGAAGAAGAATACATCATGGAGGAAGCCATTGGAAGTAAAATTGCGGATTACTTGATAAAACCAGTAAACCCAAATCAAATCTTATTGAGCTTGAAAAAAAACCTTGATCATAGCCGCTTGATTTCCGAAAAAACATCCTCGAGTTATCTGCAAGAATTTCGAAAAATTTCTCTGGAAATGATGGGGTTAAAATCTACTGAAGATTGGAAAAATCTGTATCAAAAATTGATTTTTTGGGAATTGAAACTCGAAGATTCTCAAGATAGAACTTTGTTGGAAATTTTAGAAGCGCAAAAAATAGAAGCCAACCAACAGTTTGGTCGTTTTATTGAACAAAACTATGCCGATTGGTTTCAAGACAATGAGGCGCCAATTTTGTCACATACACTTTTTGAAACAAAAATTGCTCAGCATCTATCTAAAGACCAACCTACCCTACTGGTTGTGATTGATAATTTACGTTATGATCAATGGAAAACAATCGAAAAGACCATCAATACCTACTACAAGACTTCTGAAAATAGTATGTATTATAGTATTCTACCTACAGCTACTCAATATGCGCGAAATGCTCTATTTTCTGGATTAATGCCAAAACAAATGGAAACACTCTATCCAAAATATTGGAAAAATGATACAGACGAAGGAGGCAAAAACATGTATGAGGATAAATTTTTGGCTGAACAGATCAAAAGGTTGAATATCAATCATTTGACACATGAATACATTAAAATAACAAATTTAAAAGCTGGTAAAAAATTAGCCGATAACTTCAAAACAAAAACCAAAAACGACCTCACAGTTTTGGTTTATAATTTTGTTGATATGCTATCTCATTCCAAAACTGACATGGAAGTCGTTAAAGAACTAGCTTCAGACGACAAGGGGTTTCGGTCACTCACGCACAGCTGGTTCAAAAACTCACCTTTATTGGATATTATCAAACAGGCACAACAGCTCAATTTCAAACTTATCATCACCACCGATCATGGTACTATAAATGTAAAAAATCCATCAAAAGTAGTGGGCGACCGAGAGACAAGCTTAAACTTACGTTACAAAACAGGTCGTAGTTTGAGTTATAATGGCAAAGACGTTTTGGCTATTAAAGATCCTAAAAGTGTAGAACTACCCTCAATTTCAATGAATAGTTCTTTCATTTTTGCAAAAGAAAGTTCTTTTTTCGCCTACCCTAACAATTACAATCATTATGTCAATTACTACAGAAACTCATATCAACACGGAGGCATTTCCTTAGAAGAAATACTCATACCATTTGCTGTGCTTACACCAAGATAGAAGAATGAAAAAAACGTTTAACATAGAAGAAATCGACGAGGTTGCTAAAGATCTGCTTGGAGTTTTTGGCTCAAAAATTGTCCTTTTCAATGGCGAAATGGGTGCTGGTAAAACCACATTAATCAGTGCTCTTGTTCGTGCACTTGGTGGAACAGAAGACGCTTCAAGTCCAACTTTTTCAATTGTAAATGAGTATAAAGTTCCGAATGATTTTGTGTATCATTTTGATTTTTATAGAATCAAAAACCACTATGAAGCTCTAGATATTGGGGTTGATGACTATTTCTGCTCTGGATACTGGAATTTTATAGAATGGCCTGAAAAGATAAAAATATTGCTCCCCAAAGATGTTACCGTCGTAAATTTGAGGATTGATAACGAACAGCAACGCACAATAGAGTGTTTTGAAAGTGAAATTTCTTAAAGCATGTAAAAAATAATTGTAATTTGCAGAAACATTACAAATACTATGCAAAAACCAATCTCTCCTTTTTCCAAAGCCCAATTACTGCCTAAAGAAGAACGTTTGGAGGTTTCAAATCAGAACGAAAAACTTTGCATTGGGCTACCCAAAGAACGATCATTTCAAGAAAAACGAATTTGCCTAACTCCAGATGCTGTTTCTGCGCTAACTAGCAATGGTCACCGCATCCTAATTGAATCTGGAGCTGGACAAAACGCTGCTTTTGATGATCAAGAGTACAGTGAAGCTGGAGCAGAAATCACAAAAGATACTGCCAAAGTATTTGCATGTCCAATGATTTTAAAAGTAGAGCCGCCTACCCTTAAAGAAATTGAGCTCATCAAACCCAATACCATATTGTTGTCGGCCTTACAATTGAAAATGCAACAAAAGAGTTATTTTGAAGCGTTGACACAAAAAAAAATTACAGCACTAGGATTCGAGTTTATAAAAGATAGTGAAGGCGCATTCCCAGCAGTACGTCAACTGAGTGAAATTGCAGGAACAGCTTCAATTCTCATTGCCTCTGAGATTATGTCTATCACCAATCAAGGGAATGGTTTATTGCTTGGGAATATTAGCGGTGTTCCTCCAACAGAAGTAGTCGTGATTGGCGCTGGCGTTGTAGGCGAATTTGCTACAAAATCGGCTTTAGGCCTAGGAGCTAATGTCAAAGTATTTGATGGTTCGATATCAAAACTAAGAACATTGCAAGCCAATGTAGGGCAACGCATCTATACCTCCACCATGCAACCCAAAAACCTCATGAAAGCACTCATGCGCTGTGATGTTGCTATTGGAGCTACAAAAGGGAAAAACAGAGCCCCTATTTTAGTCAATGAGGCAATTGTTGAATCTATGAAACAAGGGGCTGTGGTTATTGATGTGAGTATCGATATGGGGGGCTGTTTTGAAACTAGCGAACTCACCACACATGATAATCCTACATTTGAAAAACACGGCGTGATTCATTACTGTGTTCCAAATATTCCGGCAAGATACTCGCGGACATCATCTGTGTCTTTGAGTAATATTTTTACATCATATTTATTACAAATTGCCGAAGCTGGCGGACTGGAAAATGCAATTCGTCAAGATCATGGTTTGAAAAACGGGTTGTATGTTTATCATGGCGTCATTACCAACAAAAGTGTATCCAATTGGTTCGATTTAGATTGCAGCGATTTGAACCTTTTAATTTTTTAAAATTTATATATGAAATTCATTCATCGCCTTGGATTTTACCTTGGAGGATTTTCTATCGGATTGATTTTTTTAATGTTTTTCTTAAGTGGTAAAAAAACAAGTTGTGCTTATGGGCCAAACAGTAGGGTTTTAAAAAATATTTCCACTAAATCGCTTAGTATTCAACCTGAAATTCAAACCAAATTAATGGCTCTAGATATCGATTCGCTGAGACTTAGCGAATTACTCTCAAAAGGGGATGTTGATTTTAAAAAAAGTAAAACTGATTTGGACAGCTGTAAGCGTTATGTCATAAACCACAAAACAATTCAAATTCTTGTAGAAAATTGTAAAACCACTGCAATTGTGCTGGACGTTAAAACAAAGCAATAGCTATGTTTTTCTGCGCTTTTTTTCTTGTTTAATGAGCAATAATTCTCTGTTGGTTTGTCCTGCTACTGAAGTATTTTCCTCTGCACGTCTTATGAGATAAGGCATTACATCACGAACAGGCCCAAAAGGAAGGTATTTGGCAACATTATATTTGGCGTTGGCCAAATTAAAACTGATGTGATCACTCATTCCAAACAATTGACCAAACCAAATTCGAGGATCATCGATATTGACACCCAATTGAGTCATCAAATTAAGCGCTAAATGTGTGCTGCGTTCGTTGTGTGTTCCTAAAAAAACGGAAGTGTCATCTAAGTTGTTTAGCATATAGGTGAGACAGTCATCAAATTGAATATCTGTATCGGCTTTGGTATTGCAAATTGGGGAGGAGTAGTTTTTTCTTTCGGCCCGTTCACGTTCTTTTTCCATGTAGGCACCACGAACAAGCTTAAATCCTAGCTTGAAGCCCTCCTTTTTGGCAATTTGGTGAAGGTGTTTCAGATAATCCAAACGATCCCAGCGGTATGCCTGAAGAGTGTTATACACAACAACTTTGTCTTTATTATAAGTGCGCATCATATCTAATAGCAAATCGTCGGCTGCTTTTTGAATCCAACTTTCTTCGGCATCCACCAAAATGGCAATATTCTTTTCTTGCCCATAACGACAAATATGATGAAATCTTTCTTGAATACGTTTCCACTCGCTTAGTTCCTCATCACTAAGGGGTATAGATGCACTTATTTTTTTATAAATATCAAATCGACCAACGGCAGTCGGTTTAAATACCGCAAAAGGCATTGCGGCTTTTTCATCGGCAAAATCGACTAAGGTACACATTTGCTCCAAAATCAGATCAAATTGCGTTTCTTCTTGCTTTCCTTCCACCGAATAATCCAAAACACTATACACCCCACTTCGAAACATTTGATCGATTTTAGGCATACAATCTTCGGCACTAACACCACCACAAAAATGATCGAAAACTGTGGCACGAATGAGCCCTTCAACTGGTAGATGTGTTTTTAATGCGAAGTTTGTGGCTGCAGTACCAATGCGAACCAAAGGTTCGTTGGCAATCATTTTAAATAAAAAATAGGCGCGCTCCAACTCTGCATCAGTCTTAAGATGAAAGGCAACCTCTGTGTTGCTGAAATCTATTTTTGATTGTACCACTGTATAAAAAACGGTTTTTGTTCTATCAAAATTATTAATTCTTAACAAATTTCATGCTATATTTGGCACACAAAATGAAATCTATACAAACACCATCGTACGCAATCCATTTCAATGCTCTCGCATATGCATCATTAGTGGCTTATCTGAAAGAAAATAATTTTTCAAAAATCATTATACTTGTCGATGAAAATACCCACGAGCATTGTTTGCCTCATTTTTTGAGTCAAATTCAATTTGAAACTTCATTTGAAATTATTGAAATTCCTCAAGGTGAAGTTCATAAAACCATTGCAACTTGTATGGAAGTCTGGCGTAGTCTTTCAGATCTTTCAGCAGACCGCAAATCTTTGCTAATAAATCTTGGTGGTGGTGTTGTAACAGATTTAGGGGGCTTTGTTGCTTCGACATTTAAAAGAGGGATAAAATTTGTGAATGTTCCTACATCACTTTTGGCGATGGTTGATGCTTCTGTTGGTGGAAAAACTGGAGTAGATTTAGATCTGTCTAAAAATCAAATTGGCACAATCACATTCGCAGATATGGTTCTTATCGATCCTGAATTTTTGGACACACTCCCAAAAAATGAATTACGCTCTGGATTTGCAGAAATGCTTAAACATGGACTTATTCGCGATCAAAGCTATTGGTCAAAATTGAGAAACTTAGGAGCGCTTACTCTCAATGATTTGGACGGTTTGATTCACCATTCAGTTGCCATAAAAAACGAGGTGGTTACTGAAGATCCTACTGAAATGGGAATCCGCAAAATTTTAAATTTTGGACATACATTAGGACATGCTATTGAAACGTATTGTCTTGATCACGATCATGTGTCTACCCTGTTGCACGGAGAAGCTATTGCAATTGGGATGATTTTGGAGGGCTATTTGTCCTCAAAATTATGTGGCTTATCTCAAGAGGAATTGAAACAAATCAAAACCACATTTTATGCGATGTATCCCAGTGTTGTTTTCAACAAGCAAAGCATAAAGGAAATCATCGGTCTGATGCAATCCGATAAAAAAAACAGTCACGGCCGTGTGAATTTTGTCTTACTTAATTCCATCGGACAATGCCAAATGGATGTCGCTGTAGATGAAGCTTTAATTTTAGAAGCGTTCGAATATTATTCCGCCTAGTAACTACTACAATTCATTAAAAATTGAATGCATCAAACGTTTCTTGTCATTGATACTTTCTTCTAAAGAAATCATTGTTTCAGTTCTGTAAATACCTTCAATATCATCAATTTTAAAGATGATCTCTTTGGCGTGTGTTGTACTCTTTGCACGTATTTTACAAAAAATATTAAACTTCCCTGTTGTGATGTGCGCCACAGTAACATGTGGAATATCTTTTATGCGTTGTAAAACAAATTTTGTTTGTGAGGTATTTTGAAGAAAAATACCAACATACGCAATAAAGGTATAACCCAGCTTCTGATAATCTAAAGTCAGTGAAGATCCTTTGATGATTTTGGCATCTTCCATTTTCTTTACTCTAACATGAACAGTTCCAGCAGAAATGAGTAGCTTTTTTGCAATATCTGTAAATGGAATACGCGTATTGTCTATGAGCATATTGAGGATTTGGTGATCGATTTCGTCTAGTTTGAACTTAGCCATGTTAAAAATTTATAAAATATTAAAAATAAAACGCAAATTTAATAAATAAAAAACAATAAAAAAGGGTTTATATTAAATTATCTTTAAGGTAAAATGAATATTAACAATTTTTTGTGATAATGTCGCAAAAATCTCTTCCCAGTACCTTTAAAGCTTGTTTGGAGCTATCTAATGCAGTCTGATTAAGATTCAATGAAATGTGCCCGAAATGTGAAGATAGATCTCCTTTGATCTTTATTTGGGGTAGAAAAGATATCTTATGATTGGTTAGAGTTTCCTGATATGTAATTCCAATATCGATTGTGTGTTCTTGCGCTTCACTTGATATCAATACATTTTTCAGGAGTATATCAAAAAATAAAGTGTCATTTTCTGGAATTTCTAAATAATAGTTCAGGTCGTTTTCGGAAACAGTCCCAGAACTAATGACTGATAAAGCTTCAAGAATAGACAAAGCAATGAATTTTCTGGTCTCTTCTCTGTTATAATCGTCTGGAAAATGGCCTGCCTCAAACAAAATTGTTGCTACGCCTTGCGCTTGAAAATAATCACCAACACAGTTGATGTTGAAAGCGTCATCAAAACGACCTATTTGCCCTGGAATTAATTGCTGTAAGCACAAATTCATCTGATGAATCACAGACATTGCGCGCAAACGGTTCGGGGTTAAGGACAATTGGACGTCCTGAGCTGTAGCAAGAAAGCTCACTGTTGCTGGTTTATCGCTTTGTCCAACATTAAAAAGAGTTCGTTGATCATGCATATTAAATCCGTAATCAGGTTTGAACGCATCAAAAACCTTGCGCAAGACTTTACTTTCTTTCTGAGTCAGCTGAGTTGCATCTCTGTTTAAGTCTACATTATTTGCATTGTGACGTGTGTACACCTCAGCACCGTCAGGATTGAGAATTGGAATAATAACCAAAGAACAGTGCTGTAAAATATAACTACTAGATGCCAATTTTAAGAAGTTAAATACATCGAAAAGAGCTTTTGTACAGGTGGATTCATTACCGTGCATTTGAGACCAAATCAAGATTTTGGTTGCCCCTTTTCCGACAGCAACGCTGTAAATTGGACGATTTTGCTCTGAATGACCTATAATTTCAGTAGAAAATTCTTCTGATAGGTTATTAAGCAAAGGCAAAATATCAGCATTTGTTATGTATCGACCAGCTAGGTCAGATGCTTTCATGTGGCTATATTTTGAGACCAAATCATCAAGTGCTTGCATCGCATAATTTTAGAAAACACAAATGTAAACATTATGTTTTTTACATCTGTAAACATTTAAAAAAACTTATTTTGTTTACAACTGTATACAAAAATCATAGATTAAATGTAAATTTTATTTTCCGATTATTAAAATTTACATAAAACATTGTTTACCAGTAATTTAAATATAATTATATAAAGTTTTAATCTAATAAATTTTAATCTATTTTAAGGTAAAAATAATCCAATTTAGAATGTTTTACACTTGTAAATAATAATTTTATATACATTTGTAATCTATGATGAATACTACAGATTTTAGTGAACGACTGAACAAAATAATGACCTATTATGGCCTGTCGGCTTCTGCTTTTGCAGAATTGATTCGTGTACAAAGATCCAGTATTTCACACGTATTGAGTGGGCGAAATAAACCCAGTTTAGATTTTATACTAAAATTAAATATGGCATTTCAAGACATTAACTTGTATTGGCTACTTAATAATACGGGGGAGATGATCAATTCAATACCCTCCACTACTCCATCAGTTGGCGAAAAAGCAAAAATTGGTGGTATTGGTCAACCGGAAACTACAAAAGCCAATCCTAAGCACTTCTCGAAAGATATTGAGCGTATTGTGATTTTCTTTAAAGATGGTACTTTTGGAAATTATGATCCTGATGTGTTGAAATAGAGTTTCCGGAGTTTTGTATTTTTGCAAAATGAAATCTATTTATTTATTCCTTTTTATTTCGTGTCTTTCTTGTTATCAGGTTGAGCGCAACTGTCAAGATTTTAAAACAGGTGCGTTCCAGAGTACAGTCATTATTGATGGCACAGCTTATGTTTCGGAATTTACTCGATCTAATAATTTACAAATTGAACGTTTTAACTCTAAAACAGATAGCGCCTCGGTACGATGGATCAATGACTGTGAGATGGTTTTCAGAACCATAAACCCGAAAAATAGAGCTGAACAGAAAGATGTACACCTGAAGATCTTAACTACCTCTAAAGATGGCTATACTTTTGAATACGGATATGTTGGCAGCCCCATCAAGCAGAAAGGCAATGCCAAACGTGTCGATTAAAATAACGTAATTTGCCCTTCTTCCGTTGAGGAATTTGCATCATCATTTGATACTGTTGGCTCATCCGTAGGATGTTCCAGGTCTTCTGAAGTTACCTCCGAAGGTGTTGGCGTTACTTCTGCTGTATGTCCCGAAACTTCTATTTCATCTACTACCTCCAACTCATCAGCATGCATCGTTTCTGGTGCTTCATAGGGCAAAGGTTCCAATAAATCTATTTGATTTACTTTTTGACGAGACAATTGATTTCCTTGAGCAGAAATACCTTTTACATCTATAAATTGCTCAATATCAATGGTTTGGTTGGGTTTTCTAGCTTTTCCTCTGTCTTTAGCAAAAGTTATATCGACAACAGGACGCCAGTCTGTACTTACAATTTCTAGCGTACTTGAAGCATGAGAAGAAATAAAAACATCTTCTTTATTTTCATTCTCAATCAGAAAGCGCTTCACAAAATACTTTTCTTTGGCGCCATCATAATAAATAGCAGAAATAGGTTTTTTGGGAATCCATTTTTCCAATACAATCATATCTTCACTAAAATGTACTGTAATTTCAGGAATAATTGTTTTTACAATTCCAGATTGCGTGATGACCAACAAGCGGTCTTCCCCTCTGAATTCACCAATCAAATCTCCTCGTCCATCGACGTTTAAACGCTGTATGGTGTTGTCGAACCATATTTTGCGTGGCTTGAGTGTGCTTACGCCTCTTTCTTTGAGCTCGATACGCTTTACGGCGTGTTTTGTAACAATATTTCCTTTTGTTCCTCTACCTTTTATCGAGATGCTTGAAAAATCGACATCCCATTTCAATTTTTTAATGCTTCCTACTTGACGCAATAAGACAGTTACAACCTCAGCTTCTCCATTGGGGTTTGCGGAAAAATACAACACATTGGTTTGTGGTTTTCCTGTGGTTAGATCATATTCGCGATCACGTGTAATGGACGTCACAGCAAAGCGTTTGATATAAGACGCCCCTCCTTTTCCGTCTTTATATATCATGTTGTAGACCGTTCGGGTATCTTTTTTCTTGAATACTGCTACATGTATGATATTCTTACCTACAAATGTTTTGGTATCCACTTTAGTGACCATCATTTTACCGCTTTTGGTAAACACAATAATGTCATCAATATCACTACAATCACACACATATTCGTCACGACGCATACCGGTACCTACAAAACCTTCTTCTCTGTTGACGTAAAGTTTTGTGTTTCTAATCACAACTTTAGTCGCGTCTACATCAGCAAATACTTTTATTTCCGTTTTTCGTTCTTTCCCTTTTCCATAATCTGATTTCAAGCGCTTAAAGTAATCAATAGCATAGTCTATGATGGTGGCCAAATACCCTTTTGTTTCTTCAATTTGATCTTCTAAAGCTTCTATTTTTTGCTGTGCTTTATCAATATCAAATTTTGAAATTCTTTTGATTCTAATTTCAGTTAGCCGCGTGATATCCTCTGTGGTAATAGCACGTTTCAGGTGGTTGATGTGCGGTTGTAATCCTCGATCAATGGCTGCAATAACACCTTCCCAGGTTTCCTCTTCTTCGATATCACGATAAATTCTCTTTTCGATAAAAATACGTTCTAACGATGCGAAGTGCCATTGCTCTTCTAATTCTTTGAGTTTTATTTCAAGTTCAAGTTTTAGAAGCTCTACAGTGTGGTTTGTAGAATGACGCAACATTTCTGACACGCCAACAAACAGGGGTTTGTTGTCTTCAATTACACAACCAAGAGGTGAAATTGAGGTTTCACAGTTGGTAAAAGCAAACAAAGCATCAATAGTTTTATCAGGAGAAATACCAGAGGGTAAGTGGATTAAAATTTCAACTTCGGCCGCTGTATTGTCTTCAATCTTTTTGATTTTTATTTTGCCTTTATCATTGGCTTTAAGGATGGAGTCAATTAGAGATGAAGTCGTTGTTCCAAAAGGAACCTCCGTAATCACCAGCGTATTTTTATTCAATTGACTGATGCGTGCTCTACAACGTACTTTTCCTCCACGTAAACCGTCATTATAGTTTGTGAAATCTGCAATTCCACCTGTAGCGAAATCTGGAACGATGCTAAAACGTTTACCTTGAAGGTGCTTAATCGAAGCATCTACGAGTTCAATAAAATTATGCGGCAATACTTTGGTTGAAAGCCCAACGGCAATCCCTTCTGCACCTTGCGCCAAAAGCAATGGGAATTTTACAGGCAAATTGATGGGCTCTTTTCGGCGTCCATCATAAGAAGCCTGCCATTCTGTTGTTTTTGGATTAAAGACAACATCTAGAGCAAATTTCGAAAGTCGCGCTTCAATATATCGAGAAGCCGCAGCACGGTCTCCTGTAAGAATGTTTCCCCAGTTCCCTTGCGTATCAATCAATAAATCTTTTTGCCCAATCTGAACCATAGCATCGGCAATACTAGCATCTCCATGTGGATGATATTGCATAGTATGACCTACAATATTGGCTACCTTATTGTAACGCCCATCGTCCAAATCTTTCATGGAATGCAAAATACGACGCTGAACGGGCTTAAATCCGTCTTCGATTGCAGGAACAGCACGCTCCAAAATTACATATGAAGCATAGTCCAAAAACCAATCCTTGTACATCCCAGTTACTCTGGTGATGGTTTCATGACTTTGTGTGTTTTCTTCTGGAATATGGTCTTGTTCTTCAATCATCTACGAGGGCTTTACAGGGTCGATTAAGTCTAACTCTACCTTAAGATTATCTATAATAAATTTTTGACGCTCTGGTGTATTTTTACCCATATAAAAGGACAACAGTTCGCCAATACTTTTTTCTGTATCCAACATCACAGGATCCAATCGAATGTCTTCGCCTATGAAATGCTTAAATTCATTGGGGGAAATTTCACCTAATCCCTTAAACCGAGTGATTTCTGGTTTAGGTTTTAATTTCTCAATGGCAGCCACACGTTCTTGTTCCGTATAACAATAGATGGTTTCTTTTTTGTTGCGCACACGAAATAGTGGCGTTTGTAAAATATACAAATGTCCTTCTTTGATAAGCTCTGGGAAAAATTGTAAAAAGAATGTGATCAACAACAAACGAATATGCATCCCATCTACATCGGCATCTGTAGCAATAACAATGTTGTTGTAGCGTAAATCTTCTATAGATTCTTCGATATTGAGCGCTGCTTGAAGTAAATTGAACTCTTCATTTTCGTACACAATTTTTTTGGTTAGCCCATAACAGTTTAGGGGTTTACCTTTTAAACTAAACACCGCTTGAGTATTTACATCTCTAGATTTTGTGATGCTTCCGGAGGCCGAATCCCCTTCTGTAATAAACAGTGTTGTTTCTAAATTTCGGTTGTTTTTGGCATCCCCAAAATGTACACGGCAATCGCGTAATTTTTTATTATGTAAACTTGCCTTTTTAGCACGTTCTTTGGCAATTTTACGAATACCAGAGAGTTCTTTTCGCTCACGTTCGGCTTGCAAAATTTTGCGCTGAATAGCTTCAGCTGTGTCTGGATTCTTATGCAAATAATTATCCAAATGTGTTTTGAGAAAATCATTTATAAACGTTCGTACTGTGGGCAATCCTCCACCCATATCCGTTGAGCCCAATTTTGTTTTGGTTTGACTTTCAAAAACAGGCTCCATAACTTTTACCGCAATAGCAGAAATGATGGATTTTCGAATATCGGAAGCGTCATAACTCTTTCCAAAGAAATCGCGAATGGTTTTGACAAATGCCTCTCTAAAAGCCGCCAAATGCGTCCCCCCTTGCGTAGTATTCTGACCATTTACAAATGAGTGGTATTCTTCGCTGTACTGGGTTCTACTGTGTGTGATGGCGACCTCTATATCATCGGCACGAAGGTGGATGGTAGGATATAAACGATCTTCTTTATTAGAATTGTCCTCCAAAAGGTCTTTTAATCCATTTTCGCTAAAGAATTTTTCACCGTTAAAAGTAATGGTTAAACCTGGATTCAGATAAACATAATTTTTGAGCATACGGGCGACATACTCATTTCTATATTTATAATTCTTAAAAATTACCGGATCGGGAATGAATGATACTTTAGTTCCTTTTCGGCGCGTGGTATCTTCTAAGATTTCTTCATGAGTCAATACTCCAGATTCAAATTCTGCAGAAGCAGATTTCCCTTCTCTATTGGATTCAACTCGGAAATAGGTCGAAAGTGCATTTACGGCTTTTGTTCCTACTCCGTTAAGTCCTACCGATTTTTTAAATGCTCTAGAATCGTATTTTCCACCCGTATTCATTTTAGACACTACATCCACAACTTTACCAAGTGGAATACCACGACCATAATCCCGCACAATCACTTTGTTGCCTTGTATGGAAATTTCGATGGATTTTCCCGCACCCATGACGTATTCGTCAATAGAGTTGTCCAAAACTTCTTTGAGGAGAATATAAATCCCATCGTCGGCAGAAGACCCATCACCCAGTTTACCGATATACATACCGGGGCGCATACGGATATGCTCCTTCCAATCGAGGGATCTAATGTTGTCTTCTGTGTAGCTTGTGTTTTGGGCCATAAAAATTGGTCAGATGAAGCGCTAATATAGTACAACGAATGGTAAAATAAAACCTTTAAAACACAAAATAATTAACAAAAAATAAGAAGAAATGTTGAGAACATTTAGGGTTAAAAAAACAGTGCTAAACAATTTAGACGTTAAAGAGAAAGTGAACCACATCACCATCTTTGACGATATAGTTTTTGCCTTCGACTCGCATTTTTCCAGCTTCTTTAACCTTGGCTTCACTACCAAAACTGACATAGTCGTTATAGGCAATAACTTCGGCACGGATAAAGCCCTTTTCAAAATCGGTATGAATCACACCTGCAGCTTGAGGTGCTGAGGCCCCAATTGGAATGGTCCAAGCACGTACTTCTTTTATCCCAGCAGTAAAGTAGGTCTGAAGGTTAAGGAGTTTGTACGCCGCTCGGATCAATTTGGCCGATCCTGGTTCATCTAATCCTATATCGTCCAAAAAGAGTTGGCGTTCCTCAAAATCATCCAACTCATTGATATCGGCCTCGGTTCCTACAGCCAACACCAATACTTCGGCATTTTCGTTGGCCACAGCAGTTTTTACTTGCTCCACATAACTATTGCCACCAACGGCTGAGTTTTCATCCACGTTACAAACATAAAGTACAGGTTTGGCAGTGATAAATTGTAAGGGTTTGACATAATCCGCAAAATCATCATCTGAAACATCCAAACTTCTTAGCGATGCTCCAGACTCCAAATGAGCTTTGATGCGTTCTAGAACTTCTGCTTCTTTTTGGGCTTCTTTGTTGCCTGTTTTGGCCGTTCGTTTGACTTTTTCGAGTTTCTTTTCAACAGTTTCTAAATCTTTCAATTGCAACTCCATATCGATGGTG
The DNA here is from genome assembly GCA_029238515.1 of Flavobacteriaceae bacterium. Classification (GTDB taxonomy): domain Bacteria; phylum Bacteroidota; class Bacteroidia; order Flavobacteriales; family Flavobacteriaceae; genus UBA3537. The sequence goes on along the minus strand of JAQWFW010000034.1, from coordinate 108,872 downwards.
TCCTTATCTCTAATAGGATCTACACTGCCATCAACATGAACAATGTTATCATTATCAAAGCAACGCAAGACATGCAAAATAGCATCAGTTTCTCTGATATTTCCTAAAAACTGATTGCCAAGCCCCTCACCTTTACTCGCACCTTTGACCAGTCCAGCAATGTCTACGATTTCTACAGTCGCTGGAATGACTTTTTCTGGATTCACAAGAGATTCCAACTTTGAAAGCCGTGGATCAGGTACATTGACTACACCAATGTTGGGTTCAATGGTACAAAATGGAAAATTGGCACTTTGTGCTTTGGCATTGGATAAACAATTAAAAAGAGTTGATTTGCCTACATTAGGCAATCCGACAATTCCTGCTTTCATAGAATTACATTTTGAGTGCAAAAGTACACAAATGAAAACTTAAATGCATCAAATAATGTTCTGGTTTTAAATGACCTAATCCTCAGGATGCATAAACCGTTGTTTTCCAAGCAATACGTCTTCGGTTTCAACATGATTGTCGTCAGGAACACAACAATCTACTGGGCAAACAGCGGCGCATTGGGGCTCTTCATGAAAGCCCTTACATTCGGTACATTTGTCGGGAACAATAAAATAATATTCATCGCTAATGGGGATTTGTGGTTCGTCGGCATCGACTTGTTTGCCGTTGGGCAAAATAACTTGTCCCTCCAAACTTGTTCCATCGTTGTAACGCCAATCGTCTGCACCTTCATAAATGGCGGTATTGGGACATTCGGGCTCACAAGCGCCACAATTGATGCATTCGTCAGTGATTATAATCGCCATAGTCGTTTTTCGTTAATTTATTAACTAAATTTGCCACAAAATTAACGCCAAAATCACGGTTTAACAAATTATGAATCATAAAAAAAATATAATAAAAACATTAACCCACTTAGGGGATTTTTTGGAGCAATTTTCAACCATTGAACCCAAAAAATCAGAACATGTTTTATATAATGATATATTTTTTGATGGGTTTAAGCACCAACTCAAATTGGCCAATGAACACAATGGTTGGTTCACCAAAGATAATCTATGTTTTGCGTTAAAACAGTGGAGTCAAGTCCTTCAAACAGAGCCCTTAGAAGCATGGCTTACCCCCTATGCTCTCCCCAACAAAACCCCCAAAACTGTTGCCCTTATCATGGCGGGAAATATTCCGTTGGTGGGCTTTCACGATTTTATTTCGGCTTTGGTTACAGGCCATCACTTACTCATCAAACAATCATCGAACGATAGCCATTTGTTGCCCTTTTTGGCAGTCTATTTGACACATCTTTCCCCAGAAATCAAAGGAAAAATCAAATTTACCACAGAACAATTAAAAGATTTTGATGCGGTGATTGCCACGGGAAGCGATAACACCGCGCGTTATTTTGAAAGCTATTTTAAAGACCATCCTTCAATCATCCGTAAAAACCGCAATTCTGTAGCGGTATTGACGGGCCATGAATCCGAAGAAGTGTTGAAAGGATTGGCCGAGGATATTTTTAGATACTATGGTTTGGGCTGCCGTAGTGTTTCTAAACTTTTTGTTCCAAAAGATTATAATTTTGATGCTTTTTTCAATGCGGTTTATGATTGGCATCCCATCATGAACAGTGCAAAATATGCCAATAATTACGATTACAATAAAGCAGTGTACTTGATGAGCGAATTTGATTTAATCGAAAATGGATTTCTCATGCTCAAAAAAGATGAACGCTATGGATCGCCAATTGCCACATTGTTTTATGAGGATTATGAAAATTTGGATCATTTGAAAGCAAAAATCCAAAAGGATAGCGATCAAATTCAATGCGTAGTTGCAAATGGCATTTTGCCCAATGAAGTTGCTTTTGGCAGTACACAACACCCAAAACTATCAGATTATGCAGACGGTTTAAATACTGTTGATTTCCTGTTGAAAATATAACATAATATTATCACTTTTTTTGTACAAATATCAATAATTAATTCAGACCTTTACGGCTTAATTTTTTAACAGCAAACACCTACCAAATGAAAAGACATAATTTTAGCGCTGGACCATGCGTATTACCTCAAGAAGTACTCGACAAGTCTGCAGAAGCAGTGCTAAACTTCGATAATGGCCTTTCGCTTGTTGAAATATCACACCGTAGTAAAGCATTTGTAGACGTTATGGAACGTGCACGTGCACTTGCATTGGAACTTCTTGGATTGGAAGGCATGGGCTACAAAGCATTGTTTTTACAAGGTGGTGCCAGTACTCAATTTCTGGCTGTTGCACTAAACTTATTAGAAAAGCGAGCTGCTTACCTCAATACTGGAACTTGGAGTGATAAAGCCATCAAAGAAGCACGTATTTTTGATGATGTTCTAGAAGTTGCATCTTCAAAAGATGCCAATTACAACTACATTCCAAAAGGATATGATATCCCAACGGATCACGACTATTTTCATTGCACATCCAACAATACCATTTTTGGAACGCAAATAAAAGAATTTCCTGATTGTGATATTCCTATGGTCTGTGATATGAGTAGTGATATTTTTTCCAGAACACTTGATTTTTCGAAATTTGGATTGATTTACGCAGGAGCACAAAAAAATATGGGTCCTGCAGGAACAACTTTAGTCGTTGTTCGCGAAGATATTTTAGGGAAAGTATCACGCAAAATTCCTTCAATGATGGACTACAAAGTACACATTGGCAAGGGCAGTATGTTCAATACACCACCTGTTTTTCCTGTGTATACTTCTATGCTTAACTTAGAATGGTTAAAAAACAAAGGAGGCATTGCTGCTATTGAAAAAGAAAACGAAAAGAAAGCACAACTCATTTATTCCGAAATAGACCTCAATCCTTTATTTAATGGATTTACAGCCAAAGCCGATCGATCGACCATGAATGCAACCTTTACTTTGGATAATGAAGATTTAAAAGATACTTTCGACACGATGTGGCAAGAAGCAGGCATCAATGGTTTGAATGGACACCGAAGTGTTGGTGGTTACAGGGCCTCCATGTACAATGCATTAACGCTAGAAAGCGTTCAAGTATTGGTAGAAATTATGAGTGAATTAGAACGAAAAGCATAAATTAAATGAAAATATTAGCAAACGACGGTATTTCCAAAAATGGCGTTGAAGAATTAGAAGCTGCAGGATTTGAAGTCAGTACTGTAACTGTAGCACAAGAACAATTAGAAAATTACATCAACTCCGAGAATATTGTGGCCTTGCTTGTACGCAGTGCAACAACAGTCCGCAAAGATTTGATTGACGCTTGTCCAAGCTTAAAAATTATTGGACGTGGTGGTGTTGGTATGGACAATATAGATGTGGAATACGCACGCGAAAAAGGTTTACATGTCATCAATACACCAGCGGCCTCTTCAGCGTCGGTAGCAGAGCTCGTCTTTGCTCACCTGTTCTCTGGGGTTCGTTATTTGTATGATGCCAACCGTAACATGCCACTCGATGGTGATTCAAAATTTAAAGCGCTCAAAAAAGCGTACGCAAAAGGTACAGAGCTAAGAGGTAAAACTTTAGGTGTAATCGGTTTTGGACGTATAGGTCAAGCTACCGCCAAAATTGGTCTTGGACTTGGCATGAATGTAATCGCTTTTGATCCATTTATGGAAAAAGCTACCGTTTCTGTATCCTTTTTTGATGGACAGTCTTTGGACTTTGACATCCCCATGGACAGCAAAGAAAATGTTTTAAAACAATCAGATTTTATCACCCTTCACGTTCCTGCGCAGAAAGAGTTTGTAATAGGAACAGCCGAACTAGAGCTCATGAAAGATGGCGCTGGACTTGTCAATGCGGCGCGTGGCGGAGTAGTCGATGAAGTGGCTATGGTAGAAGCGCTCAAATCAGGTAAACTTAGCTTTGCTGGTGTCGATACATTTGAAAACGAACCAACACCTGCTGTACAAGTCTTGATGACACCCAATGTATCCCTAACTCCACACATTGGTGCGGCAACCACACAAGCACAAGAACGCATTGGTTCAGAGTTGGCATCACAGATTATTTCAATATTGAAATAATTCTTAAACAACCATTGAATTATAGTTCAACTTCTTAATATTCTTTAAAATCCCAACAAAATTGTTGGGATTTTTTTATATCTTTGACATGAACAATACCCAAATTTGTTCTTCACATACATGAACGACCTACGGATCTTACCGATAGACTGTACATTTTTTTAAGCAAACAGAACCGTTAGTTAATGTTTGTAATGGAGTTATTTTTTGGGTTTTAAAACATGTATACAATGAACAAAACGACATTAATAACCTATGCCACAGCATTGGTTCTTGCTATGAGCAGTTACCTTAGCTATGGCCAGTGCGCCACTACTTCAAACATTTACGCTTTTAACTACAACAGTAAAACCTACGAAGTCGTTAAAGAAAATAAATCATGGGTAGATGCGGCTTCATGTGCCGTAGAAAGAGGCGGAATTTTGACCGAAATCAATGATTTGGCAGAGCAAAATGCTATTTTTGATGCCCTTGACAACAATGCCAATATCACAACAAATAATACCATTGCAGCAGACGGCGGTGGTGGTGCTTATGTTTGGATTGGTGGTAATGATATCTCCACGGAAGGCAATTGGGTTTGGGATGGCAACAACGACGGTACAAGTACTCAGTTTTGGGATGGAGATTCTAGCGGAAACACTGTGGGTGGACTTTGGAGCAATTGGCCAAGCGAAATCGAGCCCGACAACTTTAATAACAATCAAGATGGCTTAGCGCTTTCGCTTACAAATTGGCCATATGGCAGTGCTGGGCAATGGAACGATGTAAACCACACCAATGTATTGTATTACGTCATTGAGCATCCAGGCATACTTTCAACAAAAAAGCATGGCTTAAAGACTAGAATTGAACTGAAACCTAATCCTGTTGTCGATTTCCTTACCATAGAAACCAACGGAACAGAACTTCGTGAAGTGGTGGTGCTTAATGCTCTGGCACAAACAATTTTAACCATTTCATCGGAAGATTTATCAAAATCAAAAACAATTGATTTTAGAAACTTTAACCGAGGGATTTATTTTATCAAAATGCATCAAAAAAATGGTAAATCCATCACCAAAAAAATAATTAAATAATCTACTATGTCAGGAATCATGAACTTACTTGGTGGGGATTTAGGGAAATCACTCGTCGAGGGCTTGTCCAGCCAAACAGGACAATCAAAATCAAACACAAGCAATTTACTAAACATGGCCATGCCGGTGCTCTTGCAAGCGATGCAACGCAATACGTCATCACCAAAAGGAGCAGCAGGACTTATGGGTGCGCTCTCCAACAAACACGACGGTAGTATTTTGGATAACTTAGGAGCTGTTTTTTCTGGATCTAACTCAAATGCAGTGCAAGAAGATGGAGGTAAAATCTTGGGACATGTTTTTGGAAATCGCCAACAGAATATCCAAAACGCGCTTAGCAAACAATCAGGAGTGGATGCTTCATCTGTGTCAAAAATATTAAAAATTGCTGCACCAGTAGTCATGGGGCTTTTGGGAAAGCAGCAACGTCAAGCATCGGTTAGAGATGCCAGCGGATTGACCAACATGTTGGGTGGACTCATTGGTGGAAATTTCCACAACAACAAACAAAACTTTTTTGAATCCATTTTGGATGCCGATAATGATGGTTCCATCGTAGATGATGTGGCTGGGGCAGTACTTGGAAAAAGCAACAACGACATAGGCGGTCTACTCGGAAAACTGTTTAATAAAAAATAAGTAAAAAAACGCTGTAATGTACTATATTTGCGGGCATGAAAAACCGCATCGAACGTTTTAAATCCACTTGGGAAATAAGTCGAAATTGGCAACTCATTTATCCATTTCTGGGCGCACTCAGTACCTACTATTTAGGATACAGATTAGGAACAAAACTTGTCCAAACCTCTACAGCCCTTCAATTGCTGATGGGCTTGGCACTAGGTCATTTGGCGCTAAAGTTTTGTGTGTTTAGTATTCGTAAATTAGAGGCCAAATGGAAGGTTCAACAGCGTTGGGAACTGATTCGTATTTTTATAATTTTTGCCATAACAGGGTCCTCTTCCGTTTTTGTGGGGCGACCAATCATTAAAATGCTTGGCGTTTCCGTGGAAAATCTAGGAGCGGTATTATATTGGATTATTTTTGTCGTTGTAAGTTTAATTTTTTATCAAATTCTACTTGTATTTTGGGGCTTTGTATTAGGACAGTTTACATTCTTTTGGAATTTTGAAAAGAAAATGTTGCGCCGTTTTGGACTGGGACGATTTTTAGACAAATAAGAGCTAGACTTCGGAAGACTTGTTCCAATAGGTATACACCCACATCATAGTAAATGTAGGAACTACATCCAAAAAGGGAAGCGCTTCTTCTACAAAAACAATAAAACCTGCAATTTTCCCCTTTTTTCCTTCGTAAAGTTTGGTCATCAAATAACCCGAAAGCGGTGCCCAAACAAAATCAAAAGGTGGGAAAATAAAAGACACATAACCCAAAAGATCACAAATAAGTCCAAAAATAAGTTTCTGGTACTTTTTTAATTTATGTAGGTTCATTGGATTTTAGTTTTTCTTTAAAACGTTGTTCTAGAATATTTATTTTGGGTAAAATCACAAACTGGCAATAAGACTGCTCAGAGTTTTGATCATAATAATCGTCATGCTCCTCCTCTGCTTCATGAAAAACATCTAACGGTTCTAAAGTGGTGACAATGGGATCTGAAAATACTCTTGAAACGTCCAACAGCTCTATATAGTGTTGCGCAGTATCGTGTTGATTTTTATCGGTATAAAAAATGGCTGAACGGTATTGTGTTCCTACATCATATCCTTGTCGATTTAGCGTTGTAGGATTGTGCGTAGCAAAAAATACTTCAAGCAATTCTTGATACGAAACTTGCTGGGGATCATATTCTATAAGAATACCCTCTGCATGACCTGTGCGGCCTTGACAGACCTCACGATAGGCCGGATTTTTTATAAAACCGCCTGTATAGCCCGAACGTACACTAAAGACGCCTTTCAAACGCTTGAAAACTGCCTCGGTGCACCAAAAACACCCACCACAAAATACTGCTTGTTTCATCAATTGAAAATTAAAACCCAAAGTTAGTAAAAGTTAACATGAAAAAAGCAGAATATGATTGCACATCAGCATCATATCCATTAAATTTACAAATATGATTAGTGCCAAAAATATTCATAAGTATTATAATGAACTCCATGTATTGAAAGGGGTAAATATGGTTGTCAACAAAGGAGAGATTGTTTCTATTGTTGGGGCTTCTGGTGCGGGAAAAACAACTTTGCTACAGATTTTTGGAACACTTGACAAAGCATCTGAATCTGAAGATACTTCTTTAGTGATTAACAACACAAGCGTTGAATCACTCAGTCAAAAAGCATTGGCTAAATTTAGAAATGAACATTTAGGGTTTATTTTTCAATTTCATCAACTCCTCCCAGAATTTACTGCTTTGGAGAATGTATGCATCCCAGCTTATATAAAAGGAACTTCTGAGCAAGAAGCTAGCGAAAAAGCAAAAAAATTATTGGATTTTCTCGGTCTAAGTACACGACTAAACCATAAACCAGGTGAACTCTCAGGTGGTGAACAACAGCGTGTTGCTGTTGCTCGAGCATTGATTAACGATCCGCTTTTAGTTTTGGCCGATGAACCCTCTGGAAACTTAGACAGCACATCTGCAACGCAATTGCACCAGTTATTTTTTGAACTTAGAGATGCCTTTGGATACACATTTATCATTGTGACACACAATGATGAATTGGCCAATATGGCCGACCGAAAAATCACCATAACTGATGGGCAAGTGTCGTCTTAAATCCTATAATGGATTGAGTTTTGAGGAACTCAAGCAATTTTTAGATGCCAAAGTCCAACAGTACAATACCACACAATTTATAGCGAGTGACCCCATACAAATACCACATATATATTCTAAAAAAGAAGATATAGAAATTGCAGCTTTTTTAACTGCTACTATTGCCTGGGGCAATCGTAAAAGCATCATCAAAAATGCACAGCGATTTGTCACGCTGATGGATCATGCACCCTATGATTTTGTAATGACACATGAACCACAAGATTTATCTGTTTTTGAGGGGTTTGTTCACCGAACATTCAACGCCATTGACGCACAACAATTCATCAAAAGTCTGCGGCATATCTATTCAAAACACGATGGTATGGAATCCGTTTTTTTTCAAAACAGTAAGGATGGAAATTTACAATATGCTATACACAAATTCAAAACATTATTTTTTGAAATAGAACATTCCAAAAGAACTGAAAAACACATTAGTGATCCACTGAAAAATTCAGCCGCAAAACGCATCAATATGTTTTTGCGTTGGATGGTACGGCCCAATGACTCTGGAGTTGATTTTGGGCTTTGGAAAACTCTTTCTCCTGCCCTTCTCTCTTGTCCTTTAGATGTTCATTCTGGAAACGTTGCCAGAAAATTAGGGCTTTTAACCAGAAGACAAAATGATGCCAAAGCATTAGCAGAATTAGACAAAAACCTTCGAAAATTGAACGCCAAAGACCCCGTAAAATATGATTTCGCATTATTTGGTTTAGGAGTTTTTGAAAATTTTTAATTTTTTTATAAATTTGAACTTCTGCTTGCCCCAGAAAAGCACTTTTCTCAGAAATTTATTCTTATTCGACGTGTTCGTTTTGTCGTTTGTATAGTTGTTCAGAAGTACGTTTACAAGTTTAAGATTCTTTTTTAGTAACGTATTGAACTAGTCATGAGTACAATTGATATCGTTTCTGACATAGTAACCCTGTTGTTATATGCCTATTTTATTTATTTGGTGGTGAAAAAAATCAGAAAACCTAGAACCAAAAAGCGTTGGTTTTACATTTTAGTCTTATTTGGAATAACCTTTTTGTTGAGTAGACGACTTATTAATTATTTGTAAGTTACAGACCTTATTTTTAAATCGAAAGTGTTAGTCCATCTTTAGCCAGAACGACGGCTTCAAAAACAGCTGATGCTTCAGATTTAAACTCTTCTAAATCTGTGTATCGTGACGAATAATGCCCTAAAATCAGTGTTCCTACAGCAGCTTTTTTGGCAATAGTCGCGGCTTGTTGGGCTGTTGAATGTTTTGTTTTAGCACAAAAATCGGCGTGCGCTTCCAAAAAAGTAGATTCGTGATACAGCACATCTACGTTTTTGACCAGCGGTACAATAGCTTCATTGTACGCTGTATCGCTACAAAAGGCGTAGCTTTTTGATATAGCCCCTTGTGTTGTTACATCAGTATTTGAAATCAAGACTCCATCATTATTCATGACATCATGGCCTTGTTTGAGCTTTCTGTAATAGGCAACATCAATATTTCTGGCTTCTGCTTTTTCAACAAGTAATTTGCGATCAAATGGCTTTTCTTTAAATAAAAACCCATTGGTATATACCCTATGGTCGAGAGGAATAGTATGCACTTCGATCTTATCATCCTCAAAAACAAGCTCAGAATCTGATGATTTGAGTTCGTGAAAAATCAAATTAAAATTAACCCATGACTTGGACAATTTTAATTGTAACATAATCAGTTCCTTTATGCCTTTTGGACCATAAATATGTAAATCCGTTTCACGGTTAAGTAACCGAAATGTAGAAATCAAGCCAATCAAACCAAAACAATGGTCACCATGAAGATGAGAGATGAATATATGCTTGATTTGGTTAAATTTTACTTTATGCTTTCTCAACTCCATTTGGGTACCTTCACCACAATCGATGAGAAATACATGACCCCTGGACTCCAAAACCTGAGAGGTTGTATGGGCAGAAATTCTTGGTGTAGCACTATAGCATCCCAATATCGTTAGTTTCACAGTCTTTGTTTTAAAATCCTAAATCGCGTTGCATTTCGTCCATTTCTATGAGATCAATTGCTTCCTGTAAGGTGGGGACTAGAACTATTTCTTCAGAGAGGTCATCATGAGTTAGATGTGAGGATACAAGAACAAATGATTTCTTTTGGGCTTGATGCATTTTTGTACGTTGAAATAAAGCATCAGAAAAATCTGATGTTAACGCTTGAGTTTTTGCAGGAAAAAAAATGATGTTATAAGATTGAAATTCAGGGTAATAAAGGTCATATGCCGCAAAAAATTCAGAAAAGAGCTGTTCCTTTTGATAAACGAGAATGTTTTGATCTTTTAGTTCAAAGTGCATTAAGACTTAATTTTTGAAGCTAATAAATAGGTTACTGCCATTCGAATGGCAACACCATTTTCTACTTGATGTAAAATGATGGCTTGATCAGAATCGGCGACATCACTGGTAATTTCTACGCCTCTATTTATTGGGCCAGGATGCATGATAACTATGGGCTGTTCCAACTCATCCAAAAGTGCTCTATTGACGCCATATTGCTGTGTATATTCTCGAGTAGATGGAAAATAGCTGACTTCCATTCGCTCATTTTGAACGCGCAACATATTGGCAACATCGCACCATTGAAGTGCCTTTTTAAGGTTGGTTTCTACATGAACACCAAGGTCTTCTATATGTTTTGGGATTAAAGACTTTGGCCCACAAACCATGACTTCAGCACCAAGAAGTTGGAGGGCAAAAATATTGGAAAGCGCTACCCTACTGTGTAAAATATCGCCAACAATCACCACTTTTTTATTGACAACCGTACCCAATCGCTCACGAATCGAATAAGTATCCAATAGGGCTTGTGTAGGATGCTCATGTGCACCATCACCAGCATTAATGATTTTCGCATCGACATGACGCATCAAAAATTCTGCAGCACCGGGTTTGGGATGGCGCATCACTACCATATCTACTTTCATAGATAAAATATTATTGACAGTATCAATAAGGGTTTCTCCTTTTTTTAAGGAAGATTGACCAGCAGAAAAATTAATAACATCAGCCGAAAGACGTTTTTGAGCAATTTCAAAGGAAAGCTTGGTCCGTGTTGAATTTTCGAAAAAAAGGTTAGCAATAGTTATATCGCGGAGTGAAGGAACTTTTTTTATGGGACGATTGATGACTTGTTTGAAATGATCGGCAGTTTCAAAAATTAAATGAATATCATCTTTGGTAAGCTGTTTAATTCCTAATAAGTGATCTACACTCAATGTGCTCATAATCTATTGTTTTATCAAATATACGGCGTCTTCACCTTGTGTTTCTTTCCAATTGACTATAACTTTCTCGTCATCAATAGCATCGACCTGACGACCGCGATAATCGGGTTGAATGGGCAAATGTCTACTGAATCTTCGGTCTATTAAAATAAGTAACTCTATACTTTTTGGGCGGCCATAAGATTGAATGGCGGTCAGTGCGGCGCGAATACTTCGTCCTGTGTATAATACATCGTCTATAAAAACTACATTTTTACCCTCGACAATAAAGTCCATCTCTGTTGCACTGGCTTCAAGTACTTTGTTGGACCTTCTAAAATCGTCTCTGTAAAAGGTAATATCAAGATAACCCACTTGTGGATTAGAAATGTTATAATCTGATGCTAATAATTGTGTGAGTCGATCTACTAGGTACTTTCCTCTAGGTTGCAATCCCACTAGAATGGTGTTCGAAAAATCGCTGTGTTTTTCAATGAGTTGACAAGCCAATCGGTGGAGGATGATGTTTACTTCTTTTTCGTTCAGTAAAACTTTTTGACTCATAGTATTTTCAACATATTCGAGCGCAAAGGTAATAGAAAAATTTGACATACCTATTCTCCCACAGGGTTCGCTACTCAAATTTTAACTTTACTCTAAAAATACAAACGTGTTATAACAGATAATCTGTACTTATAAAATTCGACTGTTTTTCGTCAAGCATTTCTTTTAAAATTTCACTATTGTACGGATTATCTTTAGCCGCTACAAACGTACGAATGGAAAATGAACGCAAGGCATCACGAACACTTAATGTACTAAATGCAGAGTCTTTTCTTCCCGTAAAAGGAAAAACATCTGGCCCACGCTGACAAGAACTGTTTAAATTTACACGACAAACCAAATTCACTAGCGTATCTATGAGTGGTGCAAGAGTTTTTGTGTCTTTTCCAAATACACTGACCTGCTGACCATAATTAGATTCTGCCATATCATCCAAAGGTTGTTGAATGTCTTTGAAGGTCATGATTGGAATCACTGGCCCAAATTGCTCTTCATGATACACATCCATTGTTTTGTCTACGGGATAGAGCACCGATGGGTATATGTAATTTTCGGTACGTATTCCTCCCTTTTCATTTAAGATTGTTGCCCCTTTTGCTTTTGCATCTTGTATCAATCCTTCAATATAGTCGGGTTTGTTGGGTTCTGGAAGTGGTGTGAGCATAGCTCCATCTTCCCACGGATTTCCAAACTTGAGCGCATCTACTTCAGCACAGAATTTATCTTTAAATGCATCAAAAATAGTTTCGTGGATGTATAAAATTTTCAAAGCAGTACAACGTTGTCCATTGAACGATAAAGTACCTGCAATACATTCTTTGACAGCCAAATCTAAATCGGCATCTGGAAGGACAATTGCTGGGTTTTTGGCTTCGAGACCAAGGACAATTCTTAATCTGTTTTTCTTTGGGTGTGCATTTTGAAGTGCATTGGCAGAATTACTGTGTCCAATAAGTGCTAAAACATCAATTTTTCCCGTTTCCATGAGTGGTGAAGCTAATGTTCTACCGCGACCAAAAAGAATGTTAACCACTCCCTTTGGGAAGCTGTTTTGAAAGGCCTCCATCAAGGGTGTCAACAAAAGCACACCTAATTTTGCAGGTTTGAAAATGGTAGTATTTCCCATAATCAATGCGGGGATCAGAAGCGCAAAAGTTTCGTTTAATGGATAATTGTATGGCCCTAAACATAACACAACACCTAAAGGCCCCCTTCTTATATGAGCATAAACACCTGAATGTTTATGAAATTTAGCCGCATTACGATCGAGCTGCTTATAATCGTCTATAGTGTCTAGGATGTAATCGACTGTTCTATCGAATTCTTTTTCTGAATCTTGAAGGTTTTTACCAATTTCCCACATCAAGTATTTGACAACTTCAGCACGTTTGGTTTTCATTTGCTTAGCAAATTTTTCCATACATGCTATTCGGTCGGCGACTTTCATTGTTGGCCACAACCCTTGTCCTTTGTTGTAGGCCTCAGATGCAGCATCAAGCGCTTCTAGAGCTTGTTCTTTTTCTAATAAGGGAATAGAACCCAAAAGTGTTGGTGCGTAACTTTCTGTAGAGGATATAGTCGAGTACACATCGGATGTAGCTCCCTTCCATGATTTCAATTCTCCGCCAACGAGATAAGTTTTTTGATGAATTAATGAATTGATTTTAAATTGTTCGGGGATATCCTGATAACCCATAATTATATTTTTATTTTTTGTTTATTGATATATAAAATTAACTATAACATTTTTTTTTAGTTACAAAAAAAAGTTAATTCTTTTATAAATGAAAAAAACCCTTCAGATAGAAGGGCTTTTTTGTAGATATTCAGATTGGCTTATTTGCCATCCATTTTGTCTTTCAACGCTTGAAGTGCTTCATTCGCATCACCAAGAGTAGTTTTGGCTTCAGAAGCAGCTTTGGCTGCTTTTTTGGCTGCAGCTTTAACGTTTTTCACTTCTTCTGCTTTGAAAATCGCTGTGTGCGATGCAACAACTCTTTTGAATTCTTTACTGAACTCAATGATTACAAATTCTGCTTCTTCGCCTTTTTTGAGCTTAGAACCGTCTTCTTTTTCGAGATGACGGGAAGGTATAAATGCGACTATATCGTCGTTGAATTGTACCGTTGCACCTTTATCCACAATTTCTAATATTGAAGCTGTGTGCTTTGTGTTTAAGCCAAATTCAGATTCATATTTATCCCAAGGGTTTTCCTTAGTCTGCTTGTGTCCTAGACTTAATTTTCTTCCTTCTACATCCAGTTCGAGAACAACAACTTCAAGTTCATCACCTACAGCGCAAAATTCGCTTGGGTGCTTGATTTTCTTAGTCCAAGATAAATCTGAAATATAAATAAGACCATCAATTCCTTCTTCCATTTCAACAAATACACCAAAGTTTGTAAAGTTTCTTACAATTCCCGTGTGTTTGAATCCTACTGGGAATTTTGATGTAATGTCTGTCCAAGGATCTTGCGTGAGTTGCTTGATACCTAAAGACATTTTACGATCTTCTCTGTCGAGAGTCAAAATTTGTGCTTTCACAACATCACCAACACTCACAAAATCTTGTGCAGAGCGCAAGTGTGTAGACCATGACATTTCTGATACGTGGATCAAACCTTCTACGCCTTCTGCGACTTCTATAAATGCTCCATAATCTGCAATAACTACAACTTTACCTTCTACTTCATCGCCGACTTTAACGTCTTCACCAAGTGCATCCCATGGATGTTTGCTCAATTGCTTAAGCCCCAATTGTATTCTTGATTTGTTTTCATCAAAATCAAGGATAACTACGTTGAGTTTCTCATCAAGTTCAACAATTTCGCTTGGGTGATTGATTCTAGACCATGATAGGTCTGTAATATGAACAAGACCATCTACGCCTCCAAGATCCATAAATACGCCGTAAGAAGTAATGTTTTTGACAATACCTTCGAGAACTTGACCTTTTTCGAGTTGACTGATGATTTCTTTCTTTTGGATTTCAATATCAGCTTCAATAAGTGCCTTATGTGATACCACAACATTTTTGAATTCGTGGTTGATTTTTACCACTTTGAATTCCATTGTTTTGTTCACATACTGATCGTAGTCTCTAATTGGTTTAACATCAATTTGAGATCCAGGAAGGAATGCTTCGATACCGAATACATCGACAATCATACCACCTTTTGTACGACACTTTACAAATCCATTGACAATTTCGCCAGTTTCGTTTGCAGCAATTACACGATCCCATGCTTTGATGACTCGTGCTTTTCTGTGCGACAATACAAGTTGTCCTGTAGCATCTTCACGAACGTCTATCAAAACTTCCACTTTGTCACCAACAGCAAGATTTGGATTATATCTGAACTCATTGAGTGAAATAACGCCTTCGGACTTTGCATTGATGTCTATAATTGCGTCGCGTTCTGTCATGTGAATAACAGTTCCTTCTACAACCTGATCATCTAAAGTCTCTACAAAGTTTTCAGATACGAGTTTTTCGAATTCATCGAGTTTTTCGTCTGCAACAGGATCAATTCCTTCTTCGTAGTTGTGCCAGTTAAAATCTTTTAAAAATTGCTCTGGATTAGATTGAGCTTCGTTTGTTGTGGTTTCAACAACTGGAGTATCTTGTGTAGTTTCCTCCGTGTTTGTAGTTTGTTCTTCAGCCATAGCCGATTATAGTTTGTATTCTGTGAGTGGTTTTGGTTGAATTTAATGCAAATACACACAGAAGTGTTAATGATTTTTTGTTCTTCTCTCCAACCTTTTTTGCTAAGAAGAGTGCAATAATACGACTAATCTATAATTTGGACAAATATTTATCTTTTTGATTTTGAGAATGTTAGCTTTTAATGTGTCGAAAAAGAATATTAAAATTGTTTAAAAAGAAAAAAATATCTTAGTTTTAATAATTATTAACCCTATAAATCTACTCTTATGATCAAACAAAAATACCAATCGGTGTTGGACTTAGGCACCAAATTGAACATCCAAAATGGCGATGTTTCCGAAGAAAATGGTGTTCTAAAAATTAAAGGAACGGCCAAAACACAGTACGAAAAAAATATTATTTGGGATGAAATTAAAGCTGTTGGAGGACAAAATCCGTCCGACATTAAAGCAGATATTAAAGTTTCCGATGAAAGTGTGTGCCATCGTCATACGGTAAAAAGTGGCGAAACTTTAGGGAAAATTGCCAAACACTACTATGGCGATCCTATGAAGTATAAACAGATTTTTCAAGCCAATTCGGATATTCTTAAAAATCCAGATTTGATTCATCCTAACCAAGAATTGGTGATTCCGAAGCTTTAGAATAATATTAATAAAAACTAAGGTTTTTATTGTTCTAATATAGTATTTACCCACTCCATAACAAGATCAAACTGCTCATTTTGAGTGAGTTGCGAGTTGTCTAGTACACGTGCATCTTTGGCTTGTGTGAGTGGGGAATCAGCTCTGGTGGAGTCTTTATGGTCGCGTGAAGTGATGTTTTCATAGACTTCATCGAAATCAACCTGCTCCCCTTTTGCGGTAAGCTCATCAAATCGGCGTTGAGTACGTGTTTGAGCAGAAGCCGTCATAAAGATTTTAAGCGCTGCATCTGGAAAAACAACAGTACCAATATCTCTACCGTCCATTACAATGCCTTTGTGTTGCCCCATCTTACGCTGCTCTTTTACAAGGCATTGTCGAACCAGAGGAAGTGCCGCCACTTTACTGACTAAATTTGAAACTTCCATCCCTCTAATTTTTGAGGACACTTCTTTGTTATTCAAGAAAAGAACGGTTGGATTGTTTCCTTCCTTTTTGAATTCAATATTGACGTTTTCAATGTTTGAAATCAAAGCATCGGTATCAAATTTTTTGTCGCTAATAAATCCTTGCTCAAGAGCATACAAGGTAACTGCACGATACATAGCCCCAGAGTCAACATAAATGTAATCCAGCGCTTCGGCAAGTTGTTTGGCAAGAGTACTTTTCCCTGTTGACGAATGGCCATCGATGGCAATAATAATTTTTTTCACTATTGTAAATCTATTTGCATGCCCAAAAAACTGGTGTTTGCTGCTAATGAGTAACGTGCATGAGTGTAACTAAAACGTAATTTATTAAACTTCATTCCAATTCCAAAAGATAAACCCGAAAAGTTACGCTGATCTATAATTCTTAGCTCTTCTGCACGTCTAAAACTGTACCCCAATCGGATATTAAATCCCTTGTCTGGAAACAACTCAAGCCCTATTAATGTATGGCGCGATAAATTACTCGAAAAACTAACTTTTTCTTGTGTTTGGTTACCGTTTAAATCTGTTGAAGCACGTGCAGGATTGGCGGTCACAATAGGCCATTGCTGAAGGTTTTCAAATGTCAAATGCCAACGAATCGGTACAAATTGTAGGGTTTGGCTCAATCCCAAATCAATCTCAAAAGGTAATGGTTCCCGAAGATCTGCATAGGTTGTAAATTGAGTACCGATATTTCGCACTACCAAAGCCGCATTAAAATCAAGATATTCATTGATGTAAATTAATCCAAAATCTAAAGCACCACCAAATGAACTGTATTGTTCCAATTTTGACGAAATGAGTTTAATATTGGCGCCGGCATAAAAATCTGAAAAACCGATTTGAAACGCATAACCAAATGAAAGTGCAGCTTCGTTTCCAGTAAAGGTGCCTGTACTGTTTCCATTTTCGTCATAGCCATCAAAAGAGCCATAGTTTATGTATGTTACTCCCGCATGAAAAGTTTGCGTTCTTCGATCTACAGTATAGGCATAAGCAGCGGTACCATAGCGGATATCTCCAAGGTGATTGGCATAATTTAGTGCCAATTGATTGTCCATTTCTACATTGATGGCTGCAGGATTGTACAAGCCCTGCGTAACATCATAATCAACATTAGTGATGGTTTTCCCCCCGAGTGCTGCTTGTCTTGGCGACGACATAAGGTTGAGGAATTGATAGGTCGCGTTACCCCCCAGTTGTGCACCTACTGATGTTACTGCACTAATCACAAAAAAAAGGGTAATTAATATCCTCATTGGCGGTCAAAAATAACTATTTCTATGCTAAAACGAGTTTTTAAGCGCTTTATTTTAGTGGATTGCAGATTAATAACAGACTAATCCTAGAGCGGTCTAGAGCGTTTTGGCATGTGCTACTTTTGTTTTGGTAATGGCGACTTCAATAACTTCACGCATCTCGGAAACATAATGAAAAGTTAACCCTTTGAGGTACTCTGCCTTTATTTCATCTATATCACGTTTGTTGGCTTTTGAGAGTACGATTTCTTTGATTTTTGCTCGTTTTGCAGCTAATATTTTTTCTTTAATCCCCCCTACTGGAAGTACTTTTCCACGTAACGTGATTTCACCCGTCATGGCGATATTCTTTTTTACTTTTCGCTGTGTAAACAAAGATACCAAAGACGTCAGCATCGTAATCCCAGCACTAGGACCATCCTTAGGCGTTGCGCCTTCTGGAACGTGTATGTGCACATTATAGTCGCTAAAGACATGACTTTTAATGCCAAAATCATCGGCATTGGCTTTGATGTATTCCATGGCTATCGTAGCCGATTCTTTCATCACTTTTCCAAGATTTCCAGTAACATTAAGAGTACCTTTACCTTTAGAAAGTATAGATTCTATAAACAAAATATCACCGCCTACTCGTGTCCAAGCCAAACCTGTAACCACACCAGCCACATTGTTGTTTTCGTAGCGGTCACGCTCAAGTTTTGGTGTACCAAGAATTTCGATAAGATTTTCATTGGACACTTTTTTGTTGTAGTCCTCCTCCATCGCAATATTTTTGGCTGCATAGCGTACCACTTTTGCGATTTGTTTTTCGAGACCTCGAACACCTGATTCTCTTGTGTATCCTTCAATTATTTTTTCTAATTGAGGTTGTGCGATTTTTAGGTCTTTTGTAGAAAGACCATGTTCTTTAAGTTGTTTGGGCAAAAGATATTTTTTACCAATTTGTACCTTTTCTTCAATGGTATATCCTGTAACATTGATAATTTCCATACGATCCAAAAGTGCAGGTTGGATTGTATTTAAACTGTTTGAGGTTGCCACAAACATGACTTTTGAAAGGTCGTAGCCCATTTCCAAAAAGTTGTCATAAAACTCAGCGTTTTGTTCAGGATCTAACACTTCGAGCATCGCAGATGAGGGGTCACCTTGGTGAGAATTAGACAATTTATCTATTTCATCCAAAACAAATACTGGATTTGATGTTCCTGCTTTTTTTAAGCTTTGTAAAATTCGCCCTGGCATAGCGCCGATGTATGTTTTGCGGTGCCCTCGAATTTCTGCTTCATCGCGCAAGCCACCAAGAGATATGCGTACATATTCTCTACCTAAAGCTTCTGCAATGGATTTGCCCAAAGAAGTTTTACCAACTCCTGGAGGGCCGTACAAACATAAAATCGGAGATTTCATATCGTTTCGAAGTTTCAAAACAGCCAAATATTCTATAATTCGACGCTTAACTTCATCGAGTCCAAAATGATCACGATCCAAAATGCGTTGAGCACGTTTTAAATCAAAATTATCTTGACTGAAATGATCCCAAGGCAAATCAAGAAATAAGTCCAAATAATTGCGCTGAATAGAATACTCGGCAACTTGTGGATTCATGCGTTGAAGTTTTCCAATTTCTTTTTCAAAATGCGCTTTTATTTTTTTGTCCCATTGTTTCGTTTTGGCGCGCTTTTTCATGTCCTCAATTTCTTCTTCGTAGCTAACACCGCCCAATTCTTCTTGGATGGTTTTGATTTGCTGTTGAAGAAAATACTCACGCTGCTGCTGATTCATATCGTGCTGAACTTTGGACTGAATATCATTCTTAAGCTCCAAACGTTGATATTCAACATTCATGTGCTTGAGTGTTTTTAGGGCACGTTGATGCAGATTATTAATCTCCAATAGTTCCTGCTTTTCTACTACAGAAATATTCATATTGGAGGATACAAAGTTGATCAAAAACGAATTGCTTTCAATATTTTTTATAGCAAACGATGCTTCACTTGGAATGTTGGGGCTTTGCTTGATGATCTCTAAAGATAAATCTTTGATTGACTCTATAGCAGCATTAAACTCTCCATCATTTTTTTGAGGAATTAGTTCATCAACACTCTTTATTTTGGCTGTCATGTACGGCTCTTCTGAAACCAATTCTGTAATTTCAAAACGTCTTTTGCCTTGAATAATTACCGTGGTGTTACCGTCTGGCATTTTCAAAACTTTCAAAATACGTGCTACTGTTCCTATACTGTGAATATCATCGAATTTTGGATCTTCTACGCTTTCATCTTTTTGTGCTACAACACCAATGACTTTGGAACCTTTGTTGGCATCATTAATCAATTTAATGGATTTGTCGCGACCAGCAGTGATGGGGATTACTACTCCAGGAAAAAGCACTGTGTTTCTTAATGAAAGGACAGGTATAGAATCTGGGAGTATTTCATTCTTGATCACTTCTTCGTCTTCGGTAGTCATCAATGGAATCAATTCTGAATTTTCATCAAAATCTTGAAGTGACAAACTGTCAAGTAATTTATATTTTGGGTTATTCATATGATTTATAAGTCATTCTGTCATGCAAAACAGAATATATTAGGGTTTATCTTTTGTGTTCAATCTAGGTTATCTTCTTAAATGTGAAAAACTCACCACTGAACACAGCCATAAAGACAATTCTTGTGCCAAGCTAAGATTTGAAGTAAAGTAATTAATAGACGTGTGTAGTTCTTTTTATTTTGTAAAGCACAACAAATGCGACCATGAAGAAAAAAGCAAGTGCCAAAACAGAATATTGCATTGATCCTGTAATCGAAATTAAAAGTCCAAAGATGATCATTCCCAAAACAATGGCTATTTTTTCGGTGACATCATAAAAACTAAAATATGTAGCATGATCGTGCGTTTCTGGTAAAAGTTTGGAATAGGTAGAACGTGTCAAGGACTGTGTAGCGCCTAAAACAAAGCCCAAAACAACCCCCATGACATAAAAATAGTAATCTACATTTGGTTGATTTTTATCCAAAATAAAGGCAATAAAACAAACTCCACCCCAAATTAAAAGCGTTATTTTTAATGTCGTAAGATTCCCGATTTTTTCAGATAATCTAGAAAATAAATAAGCCCCTGGTATAGCCACAATCTGAACAATCAATATGGTTAAAATTAGATTTAAAGTAGGCAAACCTAGTTCTTCACTTCCAAAAATCCCTGCCATAAGTATGATGGTTTGAACCCCAACACTCAAAAAGAAAAAGGCAATTAAAAAGTATTTTAATCGTGTGTGCTGAGACAATGATTTCAGAACCATTCTAAGTTCCAAAAATCCTTTCCAGATATAGTCTTTTTCAGGTTTGTGATTAAAAACATTATTGGGCAAACGGCGGTATGCAATTTGGGCAAACCCAAACCACCAAAGTCCTACCAAAACAAATGTGATACGAGGTGCTAAAGTTGGATCTGTAATACCAAACCAATCTGGTTTTTGGACCAAAATCAAACTAAAAATCAGCAACAATACCGAACCCGCATAACCATAGATGAATCCTTTTGCACTTACTTTGTCTTGTTGTTCAGGAAAAGCTACTTCTGGCAAATAGGCGTTATAAAAAACAATACTTCCCCAAAAACCTATACTTGCAAAAACAGTACATAAAAGAGCTAACCAAAGCGTAGATTCACTATTAAAAAAATAGAGTGACATTACAGACAAAGAACCCAACAAACAAAACCCTTTTAAAAATTTTAGTTTGTTGCCTGTATAATCTGCAATTCCTGAGAGGATAGGAGAAAAAAATGCTACCATTAGAAATGAAATTGCCAAGGTATAATCATACAGTACAGTAGGATCCCAAAGTGCCCCTAAAAACGATATATCACCCTCAACATTGGCAAAAGAATTTGCCATACTGCTGTAATAAATTGGAAAGACAGCAGTGCTGATGACTAGTGGATATACGGAGTTGGCCCAGTCGTAAAATGCCCATGCATTAATGAGTTTTTTACTTCCCCTTTCAAGTTTTTTCATAAAAAAAAGCTGCTCATTTATAAGCAGCTTCTAATTTAAGTATTTATTTTAATATAATTCAATATGAGCGAAAGCTTGTCACCCCAAATTTTTGAGCTTCGGCACGTGCAACAGGTGCTAATGCCTTCAAATTTGCAATTCGCGAATCATTGGATGGATGGGTACTTAAAAACTCAGGGGGACCTTGTTTTCCATTGTTATTGGCTTTCATACGTTCCCAAAGCTTAGATGCTTCATCGGGGTTATACCCTGCAATAGCCATAATGTACACCCCTATTTTGTCGGCTTCGGTTTCATGCGCACGACTGAACGGCAATACCCCCAAAACTGTAGTTCCAATCCCATAAGATTGATTGAATATGTTTCTGTGTTTTTCATCTTTGATTGCGACATTACCTGCAACTGCCCCCGCTTGCTGAAGTAGCCCAGCACTCATCCGTTGTTGGCCATGGTTGGCCAATGCATGTGCCACCTCGTGCCCCATAATAGCAGCCACACCAGTTTCATTTGCAGCAATAGGCATAATACCTGTGTAAAACACAATTTTACCACCTGGCATACACCAAGCATTCACTGTTTCATCATCTACCAAATTGTATTCCCATTTGTAGTCTTTTAGATATCCTTGATAATTATTAGCATCAAGCCAACGCTTTGCGGCGGCCGAAATTCGCTGACCAACACGCTTAACCATATCAGACTCGGCGGTGCCTGTAATCACTTTGTTTTCGGTGAGAAATTGATCATACTGCGCAAAAGCCATTGGTAAAATCTGAGAATTTGGTACCAAAGCCCATGTTTTCTTCCCGGTAAAAGGGTTTGTAGCACAAGAAATGGCCAAAAAAAGCATCAAAAAAAATAAAATCTTTGTTTTCATAATCATAGGTTTTCAATTCATAAACAAAAAGCATTCCATAGTGTTAGACACCAAAAACATCAAAAAGTCACAAAGTTTTGTGAAAAGTATTCGCTTAACCTTAAAAATAATTAATTTTATCCAATAAAATATCCCATGAATCATAAAAATTTAATCTTAGTTATTGTTTTTGTTTTGTTGAATGCGTGTAAAACTGAAGCACAAAAAGAAGAATCATTCAAAATTCAAAAAACTGATGCCGAGTGGAAGGCCGAACTTACCGATTTACAATACTACGTGTTACGAAAACAAGGCACAGAACGTGCTTTTTCAAGTCCATTAGACAAAAACTACAGCCCTGGAACTTATGTTTGTGCTGCTTGCTCTACACCACTGTTTAAAAGCGAACATAAATTTAATTCTGGATCTGGATGGCCAAGTTTTGACCGTGAAATAGAAGGTAATGTTGCTTTTAGTGTAGATTACAACATTGGAGTTGCGCGTACAGAAGAACACTGTGCCACTTGTGGTGGACATTTGGGGCACGTATTCAATGATGGGCCAAGAAAAACTACTGGAAAACGCCATTGTATCAATGGTGCAGCATTGAAATTTATACCTAAAAAATGAGTCTAAAAAAAGTTATAAAAGCAGAAAAAGATTGGAAAAAAGAGCTTACCGATGCTCAGTACACCATACTACGAAAAAAAGGTACAGAACGACCCTTCACTGGTGCATACAATATGCATTTTGAAAACGGAATATACCATTGCGCAGCGTGTCAAAATCCTTTGTTCGAAAGTCATACCAAGTTTGATGCCGGTTGTGGTTGGCCAAGTTTTGATGCTTCCATCAAAAGAAATATAACATATATTCTAGACAAAAGTCACGGTATGATGCGCACCGAAATTATCTGTTCTTCTTGTGATGGACATTTGGGTCATGTGTTCAATGATGGCCCTACCGATACAGGAACGCGTTACTGTGTCAACTCTTTGAGTTTAGACTTCAAAAAATCATAAATAATTTAAAAACTTCCCTTTACTTTAGTACATTTCTGCTTTATTTATAGATTTAGGTTTTGTAAATTTGCAACTTCTAACAACGACTAAAGATACTAAGGTATGAGTAAATATGATTTGATTGTTTTGGGAAGTGGTCCAGGCGGATATGTAACTGCAATTCGCGCTTCGCAATTAGGACTAAAAACTGCTGTGATTGAAAAAGAAAGTCTTGGGGGCGTTTGTCTCAACTGGGGCTGTATTCCTACAAAAGCTCTTTTAAAATCAGCACAAGTTTTTGAATACCTAAAACATGCAGCTGATTATGGCCTGAAAGTTAAAGAATATGACAAAGATTTTGATGCCGTTGTAAACCGTAGCCGTAATGTGGCTGAGGGGATGAGCAAAGGCGTTCAGTTTTTGATGAAAAAGAACAAGATTGACGTCATTTCTGGTTACGGAAAACTAAAACCAGGCAAAAAAGTAGATGTCGATGGTACAGAATACACTGCCGATCACATCATTATTGCCACTGGTGCGCGCTCACGCGAGCTACCAAGCTTACCTCAAGATGGCGAAAAAGTGATCGGATATCGCCAAGCAATGACATTAGAAAAACAACCGAAAAAGCTCATCATTGTAGGTTCTGGTGCTATAGGAGTAGAATTTGCGTATTTCTACAACGCTATGGGCACCGAAGTTACAGTTGTTGAATACATGCCACGCATCGTTCCTGTTGAAGATGAAGAAGTTTCGAAACAACTGGAGCGTTCGTTCAAGAAAAGTGGAATCAAGATTATGACTTCTACCGAAGTTACTGCAGTAGATACCTCTGGAAAAGGAGTCAAAGCCACTGTAAAAACTAAAAAAGGCGAAGAAACACTTTCTGCTGACATTGTTCTTTCTGCAGTTGGCATCAAAACAAATATAGAAAACATTGGTTTGGAAGATGTCGGAATTGTAACAGATCGCGACAAAATTTTGGTCAATGATTTCTATCAAACCAATATTCCTGGTTATTATGCCATTGGTGATGTAACTCCAGGTCCTGCCCTCGCCCACGTCGCTTCCGCAGAGGGGATATTATGTGTTGAAAAAATTGCGGGGCATCATATTGAAGCATTAGATTATGGAAATATTCCGGGCTGTACGTATTGTAGTCCAGAAATTGCAAGTGTTGGACTGACTGAAGCACAAGCCAAAGAGCAAGGACTCGACATAAAAGTAGGCAAATTCCCATTTTCTGCCTCTGGAAAAGCCAGTGCTGGTGGAAACACCGAGGGCTTTGTGAAAGTTATTTTTGATGCCAAATATGGCGAATGGCTCGGTTGCCATATGGTTGGCGCTGGAGTAACCGATATGATTGCCGAGGCGGTATTAGGACGTAAATTAGAGACTACAGGACACGAAGTACTTAAAACAGTACATCCACACCCTACAATGAGTGAAGCGGTCATGGAAGCGGTTGCAGACGCTTATGACGAAGTTATTCATATCTAAAAACAGCATCTAAAAAAATAGGCGGTCTATATGACCGTCTTTTTTTTGTGCTAAAGAAAGCTTTGGAGCGCTAAAGTGTAACTTTTAAGACCAAAGCCCAAAATAACCCCTTTAGCGTTGGGCGAAATAAACGAATGATGGCGAAATTCCTCTCTTTTATAAGTATTGGAAATATGCACTTCAATTACCGGAGATGAGATCCCCTTTACAGCATCGCCAATACCTACAGAAGTATGTGTGTATGCTGCAGCATTAAGAATAATCCCATCATAAGAAAACCCAACGTCGTGTAGTTTATCGATAAGCTCCCCTTCAATATTGGATTGAAAATAATCGATTTTGAATTGCGGAAAATCCGCCTTTAAGGTTTCAAAAAAATCTTCAAACGATTGTGCACCATAAATTTCTGGTTCACGCTTTCCTAAAAGATTGAGATTGGGCCCATTGATGATGATGATATTTTTCATGGGGTAAAAGTACAAAAGTTATAAAAACAAAAAAAGGAAGCTGTTGCTTCCTTTTTTAAAAGTTTATGCTACACATTAGAAGTTGTAACCAACTGATAATTGCAGTACATTACTTTTTAAATCTTCTGAATCTTCTTCTGAAACACTAATTAGTCCTAAATTATATCTGAAGCCAAAATTTATTCCAGAATCTAACTTATATCCAATTCCAAAATTAGCACCAAAATCAACTGATTTTGATTCATCCTTAAAATCAATAGATACAGAATTCCCTTCTGATTTTCCTTCGGCTTTTGCGCTTAAAAGAAAACCAATTTGTGGTCCAATTTCAAGACTTAACCCCTCTGCTGCATAAAACTTAGCCATGATGGGTAAATTGATATAGTCCATTTTTCCTGTAATATCAACATCGGATTCATTTGCAGTAAATCCTTGACCAGAATACAATAATTCGGGTTGAATGGAAAATGTCTCTGATAAAGAAAATTCTGCGGTTGCACCAAGGTGCAAAGAAGTTCTGCCATCAATATCTTCAGCATCATCACCGGTTAGACTGGCGAAATTCAGACCTGCTTTTGCTCCAAAAGTTACATTTTGCGCATGTAATGAACATACGACTAAAGAAATCATAAGTAGAAATAGTTTTTTCATTTTAATATAGATTTAGGTTTATAATGGAGCAAATTTAAAATAATTTAAACCATAAAATCAAGTGAAAATGAACTTTTTATATCTGTTGAAATATATTACAATATTATTTTTGATTTTTATGTTTAGTCTTTTTATTAAGTGTATTAAACAAAAAAAAGCGATGCCGAAGCATCGCTTTTAGATATATTATTTAGTTTGGCTTAGAAGCTGTAAACAGCAGCTAAAGTAAACGTTGATAATCCTCCTTGGTAATCATCAGCATCACTGTTCCAGAAAATATCTTCACTAGCTGAATCTAATCTAAGTTCTGGTCTGATTGTCAAGTTTCCAACAGAGTAATTTCCAGTTAAAGTTGGAGAAATTACATTAGTATCATCTCCTACTGATTCCTTAATGTTAAAATACTCTAGACGAACACCCCATGCAAACGCTTCTGAAGCTTGAAATTGTGAATAAGCTGAAAGTGACATATACCCTTCAGTACCAGCCAAAGCAACACCTCTTGTCCCAGTTAACATAGCGTCATCATCCCATGAAGCAATGTTACCATTTAAGGCCACTGAGAAACTATCAGTTAAACTAAATTTAGCTTTCACATCAATAAAAGTTTCATCTTGGCTGCTTAAGAATGAAGCACCGAAATCACCTTTACTAATACCAGCAGCAACTGAATAATCACCAGAAGTATTACCTTCAGTGGTTTCTACAGGATTCATAACGCCTATTCCAAGATTGACATCATTTCCTAGAGAAAACTGAGCGGCTAAACCGTTCATGTTTCTTGGGCCAAAAGTGTACTGGTGTGAGTAACTGTAGTGGAAATTATCCGCAGCAGCAAAATTTTCGTACCCCATCCATGAGTTCCAACGTCCCATCATAAGGGTAACATTCTCAGAAGCATTCCAATACATGTAAGCTTCATTTACGACTCCAAAGTCATAAAATTGTGCATCAGCTCTAGGACCGTAAGCCAAATCAGCTACGAAACCAACTTTCTCACCTTCGTAAGAAAGTTTAACATTTGCATTAGCACCTGAGAAACCACGATCGTCGTTCCCCATAATAGCACTAGGAGCAGATGAAAAAGCATTTCCAACATAGCCAGCTGGCACATCATTTGGTCCATTTAAACTTGTGTGAAAATAAGCGTCAACAGAACCTGATACATTAAACTTAGGAGCTTGTTCTTCCTCTTGACCGAATGATAAACCTACCACTGCAAGAGACATTAAAGTAATTAATTTTTTCATAATTAATTTATTTTTTGTTTATGATTAATAAGGCAAAATTAGACAAAATAATTTACCAAAGAACAAAAAAATCACTTTTTTTTTAATTTCAACGATAAAATCGTGCAGTTTATAGACTTTTTAAGTAGTTGTAAATAAATTAATCCTTTTGATGTTTTTTCACTAAATTTTACCAAAAATTGGAATAAATAATCGAAATTTGTACTAATTTGATACATTCACAACAAAACATCTTACTTATGAAACTTAACTCTATATTGTATTTCTTATGCTTTACAACAACAATTCTTGCGCAAAACCCCCTAAAATATGCCGAAATAATTAACGCAAGCGAACTAAAAGAAAAATTATACATCTATGCCTCCGACGAATTTGAAGGTAGAGAAGCGGGAACAGAAGGCGAGAAAAAGGCAGTTGAATATTTAAAAAATACATACCTATCTCTAGGGATCGCCCCAGCACAAGCCAATGGAGACTATTTTCAAAAAGTCCCCCTCAAGTTGATGAAAACCCCTAATGTAAGTATTACTATAGGGGACAACAAATACAATTATTACGATGATTTTATATCTGTCGCAACAAGTGATTCTACGACAATACATACTGATGAATTTGTTTTTGTGGGCTATGGTATTAAAAGTAATACATATAATGATTACAAAAATTTAGAGGTTAAAGACAAAGTAGTAGTTGCAGTATTTGGTGAACCAAAAGACGAAAATGGAAATTATTTAGTTTCTGGAACAAAAGACATTTCAAAGTGGTCTAATGGCCGACAATCGTTAAGTTCCAAACGTAACCTTGCAAAAGAGTTGGGTGCAAAAGCTTTTATTTTAATTGATCAACCAATGTTTGAGCGCTATTCGTCCTATTATAAAGCCGTTGAAAAACGAGGCGGCGAAAGCAATTTGGCACTCGATGTAGAAAATGCCTTTTATGGCTTCTTGGCAGGTGACGAAATGGGAGCGCAACTGATTAAAGACACAAATGGAACCTACAACAAAGCAATTTCTATTTCCTACAACAACACTTCTGAAAAAATTTCATCGGAAAACGTTGTGGCTATAATACCAGGTAGTGAAAAACCTGAGGAATACATTATTCTTTCTGCTCACCTCGATCACGTGGGCATGCACGATGGTGAAGTGTTTAATGGCGCCGATGACGATGGATCAGGAACCATTGCTATTTTAGAAATTGCAAAATCTTTTCAAGCTGCTGTTGAGAATGGTGAAGGACCAAAACGTTCTATTGTGTTTTTGCATGTAACCGCCGAAGAAAAAGGGCTTTTGGGGTCGCAATATTATACGGATTTCGATCCTGTGGTTGCTCTAGAAAATACAGTTGCAAACCTTAATATTGACATGATTGGAAGAACAGATCCTAAACGAAAAAAAGGGAGACGCAATTACATTTATCTCATTGGAAGTGATAAATTGAGTACAGAACTTCACGAATTGTCTGAGGAAGTCAACAAACAATATACCAATATAGAATTAGACTATACATATAATGATGAAAACGATCCCAATCGTTTTTATTACCGTTCTGATCATTATAATTTTGCTAAAAACAATATTCCTATCATCTTTTATTTCAATGGCACACATGCCGATTATCATAAAGCTACAGATACACCGGACAAAATTGAATATGATTTATTAGAAAACAGAACACGTCTTGTGTTTTATACCGCATGGAAGCTGGCCAACAGAGAAGAACGAGTTGTAGTTGACAAAGTTTTTAAGTAAATCCTATTTAAAGATGATGCAAAACCAAAAAAGCTTCTCTAAAAAAAGAGAAGCTTTTTATTTTGGGGTGGAAGATCGGTCTCGAACCGACGACCTCCTGAACCACAATCAGGCGCTCTAACCAACTGAGCTACAACCACCGTTTGACACATAAAAATGCGCATGCAAATGTAGCGCATTTATGATTTTATACAAAGATTTTTTTTTAATTTATTTTAAATCAAATATGGATTCGACAGCCAAAAGTCGATCGGATGTAAAGCCCTCCGCATACGCGGTATGCACCAAACGTCCAAGGTCTGCTGCCCTGTAGCGAACACTTTCCATAAAGTTTTTACTCGAAATGGGCGTTTCAGGCGCTTTGTTTTTAGGATCAAAAAACTGGGATTTATAAGCCGCAACCGCAGCCATTTTCGCGTCTATAGAAGAACTGATATCTACTACAAAATCCGGGGTGATGTTTTTCCACTGAATATAACTGTAAACCGCTTTGGGTCGCCAAGCTTTCTGAGCTATTCCAGCAGTGTCTTGAGTTTCAATTTTCATTAGACCACTCAAAAAACAAGCATCACGCACCAAAGCACTCGATTTGGCATGATCGGTATGGCGATCTTCAATGGCGTTACAAAAGACTATTTCTGGTTGGTATTGACGTATTTTTTTGATGATTTCGAGTTGATTTTCTTTAGTATTGAATATAAAACCATCAGAAAACTCTAAATTCTCTCTTGAGTGGATACCTAAAATTTTTGAAGCACTATTGGCTTCTTCTTCTCTTATTTTTGCACTACCACGTGTTCCAAGCTCTCCCCGTGTAAGGTCTATAACAGCAACTACTTTACCTTCTTGAACTGCTTTATGAAGTGTACCACCACAACTCAACTCTACGTCGTCTGGATGCGCACCAAATGCAAGAATATCTACTTTCATAACCTCTAGTTATTTTTACTGTTTTCTAATGCTTGTTCAATATCAAAAATCAAATCTTTTTTTGATTCAATCCCAACAGAGAAACGAATCAATTGATCGGATATACCTTGCGCTTTACGGTCTGCTTCAGAAAGTAAAGCATGAGAAGTTTTGGCGGGTAAAATCATTGTACTCTCTACACCTGCCAAACTCATGGAGGGCTTAATCAATTGTAATGATTTTAAGAAAGAAATTGTATCGTGTTCATTAGACAATTCAAAAGACAGCATCGCCCCAAACCCTTTCATTTGGATTTTTGCCAATTGATGATTTTCATGAGAAGCAAGACCTGGGTAATAAACCCTTTTTATGGCTTTATTTTGTTCTAAAAAACGAGCAATTTTTTTTGCATTCTTTTGTTGTGCCTTGACGCGTATAGCCAATGTTTTCATGCTACGTTCCAGTAACCAAACGGAATAGTCGCTAAGGTTACCACCAAAATCTTTGGCTAAACCCCAAATTTGATCAATGATTGCTTGCGATGAAGCCACAGCACCAGCAGAGATATCGCTATGTCCACCAAAATATTTTGTAGCAGAGTGAATCACAATATCTATTCCAAGCGTCAATGGTTTTTGAATAATTGGAGTTGCAAAGGTATTGTCTATAGCGGTTACGATATTGTGCGTTTTAGCGAGCTTTGCAATAGCAAATAAATCGACTAGCTTGAGGAGTGGATTTGATGGCGTTTCAACATAAATGAGTTTGGTGTTTTCTTTTATACAGGACTCAAATGAACTGGAAGATAAATCTTTTGTGAAGGTATACGCTATGCCATAGGATTCAAAATGCGATTCAATAAAGTTACGCGTTCCACCATAGATATCGTTTTGAATAACAGCATGATCACCTGATTTTAATAGTGTAAGCATAACAGCTGATATTGCGGCCATTCCTGACGAAAAAAGTATTCCTGCTTCAGCGTCTTCCAACGCAGCAACTTTTTTGCTTAAAAATTCTTGATTAGGGGTATTGAAATAGCGTGGATAGCGTTTTGGATCTTGATCTATAAAATCATAAGATGTTGAAAGATATATAGGAGATACTGCCCCTCTAAAAATGGGGTCTTCCACCGCACCAGTATGGGTACAGATGGTACGTTCACCTAGTTTTTGTTTTGACATTAAAAGTGTTTATTAAACGCTATTTATTATCTAAATCGTTGAACTGTTTGATAAGAACAAATGCCCAGATTGCGACGCAAACCGAAACAAATACAGAAAAATAGAGTACGATGTCGTTAGCGGCCAAGGCGAAAGAGTTTAAAAAATATCATTAGACCAACAAGCATAGGCGCCCAGATCCCTACAAAAATTCCGTGTAATTGATCTCCTGAAAAGAATAAATATTCAGAGACTACAATAATTAGCACACACAACAGCAACAAAAGGGTGTTTGTGATTCCTAATAGTTTTACAAATTTCATTGAAGCATTAATTTAAAAGTTAAAAATAGAAAAAATTAAGATTAATTGTTCAATAAATTGAAAAAAAATATAACCTAAGTTTTATCTTCGCAAAAAAAATGAGATGTTAAAAGCTGTATTATTCGATATGGATGGTGTAATTGTAGACACCGAACCCCTACACCATAAGGCATATCAACAGATGTTTTCCGAAGTTGGAATTGATGTGAGTTCAGAAATGTATGAGGGATTTACTGGACAATCGACTTATGGCATTTGTGTTCAGCTTTGCTCATATTTTAAGCTTCATCAAGATCCCCAAGAATTGGTACAAATCAAGCGGAATAATTTTACCAAACTCTTTTTTGAAGATGATGATTTACAACTTTTGGAGGGTGTTAAAGATTTAATTTTGGATTACCACGCTAATGGGTTGGCACTAGTTCTCGCCTCTTCTGCTTCTATGTTTACCATCAACAATATCACGAAACGTTTTGGATTGAATCAATATTTTAAAGATAAATTGAGTGGTGCAGATTTAAAAGCTTCAAAACCACATCCGGAAATTTTCATCAATGCAGCATCGTCTGCAGGTGTTTCTCCTAACGAATGTATCGTTATTGAGGATTCTACCAACGGTATAAAGGCCGCAAAAAGTGCCGGAATTTTTTGTATAGCATACAAAAGTGAACATTCTAAAAATCAAGACTACACACTTGCCGATATGTTGATTTCTAATTACGAAGAAATTAACTATGGCAGCATCAAAAATATATTGAATTAGGTTTTATTTGATATAAAACTTTCGGTGCTTTCTATAAGCCAATACACTCAAAATAGTAATTATAAGCAAACTAGCACCAATGTAGGTGATGCTGATTTCTTGATCATCCTTTGCATATGAGTGTAATCCAGCTAAGTAAAAGTTTACACCAAAATACGTCATCAGAATACTTCCAAATGCAAGAATGGAAGCGATATTAAACACCAGTCGGTTTCTTAGTCCAGGAACTAAGCGCATATGAATTACAAAAGCATAGATCATGATGCTAATAAGCGCCCAGGTTTCTTTAGGATCCCATCCCCAATAACGCCCCCAGCTCTCATTGGCCCACATCCCACCAAGGAAGTTTCCAATTGTAAGCATGACTAAGCCCACCGTTAGAGCCATTTCGTTTATAACAGTTAGCTCTTTGATGTTTAGTTCCATC
Source organism: Flavobacteriaceae bacterium (assembly GCA_029238515.1). GTDB lineage: Bacteria > Bacteroidota > Bacteroidia > Flavobacteriales > Flavobacteriaceae > UBA3537. Next base: position 76,053 of record JAQWFW010000034.1, on the reverse strand, counting down.
TTTACTTTGTTCTTAGTGGTTGTCAAAATCATCAATAAAAGACTGATGATTCCTAAAATCATACCCAAAGCAAATGGCCCGTAACTTCCTACGATAATGGCCACATGAATCATCAACCAATAACTATTCAGGACGGGTTGTAAATTACCTATTGAGGGATCCATCCAATTCCAATGCGCAATCATCAAAATCATGGCTGTTACAAATGCTGTGGAGGCAAATGTAAGGTTGCTCTTTTGGCCGAGCATCACACCAAATGCCATCGTAGCCCATGCCACATAAATCATGGATTCATAAGCATCACTCCATGGCGCATGTCCAGAAATATACCATCGTGCGATGAGTCCTGCCGTATGTAGCCCGAAACAGACATAGAGTAAAAATTTAAAGGCATTTACAGAGACTTTAAGCCATTTGCTTTTGTCTTTTAGGATTTGAACAATAAGTAAAATAAACATCAAACTACTTGCATACATATACCAACTGAACAATTTCTTAAAAATATCGCATGAGTTGTATGCGATTTCAGCATCAATTTTTTCATCAGAAAGCATGGCATCTCCACCAAAACGCTTTTGGGTTTTCTTTAGTGCTGCTAAAAGTTTTTGGCTTTGAGAAAAATCGGTTTTTTGCAACTTATCGTTCTGCAAAGTTGCCAAATAGGCCAAAAATCCTGTTCGGATAAAGTTTGCGTATAATGAATCCTTCAATACAATCTCCTTTTGGACAAATTCTTTAGGGGAAACCCATTTATTATTTTCATCATCTGGAAGTGGAAAAAGACGTAAAGCATCACCCTCTAGTGTATTGAATAATAGACTCACGCGTTGATCGGCCTCTTTAAACTCTTTTTGTATTGCTGTTGGCACTTGAGCACTGTATGCATCTTCGAGGTATGGCCCAAGCTTATAATTTAAGTTTTTATCCAAAAAGTCGATTAGAGCAGCATACTTTTGTGTTTTTGGAATCCCAATCAAATTGCGAATCGTATCGGCTTTTTTTGGTTTCAAATAAATGACTGGAACATTGTACCACAACTGAGGGCTCTCTTGCATGGATAAAAACACTTGGTCGGCTGTAAAATTTTGATAAGTATCCTTTTTGGAAAGCTTTCTCAGTAATTCCGAAGCATAAGTATTCACGGGTTTCATCCTTCCGTCTGAATCTTGAATCACCAAATGACCAAATCGTTCTGACTCCTCAACAGGAGTGATGTTAGCCGATAGTATTGAATCGATCTGTTGCTCGCTAGGACGAAGCATTTGATGGTTTGAAGTATGTGTTTTTTGGGAAAAGCCGCTTAAAGAAAATAATGTAAATAGTACAACGCTAAGGATAGCTTTTTTACGCTTTATTTTATCCAGTTGCTTGCGTAAAACTTCCATTCTCGCGCCTTTACTGAGCAAAATAGCCATTAAACCAAAATACAACAGATAATAACCAAGATACGTAAACCATGTACCCCAATAGTCGTGATTTACAGATAAAATAGTTCCTTTTTCGTCGGGGTCAAAAGAGGACTGAAAAAACTTATATCCTCTGTGATTTAGAATATTATTCATGTAAATATGAAAATCAAAATCGCCTTCTTTTTTATCAAAAACAGTGACCTTACTTTCAAATGATGAATAGCTTTTTTCGGTGCCTGGATAACGTTCTGCAATAAAATCATTGAGTTTGATATCAAATGGAAGTTCCAAGATTTGAGAACCGTATTTAAATGCAAAATCGAGACCTCCAACAGTAACTTGTTTAAAGGGGTTACTCATCCCCTGACCACCGAGCAATTTCACAGTTTTAACTTCTCCATTTGCAGACACTTGAAGCGCAATACCATCTTCATCCCCTTTGAGAAGCTCAGACTTTTTAACCACATCAAACACACCTTTTACAACAGGTTTTGGAAATACAACTGCTTGATTTCCAATAATGTAACGAGAACGTAGCTGCAAAGGTTGTATACTATCTTTCGCAAGTCTACCTTGCATACCCGTTGCCATGGTCATGTATTCCCCCTCAAATGGGGATTGAATGGTTATACCCTCGTCGGAATAGGTCAAATTGATAGCGCCTGGAGTAGGTTTGTTTAGCGCGTACAGTACATTGTGAATACTGCTTACTTGCCCAAGTTTCAAGAAATGATTGTGTGGTGCACCCCCACCCGCTTCTACTAATTTTAGGTAGTACTCTCCATCATCGTCTGGGACTATATCTTCTTCGGCTCCAGATATAAATTCAGTAAGTGTGATGCTTACAGGCGTATTCCCGTATTTAGTATCAAGATTATATTCATTTTCTAATCGTGGCGAAAAATCAACTTCATCATTGTGCACAAGGCGCTGAAGTTGGCCATCTATTTTATAATCGCCATCAATGTATGTTGTCAAATATGTTTTTTGAGATAAAAAGGTGTTTTCTGTAGCGCCCTCTCGAATTGACATCATGCCTTCAAATCCGTGATAGCGTGTGATGAATGCACCAAACAAAATTAAAATAAAAGATAAATGCAATGTAAGTGTAGCCCATTTTTCTTTGCGCAACAAACGATACCTAAAGATGTTACCCACAAAATTAATCATAAACAGTACCATAATGGCTTCAAACCACCATGCGTTATAAATGAGTGTTCTTGAATATGGAGTCGGTGACGTACTTTGCCCCTGATCCAAGAATGTACCAACGGCCATAGCTACAGCATAAACAATAAACAGAACGGCTGTGAGGCGGGTAGAAAAAAGGATGTTAGCTATTTTTTTGAGCATTAAAAATGACAAATTTTGTGGATGACAAAGGTACTTACTTTTTGCAAAAAAGTAATTTTAAAATGCTGGTTTTAACACTAATTTTAATAATTATTTCATAAAGCAGTTTGTAAACTTTTAAAAGACCTGATTCTTGCGTAAATTAGCGCTATGATTTCTGTAGTTGTTTTAGGAGCCGGACATGTTGGCACACATTTGTGTAAAGCCATTAGTACCTCCGAACAACTAAAGCTCGTACAATGGTATAACAGATCAATAATTGATCATTCATTGAGCATACAAGATGTTAATCAGGTGCATAATTTGAATGATCTCGTTGATGCTGATGTTTATATCATAGCTGTTAGTGATGGTCATGTTGAAAAACTATCCAATCAGCTCCCATTTAAAAATCGTTTGGTTGTACATACTTCTGGAAGCGTACCAATGCGTCATCTAAACAACAAAAATAGACGTGGCGTTTTTTATCCATTGCAAACATTTTCTAAAACTGCTACATTAGATTTCAAAGATGTGCCTATATGTGTTGAATCTACAAACAAAGACGATCGGTATTTGCTTAAGACATTGGCAGAACACTTGGGTAGCCCTGTGTATGCCATCAATTCCGAACAGCGACAAGCCCTGCATTTATCTGCAGTTTTTGTAAATAATTTCACCAATCAGCTATACCGTATTGCTCATGAGCTCAGTGATGAAAAAAATTTAGATTTTGAAATTTTGAAACCATTAATTTCCGAAACGGCAAAGAAAATAAACCATATATCTCCTTATATGGCACAAACGGGACCAGCAAAAAGACGTGATCAAAAAACCATACGTACTCATCTAAAACTTTTAGAAAATCATCCGAATTACAAAAAACTTTACGAGCAAATAACAACATTAATTCAAAAAACTCATGGCTAAAAAAAATTATAAAACGCTGTTAAAAAACATTACAACGCTCATTTTTGATATAGACGGTGTGCTTACCGATAGCTCACTTTTGGTGACAACCAATGGCGATTTGCTTCGCAAAATGCATACACGAGATGGTTATGCGCTGCGCGCTGCTGTTGAAGCTGGGTTAACTATTTGCATAATTTCTGGTGGGAAAAATGAAGGTGTTCGACAACGTTTAGAAGGTTTGGGTATAAAGGATATTATTTTGGGCGCACACGATAAAGTACACCATTACAATCAATTGTTGGAAAAGTACAATTTAAGCGCAGATGAGGTTGCATATATGGGTGATGACATCCCGGACTTCCCTGTGATGAAACTGGTAGGACTACCCTGTTGTCCACAAGATGCAGCACCAGAAATTAAGGCCATTTCAGATTATATTTCTCATGTCCATGGTGGTTGTGGTGCAGCAAGAGATATAATTGAGCAAGTGATGAAAGTTAAAGGGTTGTGGATGAATGATTTTGATGCTAAAAATGACTAAATATTGGCTATGCTAAAGGACTATTTAAAGGACAAAAACCTCATCCTAGCATCAGCATCGCCAAGACGGCAAGAACTGCTCAAATCTTTGGAAATACCTTTTGAAGTGCGTCTAAAGCACATCGATGAACACTACCCAAAAAACCTATCCCATAGTGCTATTTCTGATTACCTTGCAAAGTTGAAATCCAATGTATTTGTAGATGAATTAGACCCTCAAGACATTCTAATCACAAGCGACACCATTGTATGGCATAACAACACAGCTCTAGGCAAACCAAGATCGAAAGAAAATGCCGTTCAAATGTTGCTCAATCTCAGCGATGATACGCATGAAGTTATTACCTCTGTTTGCCTAAAAACAATAGACCGCGAAATTGTTTTTCATTCCACTACCAAAGTAACATTTAAGACATTATCACAGGAAGAGATTGATTTTTACGTCCATCACTTCAATCCTATGGACAAAGCTGGTGCTTATGGCATACAAGATTGGATAGGGCAAATTGGAGTAACAAAAATTGAAGGATCATATTACAACGTGATGGGTTTTCCTATTGATAAAATATATACTCAACTACTGAAGTTCTCGAAAGAATGCTAAAGCTCTTTTTTCGTTGTAATATGCATTGTCTTTAGTCACAAAACCAACATGACCTCCGTATTTTGGAGTCTCTAAATGTAAAAAGGCACTTTTTTGTGCTATATCATAAGGAAAACATGATGGCGTAAGAAATGAATCATTTTTGGCATTCAACAACAATACTGGAGTTCTTATAGAAGATAAATATTGAAGACTACTCGATTTCTGATGATAATCCGCAGTATCTTTAAACCCATTTGCTTTAGCAGTATACACCTCATCCAAAGCACGAAGGGTCCAAACAGAATACAATGTTTTTCTAGAAATCCGCTCAGGAAATTGGCGTTGTTTTTGCATTAATTTGTACTTCAAACCAATCATAAAATAAATATGAAATAATATATTTTTGAATTGATGTAATGCTTTTGAAGATGAGGCCAAATCTATTGGAACCGATACTGCCATAGCGCCCTTAATTTTGGACGGTATAGCGTTACCCTCTCCTAAATACTTTAAAACAATATTTCCACCCAAGCTTATGCCTTTTAGAAAAATAGAAGTGTATGAATAGTTTTTGAGTATATGATCAACAACATCTTGTAAATCATCTGTTTGCCCAGAATGAAAACTAGAGAATTTTTTGTTTTGTTCCCCACTACAACTCCTAAAATTTATACAAACGGCATCAATATTATTGGCATTAAAATGCTTTGCAACACCAGAGACATAGGGGCGTTGACCATGACCTTCCATCCCATGAAGTAAAATCACAAGCTGTTTTGAGGGTTCTGCTCCACTACTCCAATCTAAATCCATAAAATCTCCATCACGTAAGGTTATGCGCTCTCGTTGTTGGGCAATTTTTAAACGGCGAAATAAACCCGAAAATACCGTGGAAATAAATGCGCTTTTAAATAAAAATCTGGGTGTGAAATACGACTTAACTAGAGGCATCTGATAGATTAATTTTTAATATTCTTTTTGATTTTGAAGTGGCCAGAAAACGTGCATCTGAACGCATCCCAACTACCCAAACAATTGCATTGTTTGAACACAACAACAGTACTTTTGATTTTTGGATCAGAGAAAGTTTTTCATCTTTGAAATATTTGCTCAATTTCTTTTTACCCGACATTCCAGAGGGGTAAAAAAAATCGCCTTTATCCCAAGAGCGCAAAACAAGTGGAAATTCAATTTTATCCATATCTAAAAACAATATCTGAGGAGTTGAGTCTTCCAATTTTGAAGCACTTTGCAATTGAAGTACTACCCCATATTGATTGAGCTCTACAGATGCATCTTCATTTTCGATAATTAAATGAATTTTTTTATTTGATTTTTTTTTTGTTAAAATCAATGAAGTCCGATTTTTTAAAATCGTATGCGTTTCGGAATGTATTTGCTTTCCAGATTGAGCATCAATTAAATTAAAAAGTTCATCATAATCTGTAAATCCATACTGATGAAATAAAGGGTGCATATAATCTTTAAGTGTATGAAGTTTTTTCAATTCAAAAATTGAATAATATACTTCCTCAGAATTTGAGGTTTCAATTATTTGCTGCTCTACTTGTTTAATGTGATTATTCAATAAGTTTTGAGAGGCTCTAAGGTGTCTTTGTGTGGTGTTCAGGGCGCCCATAATTGAGGGGTAAATGGCCCTCAACTGAGGAATCAATTTATGACGTAAGTGATTGCGCTGATACTTTACATCCGCATTACTGCTGTCCGTACACCATTTAACAGCATTGGCTTTGGCATAGGTTAGAATTTGAGCTCTCGAAAAGGTTAACAATGGTCTGATGATGTGTTCATTTTTCTCTGGAATTCCAACAAGACCATCGATACCTGAACCTCGACTTAGATTAATAAAAAACGTTTCTAAATTATCGTCCGCATGATGAGCGGTCAAGATTGTGTCAAAATGATGTTGGGTTCGTAATTGTTTAAAAAAATCGTAGCGCAGTTGGCGTGCTGCCATTTGAATGGATAGTTTAGAATTTTCAACAAATTCATTCGTATCGAACTGTTTAGAAAAAACAGTTAAGTTGTGGTTTTTGGCAAATGCAAGTACAAAACGTTCCTCTGCATCACTTTCTTCAGCGCGTAACTTAAAGTTGCAGTGTGCAATAGAAATATCTAGCGCAGATTTTAAGCACAAATCAACAAGCACCATACTATCCAATCCACCTGAAACTGCCAATAAAATCTTTTGATTGGACAGGTCTGGAAAATAATGCTCTAGATGTTCTTTAAAAGCTGCTAACATGCTGCAAAAATACAAATTAATTCTCCAGAGATTCCTTAAGTGCTTGGGCTTTTATAAGGCATTCTTCATATTCTGCTTCTGGTATACTTTTGGACGTAATGGCACTTCCTACTGAAAAAGATATGTAAGATTTTGAAGCATTATATAAAATACTTCTAATGACGACATTAAAATCAAAATCCATTGAAGGCGTAAAATATCCTATCGCTCCAGAATATAAACCTCGCTTTGATTCCTCCAGACGATCGATAAGTTTCATGGCTGATATTTTTGGCGCTCCAGTCATACTCCCCATAGGAAAGGTCGATTTAATAACATCTATTGAAGAAAAATCGTCTTTAATTTCCGCAACTACCGTGGAAATCAAATGATGAACTTGTGCAAAAGTGTAAGGTTCACAAAGCTCATCTACTTTTACAGATCCTTTCTGCGCGATTCTAGACAAATCATTACGCACCAAATCTACAATCATCACATTCTCGCTTCGTTCTTTGATGTTGGCTTCAAGATTCATTCTCAGTTCTAAGTCTTCGTGAGCATTGTTTGAACGTCTTGAGGTGCCTTTTATTGGTTGTGAAAGTACTTTATTTCCATTCTTCTTTAAATACCGCTCTGGAGAAGCAGAAAGAGCATAATGATCTCCATTTTTGAAATAAGCTGCAAAAGGTGGTGCAGAACGCGCTTGAAGTTTGTAAAAAGTCGCTAATGGATCTAGTGTGCCCTTGGCATAAAACTCCTGACAAAAATTGGCTTCATAAACATCCCCTCTATTGATATGATTTTGTAATGTTTTAACCTTTTGAATATAGGATGGTTTTGGTGTTCTTGATTTGATTTCAAGTTGTTTAGATTGCTTTTTTCTTACTGCATCAGATTGATTTCTGATGGATTTAAGATCATTTTCTATAGCAGAAGAAAATTCATTGAGGTAATGAATACTTACCTCGTCGCCATGAAACATAAATATTTTTTTGGGTTGAAAAAAAACTATATCCGGGAAGTTTAACCCATCAAAATTTGAAGATTCTAAGTCTTCCAAATCATTTTTTAAATCATAAGAAAGATACCCAAATAGCCAATCAGAAGTGGCTTTTGTATAGCGATCTAGGGCATCGAAACCCTGATAAACACCTATTTGTAAACGCGAAAAAGCATCTACTGCAAGAATAGCATCAAAATTGCTATACGTCTGATGATAATCATTAGAATCAAGCCAAACTACTTCTTGAAAAGTATTGGCCCATTGCAAAAGTTTTCTTTTGAATTGTTCTATATTTTTAAGCTTAATATGCTGGTGCGTTCTCAAAAAGTGATACAACTTAAATTTAGTTGTAAATTTAATCAGATATTTGAAATATACACCTACTTTCTAAGAATACATTACCTTTGAAAAAATTTATGATTTGGAAAAATTTAGCGATTTTATACTTTCTCCTGCTTTATATAGCGCTCTTGAGCGCTTAAAGTTTATCCAACCAACTCCAATTCAACAACACTCTTTTTCAAAAATTTGCTCTGGAAAAGATCTTGTAGGAATAGCGCAAACTGGTACTGGAAAAACATTGGCTTACACGCTTCCTTTATTGAGAAACTTGGCGCAACCAAAACAACATTCCCCACGAATTTTGATTCTTGTACCAACCAGAGAATTGGTGCTTCAGGTCGTAGATGGTATCGAAAAATTGTGTTCTGAACTCCCATTTAAAACCATAGGTATATTTGGAGGCACCAACATCAATACTCAAAAAAAACAAGTCGAAGAAGGTGCGGATATTGTGGTGGCAACTCCAGGTCGGCTATATGATTTGGCTATAAGCAGAGTTTTACGCTTAAAAGATATTCAAAAACTTGTCATAGATGAAGTTGATGTTATGCTAGATTTAGGATTTAGGCATCAGCTTATCAATATTTTTGATGTTCTTCCTGAACAACGTCAAAACATCATGTTTTCTGCTACAATGACATCTGAAGTAGATCAACTTATTTCAGCATTTTTTAAGACCCCAAATAAAGTATCAACAGCACTTTCTGGAACTCCTCTGACAAACATCAAACAGTCTCGATATGATGTGCAAAATTACAATTCAAAACTAAACCTATTGATTCATTTATTGAAAAATAGAGAAGAGTTGAGTAAGGTGCTTATTTTTGTGGATCAAAAGCGTATTGCCGATCGATTGTTTGAATCTTTAACCTTGAATTTCGGGAATGAATGTGCCGTACTTCACTCTAATAAATCTCAGAATTACCGGCGTAATGCGATCGAAGAATTCAGGAATGGCACTTCAAGAATTCTAGTGTCTACAGATGTTATGGCGCGCGGGATAGACATCGATCTAGTATCGCATGTAATTAGTTTCAACACTCCTGAATTTCCTGAAAATTATATGCATCGTATTGGTAGAACTGGACGAGCGCAAAAACAAGGAGAGAGTATCTTATTGTCTACACAAAAAGAGCAAGAATATCGGGTGCAAATTGAAGCTTACATGAATTTCGAAATTATGACCAATCCATGGCCAACGGAAGTCGAGGTTTCTAATGAGCTAATGCCCGAAGAACGTAACATCATCGAGGAGCGTTACAATCCGCACAAAAAAATAGATGAAGATGCTCCTGGCCCTGCTTTTCATGAAAAAAAAGAAAAAAATAAAAAAGTTAACCTCGGCGGATCTTACAGAAAAACAATTGCAAAAAAATACAAAAAACCTAAAACTAGAGGAGATAAAAATTTCAACCGACGCAAACGTAAGTGATTACACTAATTTTAAATTCTCTAAATCTGACGCTCGATAATTTGCAATTAGTTTCTCTTTGACGCGTTTTAATTTCATTTTCATAGCGCTCTCTCCTAATTCAAATATATCGCCAAGTTCCTTAATTGTAATGCGCCCACAGTATTTCATCAATATCAGCTGTTGTTCGTGTTTTGAAAGCAAATTGACTGCGTGCTTTAATCGCTTCAACTGAATTGGATCTATTTCACATGAATCATAATTATAGCTAAAAAAATATGCACTCAATTTTTCGGGATCTATATGGCGGTTCTCCCACTTTCGATACTTAACTGATCTGGTGTAGTTGATGCAGTAATTTTGGGCGAAACTGTAAAGCCAAGTAGAAAATTTTGATTTGAATGAAAACGTTTCAAGTTTCAAAAACACTTTGAAAAAAATTTCTTGAGAGACATCTTCTGCATCTTGTTTATTCTTGAAAAAACTCGAACATCGTTTATGAACAAATCCATAATAGCGATCATATAAAATTTCAAAAAGCTGAGTATCTTCTTTTTGAACAATGGCGCGTACTAGCGCTTCATCTGATGGTTGGTGTTGTTGTTTATTCAAGTTCAAAGCGACTGGGGTTGCTTTAATACCTCATTTCTAAAGTATTGTGTTATTATTTATGAAATTTGTTTAACGTAAATATCAAAACATTAGACAATTCACTGTAAATCAATCACTTAAATATACATTTTTTTTGAAAACAAAAAAATACTTCAGGATTTAAATAAAAAAAGCGGTCAAATTTGACCGCTTATATTTAGTAAATAGTTTTATGTTAGATGTGCAATGCACGATTTTCAGTGGCTGCAAGAGCAGCTTCTTTAATGGCCTCAGTAAATGTTGGATGAGCATGAGACATTCTAGAAATATCCTCTGCGGAAGCACGAAATTCCATGGCTACTACAGCTTCAGCGATGAGATCGGCACAACGTGCGCCAATCATGTGAACCCCTAAAATTTCGTCTGTTGCTTCATCAGCAATTATTTTCACAAAACCATCTAAATCCATGCTTGCACGGCTTCTACCAAGTGCACGCATTGGGAATTGCCCTGTTTTGTAGGCAACACCTTCGTCTGTGAGCTGTTCTTCTGTTTTTCCAACCGAAGCGACTTCTGGCCATGTGTACACCACTCCTGGAATTAAGTTGTAATTGATGTGTGGTTTTTGTCCAGCAATAGTTTCGGCAACAAAAACACCCTCTTCTTCAGCTTTATGAGCCAACATAGCTCCTCTAACCACATCACCAATGGCGTAAATATTAGGAGTAGATGTTTGCAAATCGTTATTCACCAATACTTGTCCACGTTCACTCAATTGAACTCCAGCAGCGTCTAAATTTAATCCTGCTGTATACGGACTTCTTCCTACTGAGACCAAGCAATAATCACCTTCAAATGTGACAGTATCGCCTTTTTTATTTTCAGCAGTAACAGTAACTGTATCAGCATCACGCGCTACTGAAGTCACTTTATGTGAAGTATTGATTTTAAATTTTTGTTTTTTAAGGACTTTATTCAACTCTTTTGAAAGTCCTTTGTCCATTGTTGGTATGATACGATCCATGTATTCTACAACGGTAACATCTGCACCTAAACGTTTGTATACCTGACCGAGTTCTAAACCAATAATACCACCGCCGATTATGATAAGGTGTTTTGGGATTTCTTTTAGTTTTAAAGCTTCCGTTGATGTAATGATACGTTCTTTATCTACGGTAGCAAAAGGAAGTGTAGAAGGTTTGCTTCCAGTAGCAATAATTGCATGCTTAGCTTCAATTTCGTGCATTTCGCTCCCGCTGATGCTAATGTGTGTAGCATCTTTAAAAGCACCAACTCCTTGGTAGACTTCGATATTATTTTTTTTCATCAAAAATTCAATCCCAACAGTAGTTTGATCTACTACAGATTGCTTTCGCGCCATCATTTTTTCCAAATTAACCTTTACTTCACCTGGAAGTTCGATGCCGTGGGTATCGAAATGCTTTACTGCATCTTCGAAATGATGAGAAGAATCCAACAATGCTTTGCTTGGGATACAACCCACATTAAGGCATGTACCGCCCATTGTTGCGTATTTTTCGATAATAGCAACTTTCATACCCAATTGTGCGCAGCGAATGGCAGCTACATATCCACCAGGGCCAGAACCAATTACAGCAACGTCATACGATTTCATAGGATTAAAATTTTAGTATGAACAAAAGTACAAACTTCCTTTCAATACAGATAAATAAAAATCTAAATATTTAAAGCTGTTGTATGCTTTACTTGATTGATCATAAACATGCTGTGTGTACTGCCAATATGATTTAATTTTGTAAGCTTTTCAATCATAAATTTTCGGTAAGATTCCATATCTTCTACGTGAACCTTTAACAAGTAATCATAATCCCCACTTAGATGATAGCATTCTAAAACTTCCGCTATGGTAATGACTTCACGTTCAAATTGCTTTACGTTGTCCTGAGTGTGCTGAATAAGTTTTACATGACAAAAAGCAATAAAAGATTTACCCACCATTTCTTTGGAAATCAATGCTACATATCCCTCTATAAACCCTGTTTTTTCAAGTTTTTTTATGCGTTCATAAATTGCTGTTACAGAAAGTGCTAATTTGGCAGAGAGTGCTTTGTTGGTTAGTTTGGCATCTTTTTGAAGAAGACGTAAAATTTGGATGTCCAATGCATCTAGTTTCATATTGAAAAATTATCTTTGAATAGGTTAATAAAAACAAATTTATAAAAATTTATTCTAAAATACATCTATTAAAAAGATTAATTTTCTATAATTAGTAATACCAATTGTTTTTATATCACTAATTATCGATATTTGATTAAAATTAATCTTTAAAATATGAACCCAGCGGATTCAATTCAAGACTTACAGTACTTTGGAGAATTTGGAGGTGTAAATCCCTCAATATCAGACTCATCCACATATACATTCTTATCGGCCAAAACAATGTTTGACACTTTTGAGGGCAATGCCGATGGATGTTATCTATACTCCAGACACAGTTCTCCATCAAACCTCTATCTTGGAGAAGCTTTAGCGGCTATGGAAGGAACAGAAACTTCCAATGTTTCTGCCTCTGGGATGGGTGCCATTACATCCGTTATCATGCAATTGTGTAGTGCTGGAGATCATATCGTTTCAAGTCGAACAATTTATGGCGGTACTTATGCATTTCTTAAAAATTTTGCACCCAAACTAAACATACAAACCAGCTTTGTAGACATCACAAACTTGGAAGCTGTTGAAGCTGCAATATCAAAAAGCACAAAAGTACTTTATTGTGAATCTGTAAGTAATCCTCTACTTGAAGTTGCTGATATTCAGGCACTTTCAAAGCTTGCAAAAAAACATAACCTTCAGCTTGTAGTGGACAATACCTTTTCGCCATTGTCGATATCACCAAAACAATTAGGAGCAGATATTGTTATTCACAGTCTCACAAAATTCATCAATGGCGCTAGTGATGCAATAGGTGGTGTGGTCTGTGGTACACAAGAACTGATAGATAACTTACGGAATGTAAATGATGGAGCGGCCATGCTCTTTGGTGCTACAATGGACAGTTTACGTGCAGCATCAATTCTAAAAAATCTTCGTACACTTCACATTCGGATGAAACAACACAGTATCAATGCCATGTATTTGGCCGAAAAATTTGAATCATTGGGAATAAAAACAGTTTATCCAGGGCTAAACTCTCATCCATCACACAAAGAGTTTAAGCGTCAAATGAATAACGAATTTGGCTTTGGTGGCATGCTTACCATTGATGTAGAAACCTTAGAAAAAGCAAATGCTTTGATGGAAATGATGCAAGATGAAAATTTAGGATATTTAGCAGTTAGTCTCGGGTTTTATAAAACCTTATTTAGTGCGCCTGGATCTTCTACATCTTCTGAAATTCCAGAAGACGAACAAAAGGAAATGGGTTTAAGCCCTGGTTTAATTCGCTTTTCGGTTGGGTTAGATAATGACATTGAACGTACTTTTCAAGCTATGCAAAAATGCATGAAATCTGTTGGCATACTTTAAATCCCTTTGAGTCGGTCCCAGAAATTAGTCAAATCCTTTTCATTTGGATTTTCAGGATAAAAAGGAGCAGCAATCCAACGTTTATTTTCTTTACGAATTGAAAAGCTAAAAACAGATGAATTCGGATCATTTTCATCCATCAAAGGATATCTCATATCTTTAAAGATAAATGTACCTTTCTCTGTCCCTTGTGAAACACTATAAAAACCATCACTAAACCAAATCAAGGTTTGAATATCCTTGTCTTCAGTTGGGAGCAGCTGATGATTTTTTGGTATTCTTTGCCATTTTTCAGGGGCATTTTTTTGATCAAAAATAGAATAAAGCGCTATGTAATAGGCCGAATCTGACTCAGCAACGCCATACCAAAGTATGTTGTTCAATATGGTAGGCTGACTTCTAAATCGAGTATATTCTATGGCATTATTTTCAAGAGAAGATTTGAATATTGAATTCACATAAACTTTATTGAACAGCGTGAAAATCATGTACGACGAACTGATAATAAGACCAAAATTCAATACAAATCGCCTCCGCTTTGATGAGCGTTGGAAAAACATCAACACAATAAGACATAACAAGAAAGGAACTGTATACAAAGGATCAACTACAGAGATATTATTGAATGCAACTCTGTAATTTGAAAAAGGAGCGAACAACTGGGTTCCATAAGCCGTAAAACTATCCAAAATTGGATGCGTGAAAATCGACCAAAAAAATAGTTTTATCCAATCTTTTCTGGTGGTAGTCCCGAAGCGATGTTTACGATTATAGCACCAAAACAGGAAATAACCTAGGGCAAAACTGGCCAAAAGAGCAAAAGGAATAGAATGCATAAACCCTCTATGAAAAGCCATAGATTGAATTTCATTACTGAACAACCAATTACCAACAAAGACATCCAAATCGGGTAAAGTCCCACCCAAAGCACCAAAAAGAAGAGCTCTATTACCTATTTTTTTTCCTAAAACGGCTTCTCCGCAAGCCGCGCCTAAAACAATTTGTGTGAGTGAATCCATATTTGACCACAAAAATACACAACTGTATTATTTCTTGTATTGCGGATTTAACTAAATTTTATTTAAAAAAAATGAATTAAAATAAAATTCAACATCTTTTGTGATAATTTCCCAAAAATTGTATTATTACAACTGATATGAAAGCAGCAAGTGTAGTTGAAATTAAAAAGACGTTAGAACAATTAGATAAAGAGCACATTAAGCAACTTTGTTTGCGTTTGGCGCGTTTCAAAATTGAAAATAAAGAACTCCTCACCTATCTTCTTTTTGAAGCTGATGATGAAGATCATTATGTACAAAGCATTAAAAATCAACTGGACGATCTCTTCGACGAAATCAACACCAAAAGCTATTTCTACATCAAGAAAAGTGTGCGTAAAATTTTGCGTCGTATCAAAAAATTTGCTCGATATTCCAATAGCCCTGAAACAGAAGTGGAACTACTGCTTTATGTTTGCCTAAAAATGAACAACATTAGCCCTTCAATTTTCAAGAATAAAACACTGACAAATATATACATTCGACAAATTGTTTCGGCAGAAAAAAAAACATCAAAACTGCACGAAGATTTACAATATGAATACAATCTTCAAATTGAAGAATTAAAATTATAAATTATGGAAATACTAGGAATAGATATTGGCGGATCTGGAATCAAAGGTGCTGTAGTAGACACAAACAAAGGAGAACTTGTGAGTGAGCGTATTCGAATACCAACACCAAAACCTGCAACGCCTGAAGCTATTTCAGAAGTCATAAGCACCATGTGTCAAGAACATCAATGGAAAGGAGTTGTAGGGGTGTCTTTTCCAACCATCATTAAAAAAGGACGCGCAATGCACTTTGGAAATTTGGATAAGTCTTGTAAAGGTACACAAGTAGACGAATTGTTTCAGCAAAAAGCAGCTAACTCCTTTTATGTGGTAAATGACGCCGATGCGGCCGCTATGGGCGTCATGGAATTTGGTGAAGGACAGAACGAAAAAGGATTGGTAATGACCATAACTTTAGGTACAGGAATTGGCTCTGGCGTCTTCTTTAATGGAGAACTCCTTTCGAACTTTGAACTTGGAAGACTTTATGGAAAAAAGGGCGATATTATGGAATATTTTGCTTCCGATGCCGCACGAAAACGCAATGATTGGGATTACAAAAAATGGGGCAAACGCTTAAACTTTTTTTTAAAACATATCGAAAAAAGTTTCAATCCAGATTTAATTATTATTGGTGGTGGGGTAAGTAAAAAAATAGAACATTTTAAGGCATATATAGACATTGAAACCCCTTTCAAAGCTGCTGAACTTAAAAACAATGCAGGGATTGTGGGTGCAGCACTTTTTGCAAGAAGAAATTGTTAAACATCAGAAAAATTTCTGCACTAATTTAAAATCCTAAAGATCAATTCATTGTATAAATCCTTGGGCTTAAGATTGGCATCTACACCTTTGCTCTTTGTGTCTATAATTCGCAAGGTTTGAAATACACCACTAATACGACGCATTGTGAAATTTTTTGCAGCAGCCATATAATCATCCAAAAAATATGGACTCACTCCAATCGCTCTTGAAAGTGTTTTTGGATTTCGGTCCGTTACAGTATGAAGAGTCATTAGTTTAGTAAAAAAACTATACAGAGTCGCTACAGTAACGACCATTGGGTGTTGCTTTGTGTTTTCTGAAAAATACTGAACAATTTGATACGCTTTTTTTCGGTTGAGTTGAGCAATAGCTTTTTGGAGTTCAAAATTATTAAAGTCCTTCGAAATACCAATATTCTTCTGAATAAGCTCTGGGGTGATTGTGTCATGGTCTCCCATCACTAATTGAAGTTTTTTCAATTCATTTGAAATTTTAGCCAAATCATTTCCTAAAAAATCAGCGAGTAAATAACTTGCTTTTGGTGTGATTTTAAGATTTTGCTTTTGTAACTCTCCACTAATAAAAGAAGGTATTTTACTGTCATATATTTTATTACTCTCAAAAACAACATGAGATTTAGACAGGGCCTTGTATAGTGATTTTCGTTTATCTATTGATTTGTACTTATAACAGAATACCAATGTAGTTGTTTGTTGTGGATTGTTGGCATAAGGAAGCAATTGTTCAATAGTACGACTAAGGTTTTGTGCCTCTTTTACAATGATAACCTGACGGGGTGCAATCATGGGATAGCGTTTGGCACTAGAAACTATCTCATCTACCGAAGTCTCCTTTCCATAAAGCACCATTTGGTCGAATCCGCGTTGTGATTCATCAAGAACAGAAGTTTCAATAAATGTCGAAATTTGATCAATGAAAAAGGACTCTTCTCCCATCAAAAAATATATCGGATGGATTTTTCCAGATTTTATTTCATTTAAAATAGATTGAACCGTATGCATTAAGAAAAAATTTAGCAAATTTGTAGTGTGCAAAAGTTAAATTTTCCATCTTACAAATTCAGAATCAAAAATAGCGAAAATAAAACGCAAATCTTTGATGAAGTACGTAAAAAATTTGTCGTGCTCCAACCCGAAGAATGGGTACGCCAACATTGTTTACAATACATTATTAAAGAAAAAAAATACCCTATTTCATTGATTAATATTGAAAAGCAACTACAAGTGTATGGACAAAAAAAACGCTATGACATTGTCCTTTACAACAGCGATGGAAGTGTACATTGTTTGATAGAATGTAAAGCACCACAAGTGGCAATCAATCAAGAAGTTTTCGATCAAATTGCACAATATAACCTGGCGTTGGACACAACTTATATGATGATTACCAACGGCTTGGAGCATTATTATTGTACCATGGATAAATCGTCAAAATCATATCAGTTTTTAAAATCTTTACCTGAATATTCATCACAAAAATCGAAGATTTGAATATTGCTATTATCATACTGAATTGGAATGGAAAGCATCTACTCGAAAAGTTTTTGCCATCAGTGATTGACTTTAGTCAAAACCATGAGATTTATTTGGTAGACAACGCTTCCAAAGACGATTCTGTAGCGTTTGTAAAGCATAATCATGTAAAAGTCAAAATCATAGAATTGGATAAAAATTTTGGTTACGCCGGAGCATACAATAAAGCGATAAAAAAAATTGACGCTGATGTTTTTTGTTTTTTGAATTCTGATGTTTTGGTGACGGAAAACTGGCTAGATCCTGTTATTAGTTTGTTTGAAAACGACGCAAATACTGCTATTGTACAACCAAAAATTTTAGACCAAAAGCGTCCAAATCAATTTGAATATGCTGGTGCTGGTGGTGGATTTATAGATCAATTGGGGTATCCCTATTGCCGAGGCCGAATTTTTGAATCATTAGAAAAAGACACAAATCAATACAATGATAGTAGACCAATTTTTTGGGCTTCTGGTGCATGTTTTTTTGTGCGTAAAAAAACCTTTAATACCCTTAATGGATTTGATGAATCCTTTTTTGCACACATGGAAGAAATAGATTTTTGCTGGCGTGCGCACAATGCAGGTTTTGGTGTAACTTACACTGGAAATTCGACTGTTTATCATGTCGGTGGGGCTAGTTTATCCAAAACAAACTCAAAAAAAACATTTTATAACTTCAGAAACAGTCTTTTTGCACTCACAAAAAATTCAAATCACCCATTGTTTATCGTTGTACTCATGCGTTTGATTTTGGATGGTGTCGCAGGAGCTTCATTTTTATTTTCTGGTAAAGGCAAACACACATTAGCCATCATAAAAGCCCATATTGAATTTTATGGTGCTCTACCAAAACTCATAAAATTCAGAACTCAACAGCAACGAGTTACTTATGTAGGAGAGAAATCAATCGTCTGGTCATACTTCATAAAAAGAAAAAAAGTTTTTCTTCGTTTAAGAAAACATTAATTCAATTTAATTGTTTCTTTATTAGAAAGTATTTTTTTAAATTTGATGAAACTTCTAATTATTACTTTTTAAATGAAAAAGCTATTTACCTTCGGACTCATTTCCACCTTAATTTTAACATCTTGTGGGCCAAGCAAAGAATTATTGGCCGCTCAAGAAGAATTAAAAGAAACAAAAGATTTGCTCAACTCTACAGCACTAAAACTTAATGTTTGTCTTTCTGATAAAGCAGCGGCAGACGCAAGTTTGGCTGCATTGAGAGAGCAATTGAAAGACTTAAGAAAAACAAACGATGCGCTGTTTAGCAGTACAAAAGAAATGACTGTTCTTACCACAAAAGGTGCAGAAAATCTTGAAAAAACTCTCGAAAGTTTAAAAGAAAGAGACTTAAAAATTAGTCGTTTGCAAGATGCTGTAAGTAAAAAAGATAGTGTTACTCTAGCCATAGTATCCAGCTTAAAAAAATCAGTTGGTTTGGACGATCCAGATATTGAAATTAATGTTGAAAAAGGCGTAGTTTTCATTTCAATATCAGATAAACTACTCTTCAAAAGCGGAAGTTATGTAGTTACCGAAAAAGCCAAAACAGTACTTGGGAAAGTAGCAAAAGTTATATCTGATAAACCCGATTTCGAAGCCATGATTGAAGGCCATACCGATAGCAGAAGTTTCAGTAGTGGTGTGCTTATAGACAACTGGGATTTGAGTGTCAAGCGCTCTACGTCCATCATTCGTGAACTTCAAAAATTAGGAGTTAATCCATCGCAACTCATTGCAGCTGGAAGAAGCAGTTACGTCCCACTTGTAGATAATGAAACTGCAGAAAATAGAGCAAAAAATAGACGAACACGTGTGGTTGTTATGCCAAAAATCGATCAATTTTATGATATGATAGAAAAAGAAATGAAACAACTTTCTGGAGAATAACTCCGACCTCGAATAAAACAAAAAGCCCACCTATTGGTTGGGCTTTTTATTTGAAAGCTTATTCCTTTGGTTTATCTTTGCAACGCAATAAAATTACAGCATGAAAATTTCTTACAACTGGCTAAAACAATATGTCAATACGGATTGGGATTCAGAAAAAACATCAGATTTACTCACAGATTTAGGTCTTGAAGTTGAAGGAACTGAGTCATTTCAAACTGTAAAAGGTGGTCTAGAAGGCATTGTTGTTGGACAAGTATTGGAATGCGAACAACACCCAAATGCAGACCGACTTAAGTTGACTACAGTAGATATCGGAGCCGACGAGTCTCTAAAAATTGTATGCGGTGCACCAAATGTTGCGAAAAATCAAAAAGTAGCCGTGGCGACTATTGGCGCTACTTTGTATACTCCTGAAGGAGAAGCATGGAAAATCAAAAAAGGAAAAATTCGTGGTGAAGAAAGTCACGGTATGCTGTGTGCGGAAGACGAATTAGGGCTTGGGAAAAGCCACGACGGTATCCTTATTTTAGATGACGAATATCAAATTGGAACCCCATTGGCCAAATATTATGAAATTGAAAACGATACAGTTTTTGAAATCGGATTGACACCAAACAGAGCTGATGCGATGAGTCATTTTGGAACGGCAAGAGACTTGCGCGCTGGATTGATTCAAAACGGTGTAAATTCTGAACTGATGAGTCCATCCGTTTCGGGGTTTCATGTCCACAGCCGTACCCTCAAAATTGATATCGACATAAAAGATAAAACCAAAGCACCTCGATATTGTGGAGTTACAATTTCAGGAGTAGAAGTGAAAGACTCCCCTACTTGGCTACAAAATAGATTGAAAGCCATTGGATTGGCACCAATCAACAACATTGTTGATGTAACAAATTATGTTTTGCATGGATTAGGACAACCACTTCATGCGTTTGATGCTGATAAAATTGCTGACAAAAAACTCATCGTGAGGACTGCACAAAAAAATGAGAAATTTACAACATTAGATGGCGTTGAACGCACATTAAATGAAGAAGATCTTATGATTTGTGATGCCAAAAAGCCAATGTGTATTGCAGGTGTTTTTGGTGGGTTGAATTCTGGAATTACTACAACAACTACAAATATTTTTTTGGAATCGGCCTATTTTGATCCCGTAAGTATTCGAAAAACTGCAAAAAGACACGGACTCAGTACAGATGCTTCTTTTAGATTTGAACGCGGTATCGATCCAAACATCACAAAATATGCTTTAAAGCATGCCGCTAAACTAATTACTGAAATAGCAGGCGGTGAAATCTCTAGCGACCTTTGGGATGAATATCCAACAAAAATTGAAGATGTTCAAGTATTACTTAGCTTTGATAATATTGCCAATATTATTGGACAAGAAATACCACGTGAAACTGTAAAACAAATATTGACCTCCCTAGAAATTAAAGTCAATAGTGTCACAGAAACAGGTCTTGGACTCACTATTCCTGCATACAGAAATGATGTGCAACGAGAAATTGATGTTATCGAAGAAATACTTCGCGTATACGGATATAACAACATCGCTATTTCCAATAAATTAAACGCCTCAATTTCAAATTCAACAAAAAAGGAGCAGCACATTATAGAAAATAATCTCGCTAATCATTTAGTAAGCTTAGGATTCTATGAAATCATGACTAATTCCCTGTCTGCTGAAAAGCATATTCCATTAAGCCCACAATTGACAGAGAATGAGTATGTCAAAATTCTAAATCCTTTAAGCAAGGACTTGTCTGTATTGCGTAGATCTATGCTGTTCTCAGGATTAGAATCCGTAGCATTCAATCTGAATCGTCAACAAACACAACTGAAGTTATTTGAATTTGGGAAGACCTATCACCAATTTGGTGAAAAGCGGGAAGAATTAAAGCGTTTAGGCGTATTTCTTTCGGGCTCAAAAACCTCTGAGGCATGGAGTGCACCTCCAAAAGCAGTAGATTTTTATTATTTAAAAGGAATCGTATCATCTGTTTTTGAGAAAATTGGAATAAAAAACCTCAAAGCAAAACCTCTGAATAGTGATGTGTTTGAAGAAGGGCAAGCATTAGCGATTGGTAAAACCAATGCAGTTGAATTTGGTATTGTAAGACAGAGCGTTTGCAAAGCATTTGGCATAGACCAAGAGGTGCTTTTTGCTGATTTCAATTGGGATCTTATTTTTAGTTGCATCAAGTCGAGCAATGTGAAATTCAAACCCATTTCCAAATTTCCAGAAGTGAGGCGTGATTTTGCATTACTTTTGGATGAAGATGTAACTTTTGAAACGATTTATCAACTGGCAAAACAAACAGACAATAAAGTCCTCACCGACGTAAACTTATTTGATGTGTACAAAGGAAAAAACTTACCTGATGGAAAGAAGAGTTATGCCGTCAGTTTTACGCTCAAGGATGAATCCAAAACACTTACAGACAAACAGATAGATAAGCTTATGAGTAAGCTTCAGGAAAAGTTTGAAAAAGAAATAGGTGCTGTACTTCGTTAAGACTCCTAGGACAATAGTTTAACCTTCTTTAGCAGCAAGATATCGCTCGGCATCTAAAGCGGCCATACATCCTGTACCAGCAGCTGTAATCGCTTGTCTGTACACATGGTCTGCAGCATCACCACTCACAAAAACACCTTCAATATTTGTACGTGAAGTACCCGGCTCATTGATAATGTATCCTGTTTCGTCAAGATTTAAAAATCCTTTGAAAATATCTGTATTTGGCTTGTGGCCAATAGCGACAAAAAATCCAGTAGCTGGAACCTCCGTTTCAACTTGAGTTTTGTTGTTTCGAACTTTAACGCCTGTAACCACTTGCCCATCTCCAAGTACTTCAACCGTTTCTGTATTGAACATGATCTCGATATTATCGGTACTTTCAACTCTTTTTGCCATAATTTTGGACGCACGAAAAACATCTCTACGAACAAGCATAGTAACTTTAGAACATAATTTTGAAAGGTAGTGGGCTTCTTCACAAGCAGAATCACCAGCACCAACGATTACGACTTCTTGATTTCTATAGAAGAAACCATCACAAACAGCACATGCAGACACACCACCGCCGAGCTTTAAATATTTTTGTTCAGAATCAAGACCTAAATATTTTGCAGAAGCACCGGTAGAAATAATAACAGTTTCACAGTGAATTTCTTTGGTGTCGTTTACCCATACTTTATGGATAGAATCAGAAAAATCTACCTTGGTAATCCAGCCATCACGCACATCAGAACCAAAGCGTTCTGCTTGAGCTTTAAGTTCAAGCATCATTTCTGGTCCTGTAACACCATCGGGGTATCCAGGGAAATTTTCAACTTCATTTGTGGTGGTCAACTGCCCTCCTGGTTGTGTACCTTGATACAAAACAGGATTCATATTGGCACGTGCTGCATAAATTGCAGCAGTATATCCGGCTGGGCCCGACCCAATAATAAGACATTTTACAGATTCGATAGTTTCTGACATGGAAAAAAATTTAGAGTACAAAAATAGAAGTTTTATGCCTATATTGAACGTTAAGTTATCAACAGAATTCACAAACTTATTAATTGTGGTGAAACAATAAATAAATATTAACTTTGTTGAAAAGTAAAACATAATTTACATGATAACCATTGGAGTTTACGGAGGCACTGGAAGTGGAAAAACAACCATTGTTGCACAAATAGTGTCGGAGTTTCCTACATCGGAAATTCAAGTGATTTCTCAAGATTCATACTATAAAGACAATAGCCACCTTAGTTTTGAAGAACGTTGTGCGCTGAATTTTGATCATCCAGATGCTATTGATTTTGAGTTACTTTGCCAACATATAAGTGACCTAAAAAATGGCAAAACCATAGCACAACCTGTATACTCTTTCAAAACTCACAATAGGACTGAAGAAACGGTGGCGGTATCCCCCAAAAAAATATTAATCATTGAAGGGATTTTGATACTAAACTATCCAAAACTCCGCAGCATGTTTGACCTCAAGGTGTATGTAGATGCAAACAGTGATATGCGTATGGAACGGCGAGTAAGCAGAGACATAACAGAACGTGGAAGAACTCCTGAAGAGGTATTGAGTCGTTACTTAAAAACTTTAAAGCCAATGCACCAACAGTTTATAGAACCCATGAAAGTACATGCTGATGTAATTTTAGAAAATCATCAAAATAGTCCACCAGAACTCTCTCAACTTATAGACAAAATAAAGTCTCTTTCGTCATGAAAAAACTTCTAAATAGCTTAAAAAAAGTACTTTCACCATTAAAAAATATATTTTTATTAGTAACGATTATTTTTATTGTTTGGATGCTATTTTTTGATGCTAATTCTTGGTTGATTCACAAGGAATTAAACAATGAAATTGATGCCTTAAACACCAAAAAGGAGTTTTATGAAAGTGAAATTAAATCTGATGAAAAAGAAATAAAAATACTGCAAACTCCAGATGGTATAGAAAAATATGCTCGTGAAAAGTATAACATGAAAAAAGAAAATGAAGACATTTATATCATCGAGACCGATTCATTAAAAACAAAAAAATGAAATTTGACGAATTTGATGGGCAATCTTCAAAAGCATGGAAACAACGCATTCAATTTGAATTGGAGGGCGCAGATTTCAATGAGAACCTTGTCTGGAAATCGTTGGAAGGCATAGATGTCAGACCGTTTTACCACTCAGATTCAAAAACAGATATAACACCCATAAACCCTCAATCTGATCAATGGAAAATCGGAGAGTATGTTTATGTTCAAAACGTAAAATTCGCTCAGAAAAAAGCCATTGAGTGCATTTCTAAAGGTGCTGAAAGCATCTACTTTGTAATTCCAAAATCATCTATTACACTTAGCGAACTTTTAAAGGATATTGATGTATCAAAAATCAGTATTTACCTGGAATTGCAATTTTTAGATTCATCATTTATAGACCAAATCAATGCCTTAAATTTTAGTGGTGATACTCATGTTTATATCATATCGGACTGCATTGGACATTTGACAAAAAGTGGGAATTGGTATGAAAACATGGCTACCGACAAAAAGCATACGCAACACTATTGTGCATCTGCATCTGGTGTAAAATCTGTTTTAGCTGTGGATATGGCACATTATCAAAATGCTGGAGCCGGGATGGTACAACAATTGGCTTATGGACTGGCACATGCAAACGAATATCTTCATGATTTTGAACCTTTTATACCTGAACAAATGGTTTTTAAAATTGCTGTCGGTGGGAATTATTTTTTTGAAATTGCAAAACTACAAGCAATACGTTGGCTTTGGGAGAGTTTGACAAAAGAACACGGTTTGGATATAAAATGTCATATCATTACTGAGCCGAGCAAAAGGAACAAAACAGTTTATGGGTACAATATAAACATGTTGCGTACCACCACAGAAATCATGAGTGCAGCATTGGGCAGTAGCAACACCATAATCAATTTACCATATGATGCACTTTATCACAAAGACAATAAATTTGGCAGACGTATTTCCAGAAATCAATTACTCATTTTAAAACACGAGTCTAAATTTGGTGAAATTACAAACCCAACAAAAGGCACATACTACATAGAATACCTTACAAAACAGTTGGCTGAAAAAGCACTAAAACTCTTTAAAGACATCGAAAAACAAGGAGGTTTTTTAAAACAACTCAAATCTGGAGTTATTCAAAAAAAAATAAAAGAACAGGCACAAAAAGAACAACATACTTATGATACACAAGCACAAGAATTAGTGGGGATTCATGTGCAACAAAATACAGAGGATAAGATGAAACCCAATTTGGAACTTTACCCCTTTGTAAAAAACAATCCAAGAAAAACGTTGATTGCACCCATTATCGCGAGAAGAATTGCCGAACCCATTGAAAAAGAACGTCTAGAAAATGAGTAGAAAAGACATGCAACATATCAAACTCATTGCGGCAATGAACAGTGTCAAAAGCAGAAAGGAAACTGCATCAAAATCTTTTAACAAAGAAGATTTAAACGCTGTTGAGCATTTAAATTTTGGGGCGGGTGAACCACCATTTCTAAGAGGTCCCTACACTACAATGTATGTACGGCGTCCTTGGACGATTCGTCAATACGCTGGTTTTTCTACTGCTGAAGACTCAAATGAATTTTACAAAAAGAATTTGGCCGCAGGCCAAAAAGGATTATCTGTTGCGTTTGATTTACCGACCCATAGAGGATATGACAGTGACCACAAACGAGTTGTTGGTGATGTTGGAAAAGCTGGGGTGGCCATCGATTCAGTAGAAGATATGAAAATTCTCTTCGATAAAATTCCATTGGACAAAATGAGTGTTTCCATGACCATGAATGGAGCAGTTTTGCCCATCATGGCTTTTTATATTGTAGCGGCACAAGAGCAGGGCGTAAATCTCAACCAACTTAGTGGTACTATTCAAAATGATATTCTGAAAGAATTTATGGTGCGTAACACCTACATCTACCCTCCTGCGCCATCAATGCATATTATTGGAGAAATATTTGAATATACCAGCAAAAACATGCCAAAATTCAACAGCATTAGTATTTCTGGCTACCATATGCAAGAAGCTGGTGCTCCACCCGAAACCGAACTTGCGTATACACTTGCCAATGGATTGGAATACCTAAGAAAAGGGCTCGAAATTGGATTGGATATTGATACATTTGCGCCTCGACTTTCTTTTTTCTGGGGTATTGGAATGAATCATTTCATGGAAATTGCAAAAATGCGTGCAGCAAGAGTCTTGTGGGCCAAAATTGTAAAACAATTTAATCCAAAAAATCCTAAATCAATGGCACTAAGAACCCACTGCCAAACAAGTGGATGGAGTTTAACAGAACAAGACCCTTTCAATAATGTCGCACGTACATGTATTGAAGCTACTTCGGCGGTCTTTGGCGGAACACAAAGTTTGCATACCAATGCACTTGACGAAGCCATTGCACTGCCCACAGATTTTTCTGCACGAATTGCAAGAAATACACAACTATATTTACAAAAAGAAACGCAAATTACAAAAACAGTAGATCCTTGGGCAGGAAGTTATTATGTCGAAACACTTACACATCAAATCATAAATGACGCTTGGATCATTATTCAAGAAATTGAACAACAAGGCGGAATGACCAAAGCCATTGAAGCAGGACTTCCAAAGCTGAAAATTGAAGAAGCAGCAGCAAAAAAACAAGCCCATATCGACTCGGGGCAAGACATTATTGTAGGGGTCAATAAATATGTGCTTGACAACGAAGATCCATTGCAAATTTTGGAGGTAGACAATGATGGAGTACGGAAACAACAGATCGAACGATTGAAACACATCAAAACTCATCGAAATCAAGATGAAGTAGATATGTATTTAAAGAAAATTACCATTGCGGCACAAAATGAAAACGAAAATTTATTAGCTTTAGCTGTTGAAGCCGCTAGAGCGCGAGCAACTCTTGGCGAAATCAGTTCAGCACTAGAAGCTGTGTATGGCCGTTACAAAGCCAAAATAAAAACTATATCCGGTGTGTATAAAAAAGAATTAAATAACGACGCCTCTTTTGAAAAAGCAAAGCAATTGGCCAATCAATTTGCCGAAATCGAAGGGCGAAGACCGCGCATAATGATTTCCAAAATGGGACAAGATGGGCACGATCGTGGAGCAAAAGTAGTTGCTACTGGATATGCCGATCTTGGTTTTGACGTCGATATAGGCCCCTTGTTTCAAACAGCCGAAGAAGCAGCAAAACAAGCCGTAGAAAACGATGTACATATTTTGGGTATTTCTACTCTAGCAGGTGGACATAAAACATTGGTTCCTAAAGTAATAGAGTGTCTCAAGCAATTGAATCGAGAAGACATAATGGTCATTGTGGGTGGAGTTATTCCGAAACAGGATTATGAAATACTTTTTGATGCAGGTGCAGTTGCTATTTTTGGTCCTGGTACTAAAATAAGTGACGCTGCAATCACTGTGTTGGATATATTGATTAATTAATTATATTTACACTCACCTACTTACCAATTTCTTTCCATTAGGATGTTAAAGTAACATTTGATCCCAAATCGAATATGCTTAAGACAAAAACCATAGCGATTGCAAACCAAAAAGTTGGCGTAGGAAAAACGACCACAGCAATAAACTTGGCCTCAGCTTTAGGGACATTGGACCAAAAAGTACTGCTTGTTGATGCCGATCCTCAGGCCAATGCAAGTTCTGGATTAGGTGTTGAAACTATAAGTTCGAAATCTCTTTTAAAACTTTTTGATGAGCATGGTAAAACTTCAGAACAAATCATTCAAACCCATAGTCCTAACCTTGACTTAATTCCAAGTTCCATAAAACTAGCGGATTTGGAAATTAACAACAAAAGTGAAAATGTCTATAAACTAAAAAATGCATTGGATGAAATCAAATCCAATTACGATTACTTAATCATTGACTGTTCACCGTCCTTAGGGTATATTTCTATAAATTCATTTGTTGCTGCAGATAGTATTCTGATTCCTGTCCAGTGTGAATATTTAGCAATGGAAGGATTGAATAAACTTCTAAAAACCATCAAAGAAATTAAGGCCAATTTTAATAAAACACTAGACATCGAAGGGCTTTTGATTACGATGTATGACAAACGCTTAAAACACAACCAACATATCATTGGAGAGCTGAAGCAATATTTTAAAGATTTGGTATTCAATACCATTATTAAAAGGAATGTAAGCTTGAGTGAAGCGCCGAGTTTTGGAACCAATATTTTCGATTATAAAATTGAAAGTGAAGGATCTGATGACTACCTAAATTTATCCCGTGAACTATTAACAAACCGAAATGCTATGAAAAAAACAACTCAAATTCTTGGTAAAAACATCCATCAAATAATGGATGACAACAATGAATCAGTAACACTTGAAACACCAAAACGCAAAAATCACCTGAAACATTTTGAACCCTTTGACATCAAAAAGAAAAACTACAACAAATTGAAAGGACTCACAAAAGAAGAAGTCATCAAAAGTCTGGGGTTGGTCTACAACGACATACATTCAGACACTTGGATGTATCGCGTATCAGATAGAGCTACGGTATTTAGAAAGAATTTCCTATACCTCTCATTTGTAAATAATCAAGTTCAAAATATTGAACTGAGACGCTTTAGACGCGGATAAAATTTAAGCTGAAAAATTGTTGAAAACCTTATAAATATTGATTTTTATTCATCATAATTAATCGTATTTTTGAGGGAACAAAAAGGTCTAAACTCCATGGGGAAAATCATAGCTATTGCAAATCAAAAAGGCGGTGTTGGTAAAACCACAACGACTGTCAATTTAGCAGCTTCTTTGGGTGTTTTAGAAAAAAAAGTGCTCCTAATTGATGCCGATCCACAAGCCAATGCAAGTTCGGGGCTTGGCATCGATGTAGAATCGGTAGAAAAAGGCACCTATCAGCTTTTGGAACACAATTGCACCGCAAAAGAAGCCATTCAAAACACTACTGCTCCCAATGTAGACATCATTCCCGCTCACATCGATTTGGTCGCCTCAGAAATTGAATTGGTTCATGTCGAAAAAAGAGAGTATATGCTTCAAACAGCGCTTGAACCCATCAAAGACAACTATGATTTTATTCTTATCGACTGCGCACCATCCCTAGGTCTTCTTACCCTCAATGCACTCACTGCAGCGGATGCTATCATTATTCCCATTCAATGTGAGTATTTTGCTCTTGAAGGACTCGGGAAACTACTCAATACCATCAAGAGTGTACAAAGAATTCATAACCCAAATTTGGACATCGAAGGATTACTACTCACTATGTACGATTCTCGACTTCGTTTATCGAATCAAGTTGTTGAAGAAGTTCAAAATCATTTTCATGATATGGTGTTCAAAACCATCATTCAGCGAAATGTTCGGCTGAGTGAAGCCCCTAGTTTTGGAGAAAGCATAATTAATTACGATGTTAATAGTAAAGGTGCTTCAAATTACTTAAGTTTGGCTAAGGAAATTATAAGTAAAAAATTAGCTAATGGCAAAGGCGATTAAAAAACAAGCTCTAGGGCGTGGGTTATCTGCTCTGCTGAATGAATCTAAAAACGATCTTGCTGGTGTAGACGAAAAAACAGCCAAACGCGCTATGGGTTCCATCATAGAAATTGAATTGAATTCTATTGAAGTTAACCCTTTTCAACCTAGATCTAAGTTTAATGAAGAACAGCTAAAAGAACTTGCTGGTTCTATAAAAGAATTGGGGGTAATTCAACCCATTACCGTTCGAAAAATCGGACAAAATAAATTCCAACTTGTTTCTGGCGAACGTCGTTTTAGAGCATCCAAAATGTTGGGACGAGACACCATTCCAGCGTTCATCCGTTTGGCAAATGACCAAGAAGCACTAGAAATGGCATTGGTCGAAAATATTCAACGACAAGACCTAGATCCTATCGAAATAGCCATGAGCTACCAACGCTTGATGGACGAAGTAAAGCTCACACAAGATCAGATGAGTCAACGCGTTGGTAAAAAACGGTCGACAATTGCCAATTACCTTCGCTTACTAAAATTAGATCCAATTATTCAAACAGGAATGCGCGATGGTTTTATAAGTATGGGGCATGGACGTGCCATCATAAATGTGGCTCAATCAGCAGATCAATTATCTATATATGAACAAATTATCTCCAAAAAATTATCGGTAAGAGCCACTGAAGAGTTGGTAAAAAACCACAATGACCCCAAGAAGAAGTCTAAAAAAAATACACCTCAAATTCCAACTTTTGTAAAAGACAGTGTTGATGAGATTTCTGATTTTTTTGGTCAAAAAATAACCATCAAAATGGGGGAAAAAGACAATGGATCAATCAGCATTCCTTTTCATTCTAAAGAAGATTACAAGCGCATCCTAAAACTTTTGAAAAGTGATTAAAAAACTATGGCTCACTGCGCTATTCTTGTGTACATTTTTTGGTATGCAAGCGCAAGATGATGAAAAAATCGATAAAGAGGTTGTTCCTTTAAACAATAAAAACAACTCTGCTGAACTGGATCCGTTACGCCCAGCAAAAGCAGCATTTTTTTCGGCAGTCCTTCCTGGACTTGGACAGGCATACAATAAAAAATACTGGAAAATCCCTATTGTTTATGGCGCAATTGGTACTGGGCTTTACTTTTATTTTGAAAACAATAATCTATACAAGCGCTACCGAACCGCCTACAAGCGACGTTTGGCTGGATTTACAGACGATGAGTTTTATGGGCCTGAAGACATTCCTTTTATATCTGATGAAGCGCTCATAAGAGCACAAAGGACATTGAAACGAAACAAAGAACTGTCTATGCTTGTAACTGTAGGACTTTATGTCTTAAACATCATTGAGGCCAATGTCGATGCACACCTGATTCAGTACAATTTAGATGAAAATCTAGCCCTAAAACCTTTTATAGACTTTAATAA
This sequence comes from Flavobacteriaceae bacterium, assembly GCA_029238515.1. Lineage (GTDB taxonomy): Bacteria > Bacteroidota > Bacteroidia > Flavobacteriales > Flavobacteriaceae > UBA3537. The sequence continues at coordinate 44,904 of JAQWFW010000034.1, read as the reverse complement.
CCCAAATTATAACGCACAAATGGGACTTTCTATTAATTTAAAATTTTAAACTATGAAAATTGCATTATTGGGCTACGGCAGAATGGGTAAAGTCATAGAACAAATTGCCCTAAAAAGAGGGCATGATATTGTTTTAAAAATTGATAAAGGCGACACAGGTTATGACCTAAGCATTGCAGATATTGCTATTGATTTTAGTGTTCCTTCAGCAGCTGTTGACAACATAAGCACGGCGTTGAATAGTAATGTGCCTGTGATTTCAGGAACTACTGGATGGCTTGATAAATTCGAAGACATTAAAGCTCTTTGCAAACAGAAAAATGGAGCTTTCATCTATGCCTCCAATTTCAGTTTAGGAGTTAATTTATTTTTTGAACTGAACAAAATTTTAGCAAAATTAATTACCCCTTTCAATCAATATGATGTTCAAATAGAAGAAACACATCATACCCAAAAGCAAGATGCTCCATCTGGTACAGCCATTACACTTGCTGAAAGCATTATTGAAGAATCATCGTACAAGGGTTGGACACTGAGCCCTGAAACAGCAAAAGAAAAAATTGAAATTGAAGCAAAACGTATCGAAAATGTTCCAGGTACTCACAAAGTCAATTACAATTCAGAAATTGACTCCGTAGAAATCATACACACAGCACATAATCGTAATGGGTTTGGTTTGGGTGCAGTTATTGCAGCAGAATGGATTGTGGGCAAAAAGGGGATTTTTACGATGAGAGATGTTTTAAATATCCAATAAAGTGTAACAAAACAGCGAGTTTCGAAACAAATACTAAAAGCTAAAGATTATGACATTAATGCAGTGGTTTAATTTTATTTTAATCATTCAAGTTATTCATGGACTTGGAACATGGAAATTGTACCAAAAAGCAGGACGAAAAGCATGGGAAGCGTTCATTCCTGTATACAATGCACTTATCCTTTTTAAAATCTTAAACAGACCTTGGTATTGGATATTTTTTATCATTTTACCGGTAATCAATTGCGTTATGTTCCCGGTAATATGGGTAGAAACTGCAAGAAGTTTTGGGAAAAATTCTACCAAAGATACCATATTGGCCGTTGTTTCGCTTGGCTTTTACAATTACTATTTGAATTATTTTCTCGACTTAAAACATGTTAAAAACCGTGATAGAGAGCCAAAATCGTCTGGAGGACAATTCGTAAATTCTATACTTTATGCAATTGTTGTCGCAAGTGCTGTACATATTTATTTTATACAACCATTTATAATTCCTTCATCTTCACTTGAAAAATCTCTTTTGGTAGGCGATTTTCTGCTTGTGAGCAAAATGCATTATGGTCCTCGAGTGCCAATGACTACTGTGAGTTTGCCTATGGTACACGATTCTATTCCATTAACTGGAAACAAATCATATTTATTTAGTGATAAATTTGAAGAAAAGAATACCTCTTGGAAAAACAAACTCCAACTCCCCTACCTAAGAATTCCTGGTTGGGAAAAAATCAAACGAAATGAAATAGTGGTCTTCAATCAGCCAGCAGATACACTCTTGGATATGAACGATTTTACACCAAATCGAAACTATTACAAGCCCATTGACAAAAAAACAAACCTAGTTAAACGTTGTGTTGGTATAGCTGGCGATACACTTGAAGTTATTGACGGTTATGTGTACATCAATGGGAAGAAAAACAAACTTCCTGGGCGGGCACGCTTACAATTTTCTTATCAAGGCACTATCAAACCTGGTAAAACGTTTAGCAGAAACATCTACAATCGTTTGAGTACATATTATGATATAACAGACGGTATTAGATTTAATAATACGTACTTTGAGTTGTCTGCAGCTACAGAGGAGTCTATAGAATTGTTTAAAAAACACCCCAGTGTGGCTAGTGTTGAGCGTAGAATAATGCCCAAAGGACAAGCTGATCGGAGTCTTTTCCCACAAGACCCTGCTTTCAACTGGAATAATGATCAATTTGGCCCTATATATATCCCAAAGAAAGGGGCAACTGTCGAAATAAGTACTTCTAATTTACCCATATACAAACGTCTTATTGCTGAGTATGAAGGCAATTCTGTGTATGCTAAAGGTAATCTAATGTATATCAACGGCAAAGTAGCTACTTCATACACGTTTAAACAAAACTACTATTGGATGATGGGCGACAACCGCAATAGCTCAGCAGATGCGCGTCGTTGGGGCTTTGTCCCTGAAAATCATGTCGTCGGCAAACCTGTATTTATATGGATGAGTTGGAATACCCATGGCAAAGGCCTAAACAAAATCCGTTGGGATCGCGTGTTTACCACAGTACACGCCGATGGACCAAGACGATCATATTTGATCCCATTTGTAGTCCTATTGTTACTCAATTATGGGTATAGAAAATGGAGGAAACACAAAAAAGAAGCGGCCTAAAAATCAACAATGAGTCTGATTTATCCTTCTTATTTTCCAAACATTGCACACTATATTGTTTTTGCACAGTCGAAAAATATCATTTTTGAAATTCAAGATAATTACCAAAAACAAACATTAAGAAATCGGTGTTATATTTATGGTGCCAATGGAAAATTAGGACTTCATATTCCGGTGCATTATACTCAACTGAACCGGCAACACACAAAAGACATTCAAATAGATAACAGCTCCAATTGGAAATCCATACACTGGAAATCTATTGAAAGTGCCTACAGAACCTCTCCTTTTTTTGAATTTTATGAAGATGAACTCAATAACGCTTTTACAAAAACAAACAAATGGTTGATGGACTATAATTTTGAGTGTATGGCTGTGATCAATCAATGCTTGGATTTTGAATTTTCTTACAGCACTTCACAATACTTTGAAAAGGAGGGTACAAAAAATGATTATCGATCTCTAGTTAATGTCAAAAAAAGTTCAGTCATTGAAACTGCACCTTACATACAAGTTTTTGAAAACAAACACGGATATTTACCCAATTTGAGTATTTTAGATTTGTTGTTTAATTTAGGACCAGAGGCACTACCCTATCTTTTGAATCACCAAAGAATTGAACAATAGCAAACTGAAAAACCTCCTAATTCAATTCGATTGAAGTAGAAATTGGAAAATGATCGGAATACAAAACATCATGGTTTTGGAAATTCCGAACGTTTAAAGCATCATCTACCAAAATAAAGTCAATGCGTAAGGGAAAGTAATCAAATGAAAAGGTACGCCCAAAACCTTTTCCAGCAACCTCAAATGCATCAACAAAATCAGATTTTAAAAGACGATAAACATAAGAATGCGCTGTGGTATTGAAATCACCACTCAAAATGGTTTTATAAGGCGAATCGCGCAGGTGTTTTACCACCAGCTCTGCTTGGTCTTGTTGCGTCTCAAATGTCTTACTGAGGCGTCTCAACAGTCGATCCGAAGTTTTTGAGTCCAGCTGCTGAACGTCTGGATTTATCCCAGAAGACTGCAAATGAATATTGTAGATTCTTAGTGTATCTGATTTTATTAAAACATCGGCATAAATTGCGCTATTGGCAGAATTCGGAAAGGGTATGATACCTGTTTCCAAAAACGGAAATTTAGAAAAAATCACTAACTCAGATTTAGCTTTAGCCCCAGAACTGTATACAAAAGGATAGTTCAATGTTTTTGCCGCGCTGCTGTTGTACTCTTGAACTGCTAAAAGGTCTGGTGAGCTTTGGTTTATAAAATCTTTTATTTTTTCTGGTATTTCATCATCCTCTATCCAATTGTATAGGTTCAACAAACGTACATTGTAACTCATCAGTGAAATACTATGGTCGGAAACTTGTGTATTGGGAGAAGAAAAATTATATAATGACGATAAATGGCTGTAACCAAGTGCCAAAACAAGAGCAGACAGCAAAAACTGTCGCTTAATTTTTATCATCCAAAAGATACAAAACACAAGATTAACAAGAATTAAAAAAGGAACAGCCAAACTTAAGACAGCCAAAAATGAAAATGTTTTTGGCGGTAAAAAAGGGAGTGCATACGATAACAAAAGAAGTATAGCAACTATGGAATTAAGAAGGAATATAAATTGATCTAAAAGGTTTAAACGCTTCAAACTAATTATTTTTTCCGGCGCGAAATAAAAAATCTTTTTCCGCTTGAGTTAGACTATCATAACCACTTTTGCTGATTTTATCTAAAATCAAATCAATTTGCTTTTGTTGGGTAAACGTATTGAATTCGGTTTTTTGTTTTCCAGCGATTTTTGAAGATTTGTTTTTATATGCTGTCCTCAATACTTTTTTGGAATTGAAATAATCTAAAATCGAATCCAAAAAAGAACCAAATTCTTTACCTTTTTGAAGCTGTTTTGCATAAAAATATCCTGAAATATATCCACCAATGTGCGCGACTGTCCCCCCAGAATTGTGTGAAAATAAGCCAGGTAAATCCAAAAAAATCATTGCAATACCAAGGTATTTTAAGGGAAATCTAAAAGTGAAAAAACCAACTAATTTATTAGGCCAGTAGACGCATAAAAACAAAATACAAGCACGTACCCCGGCAGAAGCACCCACCAAAGGACCATTGACCCCCAGTAAATTTGGAAATAAAAGTGCAATGGATAAAAAGGCCAAGCCACCAAAAATAACTCCTAATACATAAATTTTTAAGGAAAGACGAGGTCTAAACAAGTTGGCAAAGGTTTGTGCCAAAAAGTATAAAACAAGCATATTGAAAAACAAATGTCCAATAGAGTAATGTAAAAAACCATAGCTTATGATGCTCCATGGACGTCCCAAAAACTCTGATAAAAGATAAGGCAAAGAAAACCAATCCAATAGATTGAATTCTAATAGATTGAAGAAAAGACCAGACACAAAAATAAGAGTGTTTAGAACAATTATTTTTTCTAATACATGCAAACGCTTTAATTTTGCTCTGATATCTTGTGCAAGGGTACTCATCTAATTCCAGCGGTATTTATCAAATTGATTTTTTTTCCAAAAATACATTATCAGAAAACCTGTTAGGGCACCACCAATATGTGCGATGTATGCTGTGTTGCTCGGACTAAATATAGAAACACCTGAAACTGCAGAAAATAAATCTATTGCAATAATTCCAGGGATAAAATATTTGGCTTTAATCGGAATTGGAAGAAAAATAAGCATCAATTCTGCATTTGGATTCAGCATACCAAAGGCCACCAAAACACCCATGATTGCACCTGAAGCTCCAACCATTGAACCATTGCTTTTTACATTCAATTCAAAAAACATACGAAATGAGTTTTCATCAATTTGACGTATGTTTTGACCATAACTTTCTAAAATAGGTTGCATCTTTTGAGCTAACAGTTCTCCTTTAAAAATGTTGTTGTCCAAAATATTTAAACCCGCGATTTCTTTTATGCATTCAAAAGTAAAACCGCGTCCTTCTAAAGAACTTAGTACCGGATAGAGTTGAATGAAATACACCAAAAAAGTAAGCGCTACTGCACCTAACCCACAGCTAATGTAAAATGTAACAAACTTTCGTTGCCCGAATCTTTGCTCCACGGCTGTTCCAAACATCCAAAGCGCAAACATATTGAACAATAAATGCTGAAAACTACCATGCATAAACATATGCGATAGAATTTGCCAAGGCGCAAAATAATCACTCAAAGGATAAAAAAGTGCCAACAAACGAAAAAATAAATTTTCGTTACCCATAAAATAGGTGCCACCAAAAATGATCACATTTAAGATGAGAAGATGCTTTACTGTAGGCGTAATTCTTAGCATACTAATTAAATTTAGATTCTAATTCTGTAATTTCTATTGTGGTAAAAATTGCCTTGTTCGATAATGAAAGTGCTGGTTCTTTACAGGCAAATAAAGCATTTACTATAAACTCTTGCTCCGTAATATTCAATTTTTTACCATTTTTAATGGCTAAACTCTTAGCAAAAGTTTTGGCCAGTAAATCACTAGAACTAAAATTAAAATCAGGCACTTCATTGTGTACATCGTCAATAAGTTGAAGAAAAACCTTTTTGACATCACTATCTTTCAATGCGGCAGGAATTGCAGAAATTGTTGTTTGTTGATCGCCAAAATTTTCAAACACAAAACCTGAATGTTCGAGTTGTTCTTTAAGACTTTGAAGGACTTCCAAATCTTTGGTAGAAAATTCTAATGTAAGCGGAAACATCAATTGCTGACCAACAGTATCATTGATCGTAATTTGTGTCAGAAAATCTTCGTACAAAATGCGTTCATGTGCTCTATTTTGATCTATAACAACCATACCTGATTTGATGGTACTAATGATGTATTTGTTTTGCAATTGAAACGTATTCTGCACCCTTTTACCCTCGTCTTTATCAAAAATAGACGACTGCAATTCATCAGATTCGAACTGTACTTCGCTAAAATCATTTGACGATGCTGAAGTATCAGACTGCAGCCCCGTATAAAGTCCTTCCCAAGCAGGTGAACTGGATGAAGATGAACTACTTTTGGGTTTAGAAAATGGGTTGAAATCTGGATTTACTTCTACTTTGGGCAAAGAAACTTGATCATTTTGTTGTTGGTACGGAGTATCTAAAGCAGCATCTCTTTGAAAATCGAGAATAGGTGCTACACTGAATTGTCCTAAACTGTGTTTTACTGCGGCCCGCAACAAAGCATATATTGTAGGTTCGTCATCAAACTTTATTTCAGTTTTAGTAGGATGAATATTGATATCAATAGATTTCGGATCTACAGTAAGGTTTAAAAAGTAACTAGGAAACTTGTTTGGTGGTAAAAGTCCTTCAAAAGCGGCCTGTATGGAATGATTCAGGTATGGGCTTTTTATAAAGCGTTGGTTGACAAAGAAAAATTGCTCTCCACGCGATTTTTTTGCATATTCAGGTTTACCAACAAATCCGGAGATATTTAGGAGTTCTGTTTCTTCATCTACTGGGACAAGTTTTTCATTGGTTTTTTTACCAAAAGTATGCACAATACGTTGCCTAAAATTTTCTGAACGTAAATCAAACAAATTATTACCATTGTGGTACATCGAAAAATTAATTCGTGGATGCGCCAACACAACGCGATGAAATTCATCAATAATATGACGCAACTCTACTGCATCAGATTTGAGAAAATTACGGCGCGCTGGTATATTAAAAAATAAGTTTTTTACAGCAATAGAAGTTCCTTTGGAAGTCGCAACAGTGTCCTGCGCTGTTATCGAGCTACCTTCGATTGTGATGGAAGTACCCAAATCCTCACTTTCTTGTTTGGTTTTGAGTTCTACATGTGCAATAGCGGCAATACTGGCCAATGCTTCACCACGAAATCCTTTGGTATTCAAGCAAAATAAATCATCGGCAGCTTTTATCTTTGATGTGGCATGACGCTCAAAGCTTAGACGTGCATCAGTTTCACTCATACCTTTGCCGTTGTCAATGACTTGGATAAGGGTTTTTCCAGCATTTTTAATCAATAATATGATTTCTGACGAACCCGCATCAATAGAATTTTCAAGTAATTCTTTGACCACCGAAGCTGGCCGTTGAACAACTTCTCCAGCAGCAATCTGATTGGCTACATGATCTGGTAAAAGGTGTATAATGTCTGCCATTAGTTGAAAAATAATGTAAGATCAAAATCGATGAACCATAAAAAGATAAAAACAAGAATTACCAGAATAATTCCAATTCTTCGGCTTGTTTGTCGATCTGTATTTTTTACGTCATTTAAGGCATTTTTGAAGGTGCCTTTGAGGTTTGTTTTTTGAACAGTCACACGTTGATCATCGAACTTATGTTTGATCTCAAAGGGACTAGATTCCCCTTTGTAATAACGTGGTTCGTAATTAAATTTTTTATTTTTTCTGAGTTTAAATAACCCCATGTTTTACAAGTATTTTGCATCTAAAACAAACATTCCTATTAAAATCAAAACCAATAAAATCAAAAGCCAAGTTAAAGAAAATGATTTTTTTCGACGACTTTTTGATTTAAATTTTAGCATAAGAAATATAAAGCTCGATTGAATCAAAAATACTTAAAAAATACAGGATAAAAAAGAGGAGACCTAAATTTAAAAACCGATTTAAACTGATTGGTTAAAATCAATCATTTTAAGGGCAGTTATAGCAGCTTCTACACCTTTGTTACCGTGTTTCCCTCCTGAACGATCCAAAGATTGCTGCAAGTTGTTATCGGTTAATACACAAAAGATCACAGGCACATCGTGTTGAATATTTAAATCTTTGATACCTTGAGTAACTCCAGCACAGACATAATCAAAATGTTTTGTTTCTCCTTGAATCACACAACCAATAGTGATGACTGCATCAACACCAGAGGATTGTACTTTTTTGGCACCATAAATAAGTTCAAAACTCCCAGGTACTTTATGGATCAAAATATTATCCTTTGAAACTCCACAATCTACAAGGGTTTTGCATGCACCATCCAAAAGTCCGTTGGTGACTTCAGAATTCCATTCAGAAACAACTATACCAATTTTAAAATCAGCTGCATTTGGAAGTGCCGATTTATCATAATTTGAAAGGTTTGTATTTGCCGTTGCCATGCGGTGTATTAGTTACGCGCTGCCTGTGCTTTACCAATGAACACGTCTATGTCTTTTGCTTCTGTGCTCTCTGGAAAATCTGATTTTATGGTCTTAAAATAATCTAAAGCTTTGGCATTTTTTCCAATTTTCAGACCGATTACACCTGCTTTGTACAAGTACATTGGTGTTGTGTAATTATTCGTTTTGTCTTTGGCAGCTTGAACATAGTAGTCGTAAGCGTCTTCCAATTGTTCCAATTGAACAAATGCATCACCAATACCCCCTTTTGCAATTGGACCAAGCACATCGTCTGAAGATTCAAATGCGTTTAAGTATTCTATGGCATTGACATAATCTTTCATGTTCAAATATGCCATACCAGCGTAATAGTTTGCCAAGTTTCCTGCTTTGGTACCACTGTACGTTTCGGCAATATCCAACATGCCATACTTCCCTTCAGCACCATTCAAAGAAAGTGTAAACAAAGAATCTTGCGCAGAATTATTTACCGCATCATTGAAGTATTTCTGTGCAGAGTACATATCATTCATTGCCAAACGCTCATTAGGTTCTTGGATGTATTTGTCATAACCCAAAAATCCTAAAACTAAAACTGCTGCAAGTCCTACAATTGCAAAAATATATTTTTGGTTCGCTACAACCCATTGCTCCGTCTTCGATGCACCTTCGTCTAGAGTATTAAATACCTCTGCTGTTGTTGATCCGTCTTCTATGGATTGTTGTTTCTCTGCTTTTGTTTTTGGCTTTCCGCCACGTTTCTTATATGTTGCCATAATATTCTAAATGTGAGGGGCAAAAATATAATTTTATTCCTAAAATCATGATAATTTATTTGTTATTTTTCAATATTTTGCACCTGTATAACACATTATCCATATCAAATTTAAATTTAAAACCAATTTACATACAAAATGCTTTTGAAGTCAATAAATTTAGTGAACTATAAAAACTTTGATAGCCAATCATTTGAATTCAATCAAAAGGTAAATTGTTTTGTAGGGCCAAATGGAATTGGAAAAACCAATATTTTGGATGCCATTTATCATTTGTCCTTTGGGAAAAGTTACTTCAACCCCATTGCAACTCAGAACATCAAACATGGTAAAGATTTTTTTGTAGTGGATGGACGTTATACGAAGGACGAACGTGAAGAAAAAATAATTGTTTCGCTAAAAAAAGGGCACAAAAAAATCATCAAACGCAATGCCAAAGCGTACGAGCGTTTTAGTGACCACATTGGTTTTCTTCCTCTTGTGATTATCTCTCCGGCCGATCGCGATTTAATTACTGAAGGTAGCGATACGCGTAGAAAATTTATAGACGGTGTAATTGCACAAAGCGATAAAGTTTATTTAGATCATTTGATTCAGTACAATAGAATATTGAGTCAGCGCAATGCATTGCTCAAATATTTTTCTAACAACAATACTTTTGACATTGATGCTTTGGAGGTTTACAACAGTCAACTCACGGAACTAGGAACAGAAATTCATCAAAAACGACATACATTTATTGAGGCATTTACACCAGTGTTTTTGAACCAGTACAAGGCCATCAGCAACCAAAACGAAGCTGTAAGTTTGCAATACAAAAGCCAACTGAACGAACAGCCATTAGAAACATTATTCAAAACTCAAATCAACAAAGACCGCGCATTGCAATACACAAGTGTTGGGATCCACAAAGATGATATAGAATTTAGTATTGGAGACTACCCCATCAAAAAATTTGGCAGTCAAGGACAACAAAAATCGTTTTTAATTGCGCTAAAACTAGCACAATTTAATATTATAAAATCGCAAAGTGGAACCACGCCTATTTTGCTTTTGGATGATATTTTTGATAAATTGGACGAGCAACGTGTAGAGCGCATCATTGGTATGGTCAATGACGAGAGTTTTGGCCAACTATTCATTTCTGATACTCATGCTGAGCGCACCGAAAAGGCCGTAAAAAGCGCCCATAAATCTTTTGAAATTTTCCAGTTATGAAAAACTTAATCTGCTTGTCTTTATTAATGCTCATAAGTTGTAAAACGGACACAACACAATACCTTAATTTTGTGGAGGGCTATTGGGAAATTGAGCAGGTCAAAAAGGAAGGCAAAATCATAAAAACATTTAAAGTCAACTCCGGAATCGATTATTTTAAAATCAATGCAGACCGTATGGGGTTTCGTAAAAAGCTAAAACCGAATTTTCAAGGCACTTTTGAAACCTCTGAAGATGTGCTTAACTTTAAGCTTAAACTAGGAAATAACACCATTTTGTTGGAATATACAGACAACGATACGACCTACAGCGAAGAAATTGTATCGGCAAGTACTACAGCACTTGTGCTTGCCAATACAGAGGGCTTTGAATACCATTATAAACCTTACGAACCGCTAAATTTAGACGAATGAGCAAACGCCACAACGATCATCAAAAAATAGACGAAGTCTTGGCCTCTTTTGTAGAAAACAACAAACTCGAGAAAGGTTTGGATGGTGTGAATGTAGCCAATGCTTGGCGCGAACTCATGGGCAATGGCGTATACAACTACACCAACAGCATCAAACTGCACAAAAGTACTTTGTATGTGGCTTTAAGTTCTTCTGTACTACGTGAAGAATTGGCTTATGGTAAAGACAAAATCATAGCTATGATTAACGAAGAACTCGGTAAAGAGGTGGTGACTAAGCTTGTTTTGAGGTAAAAAAACCACACTAAAACAAGTTAAGTGTGGTTTTAAGATTTATTGCTCTAAAAACTCTAGAACATCTCACGTCCAGAAAAGTGAAATGCCCCTTCAATAGCGGCATTCTCGTCGCTATCGCTTCCATGGACAGCATTTTCACTAATAGAATCTGCAAACATATTGCGAATAGTTCCTTCGGCCGCTTCGGCAGGATTAGTGGCACCAATAAGGGTTCTAAAATCCTCTACCGCGTTGTCTTTTTCCAAAATTGCGGCTACAATGGGCCCACGAGTCATGTACGTGACCAAATCCGCAAAAAATGGTCTATCCTTATGAATCTCATAAAATGCTTCAGCATCGGCTGTTGTCAACTGTGTGAGTTTCATTGCCACAATACGAAATCCAGAAGATGTGATTTTTTCTAAAATTGCTCCGATGTTTCCTTTCTCAACAGAGTCTGGCTTAAGCATTGTAAAAGTTTTGTTGTTTGCCATATTAAAAATTTAATTCGTGCAAAAGTAATGATTTTGAAAAGAAATTTCGCTCTCCCTCAATTTATAAAAAATTGTATCTTTGTTCCTTATGAAAAAATTAACGTCCGAACAGGTAAAAGCGTTGTTGAATTCACCCCAACAAGTGGTGATTGTTCCCCATGTCAACCCCGATGGAGATGCTGTGGGTTCATCACTTGGGTTATATCATTACTTAATACAGAAAGGACATAAGGTTAGTGTTATTGTTCCTAACGATTACCCCGCATTCCTTAAGTGGATTCCAGGAACCGAAAACATCATTCAATTTAACACACAAAGAGAACGAGCAGAAGAAAAATTAGATGCTGCAGAACTCGTATTTACGCTCGATTTTAATGCATTGCACCGCAGTGGCCCCATGCAAGAAGTCCTCGAAGAGAATAATGCTATCAAAATCATGATTGACCATCACCAACAACCTGAAGATTATGCCAACTACACCTATTCAGATGTAGCGATGTGCTCGACAGCCGAAATGGTATATCATTTCATAGAACAAATGGACGATTTGGCAATGATGAATAAAACTATTGGCGCAGCACTCTATACAGGAATCATGACCGATACGGCCTCGTTCCGATTTCCGAAAACCACAAGCACAACACACCGCGTAGTTGCTCATTTGATGGATCTTGGTGTACATCACTCTGATATACACAGTAAAGTCTATGATGCCAACCGTTTTGAACGCATCAAACTATTGGGTGTTGCGCTAAATAACTTAACGGTCTTGGCCGATTTAAATACCGCTTACATCACGCTTTCACAAAGTGAATTGGATCAGTTTGGGCATCAAAAAGGCGATACAGAAGGACTTGTAAATTATGGACTTTCCGTAAAAGGCATAAAATTTGCAGCTATCTTTATCGAAAATAAAGAAGAAGGCATCATCAAAATTTCTTTGCGATCCAAAGGGGATTTTGATGTTAATCTTTTGGCTCGTGAACATTTCAATGGTGGAGGACACAAAAATGCAGCAGGCGGAAAAAGTACCCTCCCTTTAAACGAAACCATAGAAAAATTTGAGCATTTGGTACGAACTCTTAAAACAGATCTTCAGTAGTGAAATTTTGGCATATTCTTCTTGTTTTTTTTGTATTGATTGGATGTAAACCCTCCGAGGCAAGACAGCCTATACAACAAAATTCAGGAAGCTTTATTGACACCTCTGTTCAAATCAATAAAGCGCGAAATGACAAAGAATATACCGCCATAAAATGCGTTGTCGGAAAAGCGAAAGATCCTTTCATGGTTTCAGATTATGGATTTTGGTATCAATTCACAAAAAAAAATGAAACGGAACGTTACACCCCACAATTTGGCGATCAAGTAGTATACAGCTACGGCGTGAAAAAATTATCTGGCGAGTGGATTTATCCGCCCAAAACAACAGAAAAAAAAACCTATTTTGTAGCGCAAGAAGAATTATTTGCTGGATTGCGTGAAGGACTAAAGTTGATGAAAAAAGGCGAATCAGTAATCTTTATTTTTCCCTCGCAAATGGCGTATGGTTACTACGGGGACGATGACAAAATTGGAACAAATACCCCACTAATTTATGAGGTGACTGTTCACAATATCATTAAAAATTAATAATAAATACACATACAAAACAAACATCATGAAACTTACTAAATCTATTACAACATTTTTTGGCATTCTTTTGTTACTGAGTAACTCATCGTGTCAGAACAAATACCCAGAGCTTGGCAATGGTTTATTTGCAGAATTTGCCACCACAAAAGATACTATGGTCGTACAACTGTTTTATAAAAAAGTACCTCTTACTGTAGCCAATTTTGTTGGGCTTGCCGAAGGGACACACCCTCAATTGGCCGATTCATTAAAAGGAAAACCTTACTACAATGGCACGATATTTCACAGAGTCATTGATCAATTCATGATTCAAGGAGGTGATCCAACTGCAACGGGAATGGGTGATCCAGGATATAAATTTGGAGATGAATTTGATGAAACATTAAAACACGACAAACCAGGTATTTTGTCTATGGCCAACTCTGGTCCAGCAACCAACGGTAGTCAGTTTTTTATTACAGAAGTTCCTACACCTCACCTCGATAACCGACATGCTGTTTTTGGACAAGTTGTAAAAGGACTTGAGGTACAAGATTCCATTTCTAATGTTGCTGTTGCACCAGGAAGCAACAAACCTTTGGAAGATGTTGAAATTTTGGCCGTAAACATTATCCGCCAGGGCTTTGGTGCTAAAGGTTTTGATGCCGCTAAAACTTGGGAAAAAGAATTGCCTTTGTTGGAAGAAAAACGTCTTAAAAAAATAGAAGAAGCCAAAAAAGAAGCCGAACGACAAAAGAAAATCGCTGAAGAAAAAATAGAAGCTGCAGCCGCTGATATTCTTCCTGTTCTAGAAGACTACAAAAGCAAAGCTACAGCTACAGATTCTGGTCTCCTCACCTACACGATTACAGAAGGAAATGGCGAAAAACCAGCATTGGGTTCTGTTGTAAAACTATATTATGAAGGATATTTTGCCGATGGAAAACTCTTTAGCACCAACGTTAAAGGTATAGACGTCAAATGTGGTACTTATAACGAGCAAAAAGAACAACGTGGAATGTACAACCAAATGCCAATGAAATTTAGTGCAGATGCACAAATGATTCCTGGATTTAAAGAGGGGGTATTGGCCATGACAAAAGGACAAAAATCATTCTTTTACCTGCCGTCTCACCTTGCTTATGGCGAAAATGGCCGAGGCCCTATAAAACCAAATTCCGATCTAGTTTTTATTGTAGAGCTTGGCACAGAATAACGAAACAACTTACAGCATTAAAAACCCCGCATTCGCGGGGTTTTTTGTTATTTCTTCGGAATAGCTGCTAAAATCGCCTTAAGAAACACCCAGAATTTCTGTACAGAAGAAATTTGTGTACGTTCGTCTGGAGAGTGTGCGCCTTTGATATTAGGTCCAAAACTAATCATTTCCATGTTGGGGTAATGTGTGCCCAATATGCCACACTCCAGCCCTGCATGACAAGCAGCAACATGAGGTTCAGATCCATTAAGTTGAACATACAAATCTTTTAGAACTTTTAAAATTGAGGCCTTCATATTGGGTGTCCAACCTGGGTAATCTCCAGAAAATTCTACGGCGCATCCAGCCAATTCAAAGGTTGCTTTAAGAGTCTGTGCCAAATCCATTTTGGAACTATCCACAGACGAACGGGTGAGACAACCTATATGAATTTGTCCATTTTCTATAAGCACACGGGCTACATTATTGGATGTTTCCACCAAATCCTCAATATCAGGGCTCATACGGTATACACCATTGTGCGCCGCACGTAGAGCTTTAAGCAAAGGTTGTTGTACACCAAGCTCCATCACTGCTTCAGGCAAATCGGTGGGGTTTAGTACAATTTTAAGTTCTGGTTCGATGGTGTCAAATTCTTTTTCGATTGCAGAAATTAAATGTTCTGTAGCGCTTTCAAAAGCATCTTTATGCACTGCATCGACCACCACAACAGCCATACTCACTCGCGGAATGGCATTACGTAAACTTCCACCATCGATGCGTACGACACGCAATCCAAAATGGTCAAAGCCATCATACAACAAACGGCTCATAAGTTTGTTGGCATTGCCAAATCCTTTGTGGATATCCATACCAGAGTGTCCGCCTTGAAGACCTTTAACAGAAAGATGATAAGCGACTGCGGTTTGTGGTGTTGGCTCTTGGATATATGAGCGCGTTGCGGTCACATCGATACCACCAGCACAACCGACGCCAATTTCGTCGTCTTCTTCTGTGTCTAAATTCAAAAGAATATCGCCTTTCAGTAGTTCGGGCTGAAGTCCCATAGCTCCAGTCATTCCTGTTTCTTCATCTATAGTAAATAATGCTTCAATCGCTGGATGAGGCATATCGGTATTTTGCAATACCGCCATAATTGTAGCTACACCCAAACCATTGTCGGCTCCAAGTGTCGTGCCTTTAGCTTTTACCCAATCACCATCAACATACATCTGTATTCCTTGCGTTAGAAAATCAAAATCTGTATCCGCATTTTTTTGATGAACCATATCTAAGTGTGATTGCAAAACCACCGTTTTTTTATCTTCCATCCCCGGAGTTGCTGGTTTTTTGATGATGACATTACCAACTTCGTCCTCTATGGTTTCAAGGTCTAGACCAGCACCAAAATCTTTAATAAATGTAATAACGCGCTCTTCTTTTTTGGACGGACGAGGTACCGCATTCAAATCGGCAAAATTTGACCAAATTTCTTTGGGATTCAACTGGCTTACTTCTTTACTCATAGCTAATGATTTTGATCAACAAAGGTAAGTATATCGTCTCAAACCTAAATATAATTTTCTATTTTTGAAGTATGTCTAAAACTTTAAGACTCTTTACAGCGTTTAGTGTTGTGCCTCAAATACTGTTTGTCAATATGTTAGCCAAACACCCAGACTTTGTGGAGCAATATTACAGTAGTGCATTGTATCCAAAAATCTCGAGTACTTTGCGACTGTTGTATGGTTGGGTGCCATTTTCCATTGGAGATTTACTTTACGTTACTGCGCTTGGATATGGTCTTTGGTGGTTTTTCAGGCATTGGAAAAAACTACTAAAAAGACCTAAAAAAACTGTTGTCGATCTACTTTCTATTGTATCCCTTTTGTATTTTGTGTTTCACATGTTTTGGGGGGTTAACTACTACCGCTTACCTCTTCATAAAAAACAAAACATCAATCCAATTTACACAACTGAACAACTGATTCAAACGACAAAAAAAATTATAGCTCTAACAAATGTGGTTCATTTAGAATTGGCAAAAGACAGCAGTGCGATCGTCACAATTCCAAACGATTTTGATGTTTTTAAAAAACTATCTGTTAAGGGCTATCAAAATAGTGCTAAAATATATCCTTATTTAGGATATAAAAATCCAAGTCAAAAATTGTCTTTACTAAGCACACCTCTTGCCTATATGGGGTTTAGTGGATACCTCAACCCATTGACCAATGAAGCGCAAGTGAACAGCCACAATCCTGTAAACTCAATGCCAATGACCTTGGCACATGAGCAAGCACATCAAATTGGATATGCCGCAGAAAATGAGGCAAATTTTATTGGATTTCTGACGTGTATCAACAACAATGATCGCTATTTCAGATATAGTGGATTTACTTTTGCTTTACGCTATTGCTTAAACGAATTATACGGGAGAAACCCAGAAGTATTTAAAACATTAAAAACACAAATTAATCCTGGTATTTTAGATGATTTTAAAGCACGACAAGCGCATTGGGCACAATACAACAATCCTTTAGAACCTTTATTTAAGCGCTTTTACAGTGGGTATTTGAAAGTAAATGCGCAAGAGCATGGAATTGAAAGTTATAGCTATGTTGTGGGGCTTATTGTGGGATATTTCGAAAAGCAGTCATAAATCAAATGACCAGATTCAGAGGCAATAGGTTTTAAAAGTTTATCCTTATATTTAACGACGCAAAACTTATTACTATGAAAAAAATAAAATTCCTACTCATGGGATTATTGTGTGCTTTTATAGGCCACACACAAGATTATTTCCCAAAAAATGATGGTGTACACTCAAAAGCAACAAATTACACTGCAATCACAAATGCAAAAATTTACATCACACCCACAAACGTGATTGAAAATGGCACACTGCTGATTAAAGATGGTGTGATAATCAATAGCGGAAAAAACATCTCAATTCCCCAAAATTCGGAACTCATAGATGCCAAAGGCGGCAGCATATACCCTTCGTTTATAGATTTATACTCGAATTTTGGTGTGGAAAAACCTAAACGTAAAAGTGGTGGTGGAGCCACTCCACAATATGGTCCGTCGAGAGAAGGGTTTTATTGGAATGATCATGTGCGACCAGAACAAAATGCTGTAGATGTATTAAAGTTTGACAAAAAAACAGCCAAATCGATGCTTAAAGAAGGTTTTGGTGTAGTCAACACACATTTGGAAGATGGTATTGTTCGTGGAAGCGGTGCCCTTGTTGCATTGGATATAGAGGGCTCAGATGCCAAAAGAATACTTTCTGGGCGTTCTGCACAGTACCTTTCATTTTCGAAAAGCGTTCTGTCCCGTCAGTCCTACCCAACATCCATCATGGGTGCTATGGCTTTGTTACGTCAATTGTACCTTGATGCAAATTGGTACAAAAACGAAAATCACAACACAACAGACCGTTCAATAGAAGCATTTAATAAGAATGCCGATTTGGTACAAATCATGGCTGCAGGCAGTAGAGTAAATGCAGTTCGAGCAGATGATGTTGGAGATCAATTTGATATCCAATACATTCTTTTAGGTGGTGGTGATGAATACGAACGTATCAACACCATCAAAAACACCAATGCGGCATTCATTATCCCTGTAAATTTTCCAAAACCTTATGATGTGGAAAATAGTTTTCTGGCCGATAAATTAGAACTGGAAAGTATGAAAGAATGGAACCAAAGACCTACAAATCCAAAAATTTTGGCCGAGCACAACATCACTTTTGCACTGACAACTCATGGGCTTAAATCAGTTAAAGAATTTAAAGCAAAAATTAAAAATGCAATAGACCATGGATTAAGCATAACCAAAGCTTTAGAAGCGCTCACAACTGTGCCAGCACAATTGCTGAACAACAACAAAATAGGAACGCTTAAAAATGGAAGTTTTGCAAATTTCACCATTACGTCAGGTGCATTTTTTAAGTCGGAGACCACTGTTTATGAACATTGGATTCGAGGATCAAGAACAATTTTTGAGGATTTAAATTCAAAAAATTTAAATGGTACATATACGTTCGATTTGAACAAACAAAAATATACTCTTGAAGTTACAGGGACAAGGGGAAAACCTAAGGCCAAACTGAAAGCCGATAGCTTAAACCTGAGCTGTAACCTTAAACAAGATCAAGATTGGGCACACCTTCTCTTTACTTCAAAAGACACTTTACAGCAACAGTTTATGCGTTTTAGTGCTAAGATTGATAAAGGCAACCCAAATTTAAATGGAACCATCAATTTTGCAAACGGTTCAACCCAAAAATTGACACTTATTAAATCTGATAAACAAGCAAAAAAGAAAGCAAAAAAAGATAAAAAAGAAACGAAAGAAAAAACTATTCTGCCTGTAACCTATCCAAATGGTGCTTATGGCTTTACAGCACTTCCAGAGCCAAAAACCATTCTATTTCAAAACGCTACAGTATGGACCAATGAAGATGAAGGTGTTTTACTAAATACTGATGTTTTGGTCAAAGATGGAAAAATTGCAGCAATTGGAAACAATTTGAAAGCACGTAAAGCAAATGTAGTTGATGCTACAGGAAAACACCTCACCTCAGGAATTGTCGACGAGCATTCTCACATTGCCGCAGCAAGCATTAACGAAGCAGGGCAAAATTCATCAGCAGAAGTGAGTATTGAAGATGTTGTAGATGCCGATGATGTAGATATTTACCGAAACCTATCTGGAGGAGTTACAACTATTCAGATTCTTCACGGATCGGCGAACCCCATTGGGGGGCGTTCGGCACTTATAAAACTCAAATGGGGTGAATCTGCAAAAAATTTGATCTATAAAAATGCACCAAAGTTTATAAAATTTGCTTTGGGTGAAAATGTAAAACAATCCAATTGGGGCAGCTATAGCCGTTTTCCACAAACAAGAATGGGTGTCGAGCAGATGTATATGGATTATTTTTCAAGGGCTAAAGCGTACGATCAAAAGAAAAAAAGTGGGCAACCATACAGAGCAGATAACGAAATGGAAGTACTGGCCGAAATCCTCAACAAAGAACGTTTCATCAGTTGTCATTCCTACATTCAAAGCGAAATCAATATGTTGATGAAAGTCGCTGAAAAGTTTGATTTTAATATCAATACATTTACTCATATTTTAGAAGGATATAAACTAGCCGATAAGATGAAAACACATGGCGCTGGCGCATCTACATTCAGCGATTGGTGGGCCTACAAATATGAAGTTAATGATGCTATTCCATACAATGCCGCAATTCTCAACAATGTTGGTGTTGTTACAGCAATAAATAGTGACGATGCCGAAATGTCACGACGACTCAATCAAGAAGCGGCCAAAGCTGTAAAATATGGCGGTGCTTCTGAAGAAGATGCATGGAAAATGGTTACTCTAAACCCTGCAAAACTATTGCATATTGATGATAGAGTTGGAAGCATCAAAGTTGGGAAAGATGCCGATTTGGTACTTTGGAACGACCATCCTTTGTCCATTTATGCAAAGGCAGAAAAAACACTTATCGAAGGTGTAACTTATTTTGATATTGAACGAGATCAACAGCTTAGAGAAAACATCAAAAATGAACGAAACACATTGATTCAAATGATGCTTAAAGAAAAAAATAAGGGGATGAAAACTCAAGCTGTAAAAGTTAAAAAGAAACAAGAAATGCATTGTGATACTTTGGATCACAATCAAATTTAATATGGACATCATGAACACATTTAAAATATATATCATAGCGCTTTTTAGTATATGTTGTACACTTAGCGCACAACAAACACCTGCTCCTATTCAGACGACAACAGTCGCAATCAAAGGCGCTACAGCACACGTTGGTAACGGTAGCGTTATAGAAAATAGTCTGATTGTTTTTGAACGTGGTACACTGCAATATGTTGGACAAATGGAAAGTGGTAAATTGAATTCTCAAATGAATATTATTGAAGCCAAAGGAAAACACGTCTACCCAGGTTTTATTATTCCAAATTCAACATTAGGACTCATAGAAATTGATGCTGTTCGTGCCTCTGATGATGATGAAGAAATTGGAACATGGAATCCACACATCAGAAGCTTGATTGCTTACAATACGGAATCAAAAGTAGTAGAAACCATGCGACCAAATGGCGTATTAATGGCGCAAATCACACCTAGAGGTGGCCGAATTTCAGGCACTTCGTCTGTGGTACAATTGGACGCTTGGAATTGGGAGGATGCTGTAGTAAAAATCGACGATGGAATACATATGAATTGGCCGAGTACATTCAGCAGGGGCCGCTGGTGGTTGGGAGAAGATCCAGGACTGAAAGTCAATGAAAAATATAATGGTCAAATTCAAGAATTGGACTCGTATTTTA
The DNA here is from genome assembly GCA_029238515.1 of Flavobacteriaceae bacterium. Classification (GTDB taxonomy): domain Bacteria; phylum Bacteroidota; class Bacteroidia; order Flavobacteriales; family Flavobacteriaceae; genus UBA3537. Next base: position 24,018 of record JAQWFW010000034.1, on the reverse strand, counting down.
ATAATGCAAAAGTGCATAATGCTGATGCAACTCCTGGACTAAACTTACCTTTCGAAGCTATGAAAGATATTTTTGAGGGTGATCAAACATTATTTATTCATGTTGATGACGAAAAAGGGATAATCGATGCTGTAAACTTCAAAAAGCAACATGACATAGCTAAAGTAGTACTTGTTGGTGCGTATGAAGCATACAAACAAACAGATTTGTTAAAAAACCATGGAGTTTCAGTTTTACTAAGACGCGTTCATTCCAGACCAAATAAATCTGATGAAGATTATGATTTGCCTTTTAAACTTGCCAAAAAACTCGTCGATGGTGGTGTTCTCGTAGCGCTTGAAGCTAGTGGAGATATGGAACGCATGAACTCTAGAAACCTGCCCTTCTATGCAGGAACTACTGTATCCTATGGGTTAAGCAAAGAAGAAGCTCTACAACTAATCACGCTCAACGCTGCAAAAATTCTTGGAATAGAGGCACGATATGGGAGTTTAGAAATTGGAAAAAGTGCCACTCTATTCATCAGCAAAGGCGATGCTTTAGATATGCGTACCAACCAATTGGAACATGCCTTTATTGATGGGCGGAACATAAGCTTAGAGAGTCATCAAACGAAGTTGTGGAAAAGATATTCTAACAAATATAAAAACCAATAAAACAACCACAATTTAAAGCTCAAGCATCGTCTTGGGCTTTTTTTTGCAAAAAAAAATAAACCTATTTTTGTGGCATGATGAAAGAAATCACCAGTCTGAAAAATCCTAGAATAAAAAATCTATTATTGCTGAAAGAAAAATCGAAGCAACGCCGCGAACAAGGTTTATTCATCATCGAAGGAAAACGTGAGGTTCTTTTGGCCATCAACAGTGGCTATAAAATAGAGACTATTTATATTGAACCCCAATTATGCGCAGCACACGAATTAGAGCAATTAGAAGCACAAAAGTTAGAGTGTATTCAAATTGATTCAAAAATCTATGAAAAAGTGGCTTATCGCGGAAGTACAGAAGGTATTATTGCTGTAGCTAAATGCAAAGATTTGTCCTTAGAGCAACTGAGTATAAAATCTAAAACCCCATTAGTTCTAGTCGCCGAATCGCCAGAAAAACCAGGAAATATTGGCGCTTTGCTCCGAACAGCTGATGCTGCAAAAGTCGACGCAGTACTTGTGGCAAATCCACGAACCGATATGTATAATCCAAATGTAATCCGTTCGAGTGTGGGAGGGATATTTTCCACACAAATCGCTACAGGATCAACAGAAGAAATCATTGCTTACCTCAAAAAGCATAACATTGCCATTTATAGTGCCATTCTTCAAGAATCAAAACCATACACAGAACCCAATTTCCAAAACCCAACCGCACTTGTTGTAGGGACAGAATCTACAGGCCTTAGCGAACAGTGGCGTTCAGAGGCCATTCAATGCATTCATATTCCCATGCTCGGCCATGTGGATTCGATGAACGTTTCGGTGGCTGCTGGTATTCTTATATTTGAAGCTAAACGCCAACGCGCATTTAAATAATTCTTCCATTAATTTGTGTTCATACATTTTTTTTAAAAAGTGTACATCTCGGTTGTTTGTTACAAATGTTTGTTTTAGTTTTAGGGTATGACTGCCGAAGACATCAAAAAAGAGAATGCTGCCATTGCCAAGGAATACAAAGAACTCCTCAAAATCAGTTATCGTAGTTTATCTGCTTCAGATAAAAAAATGATACGGAAGGCCTTTGATGTCGCTGTAGATGCACATAAAAATCAACGCCGTAAATCAGGAGAGGCCTATATTTTTCATCCTATTTCAGTAGCCAAAATTGTAGCATCAGAAATTGGACTAGATGCTACATCTATAGCTGCTGCCCTACTTCATGATGTTGTAGAAGATTGCGAGGAATATACTATTCGTGATATCGAACAATTGTTTGGTGAAACCGTAGCACGAATTGTTAATGGTCTTACCAAAATCTCTAGCTTAAAAAAGGATAAAAATATTTCACTTCAGGCAGAGAATTTTAGAAAAATGCTGTTGACTCTTAATGACGACGTACGCGTGATTATTATAAAAATTGCCGACCGTCTGCACAATATGCAAACCATCCATTCACTGCGGGAGGATAAACAAATAAAAATTGCTTCTGAAACACTCTATATTTATGCTCCATTGGCGCATAAAATTGGACTATATAACATTAAATCAGAACTTGAAGATTTAGCTCTAAAATACACAGAGCCAGAGGTTTATGAATCTATTTTGCTTAAAATGAAGGAAAGCAAAGAAGAACAAGATCTATACATCAATGAAATCAGTGGTATTTTGGAAGGAGCATTGAACAAAGAACGCATAAAATACGATATCAAAGGACGACCAAAATCCATTTTTTCCATACGCCGAAAAATGCAAAAACAAGGCGTAACTTTTGAAGAAGTCTATGATAAATTTGCCGTCCGAATCATTTACAAATCTGGCTTAAAAAATGAAAAATTTTTGGCTTGGAAAATTTACTCGATTGTTACCGATTTTTTTAGACCAAACCCCACCCGTCTGCGCGATTGGATTTCTTCACCAAAATCTACAGGGTATGAAGCACTCCACATTACAGTGATGGGGCCAAAAGGCCGTTGGGTAGAAGTTCAAATCCGTAGTGAACGGATGAACGAAATTGCCGAAAAAGGTTATGCAGCTCATTACAAATACAAAGAAGGCGACAAAAGTAACGATGAAAACCTAGAGAGTTGGATTGGAAAACTGCAAGAAGTTATGGACAACCCTAGCGCCAATGCAGTGGATTTTGTTGAAGAGTTTAAACTCAATTTGTACGCCAAAGAAATCTTTGTATTTACCCCAGAAGGAGATTTAAAATCTTTACCAAAACAAGCCACTCCACTAGATTTTGCATTCAGTATTCATACCGAAATAGGACTAAAAACCAGAGGAGCCAAAGTCAATGGCAAACTAGTTCCTTTGAACCACACCTTGCACAGTGGAGATCAAGTGAGTATCATCACTTCCGAAAATGCAAAACCAAACTCAAACTGGTTAGACTACGCAACTACAGCTCGAGCACGAAGTAAGATAAAATCATCTTTAAAGGCAGAGAAAAAACTCATTGCTGAAGACGGAAAAGAAATATTAAGACGTAAACTAAAACAACTCAAAATCAGTCTAAACGAACGTTCGGTAAATGAATTAGTCAATTACTTCAAACTTCAAACAAGCTTAGATTTATTTTATAGAGTAGGCATCGGAAGTATCGACAATACGATGTTGAAAAAATTTGCGGGTTCAAGAAGCAATGTTTTGGTGAGTTTTATTAAAAATAAAATTCAACGCAAAAAAATATCATCTCCAGAAACCATAGATAACGATGAGATTACATCCAAATATGACATGTTGGTTTTTGGTAAAGAAGAAGAAAAATTGAACTACAAAGTAGCGTCGTGTTGCAATCCTATACCTGGTGATAAAGTTTTTGGGTTTTTGAGTATTCGAGAAGGCATCAAAGTACATAAAAAAAATTGCCCTAACGCATTAAGTTTGCAGTCAAATTATGCGTACAGAATTATTTTAGCCAAATGGATTGACTCTTCGCAACAAGTATTTAGAGCTGTGATTAAACTCACCGGTATTGATGAAAAAGGCCTTGTTAATGACATAACAAAATTGATTTCAGCCAATATGAACGTCAATATAAAAAGTATAAAATTTGACTCTGATAGTGGGACTTTTAATGGTGAAATAGCCCTAGAAGTGAACAATACAAGTTTTGTTACCAAACTCATGGATCGATTAAAAAAAATAAATGGCATTGAAAAGGTTTCCAGAGTCTAAAAAATAGTTAAATTTGAGGTTTTGAACATGAGTCCAAAAACCAAACATAGCGATCAAGAAATTGTAAAAAACGTTTTTACAAAATACCTCGAAGAAAACAGTCAGCGTAAAACTCCTGAACGCTTTGCTATTTTACAGGAAATTTATAACAATGATGATCACTTTGATATAGAGTCTCTTTACATCAAAATGAAAAATAAAAAATATAGAGTATCTCGTGCAACGCTGTACAACACGATTGAGCTTTTGTTGGAATGTGGCCTAGTACGTAAACATCAATTTGGTCTAAACCAAGCACAGTACGAAAAATCTTATTTTGATAAACAACACGATCATGTAATTCTGACCGACACAGGCGAAGTCATTGAGTTTTGTGATCCAAGAATTCAATCCATAAAGAAAACCATCGAAGAAGTATTTGATATTGATATTCAAAATCATTCACTTTACTTCTACGGAACAAAAAAAAATACTAAAAATTAACTAAACATATGGCTGTAGATTTGCTTTTAGGACTCCAGTGGGGCGATGAAGGAAAAGGAAAAATTGTTGATGTACTAACCAAAAATTACGATATCATTGCGCGATTTCAAGGAGGACCAAACGCAGGTCATACACTTGTCTTCAATGGCATGAAACACGTTTTACACACGATTCCTTCTGGGATTTTTCACGATGAAGTCAAAAACCTTGTTGGAAACGGAGTGGTTATAGATCCTGTGATATTTAAAAAAGAATTGGATAAACTCACAGACCAGGATGTAGATTTTAGAAAAACATTATTGATTTCACGTAAAGCCCACCTAATACTCCCAACGCATCGCTTATTGGATGCGGCTTCGGAGGCCTCAAAAGGAAAGGCAAAAATCGGTTCTACCCTAAAAGGTATTGGACCAACATACATGGATAAAACTGGTCGAAATGGTATTCGTGTCGGAGATTTAGAACTGGATGATTGGAAAGAAAAATACCGCAATTTAGCCAACAAACATCAATCAATGATTGATTTCTACAACATAAAACTTGAATACGATTTAGACGAATTAGAGTCTGAATTCTTTAAAGCGGTAGAAACCCTAAAATCTTTAGAATTTATTGATTCTGAAGAATACATTCATCAGGCACAACGCGACCAAAAATCGGTACTCGCAGAAGGTGCTCAAGGGTCGTTGTTGGATATCGACTTTGGGACATACCCCTTTGTCACATCCTCCAATACGACCGCTGCAGGAGCTTGTACTGGTCTAGGAGTAGCACCAAACACTATCAACGAAGTTTTTGGGATTTTCAAAGCATACACCACACGAGTAGGATCGGGCCCCTTCCCTACCGAACTTTTTGATGAAAACGGAGAAAAAATGAGCCGTGTTGGGCATGAATTTGGTGCAACAACAGGGAGAGCTAGACGATGTGGATGGCTAGATTTGGTGGCGCTACGCTACGCATGTCAAGTGAATGGTGTAACGCAACTCATGATGATGAAAGCGGATGTTCTTTCAGGGTTCAAAACTTTAAAAGTGTGTACCGCATACAACTACAAAGGGAAAGAAATCAAACACCTTCCCTACAATATTGAAGCTGAAAATGTGAGCCCAATTTATACCAATTTTAATGGGTGGGAAGAAGACTTGACAGCAATGGATAGTGTAGACACTCTACCGAACGCACTCATGGAATACATTGAATTTCTAGAAAATGAATTACAAATTCCTATTAAAATTGTTTCCGTTGGTCCAGACCGAAAACAAACAATTTTCAGGAAATAAATCAATTCCAAAATTGTGATCTTCTTTATTTTGAGCGTATTTGCGCCAAAAATTTTGAATATTCCCTATTTTTGTTAAAATTCGAATTTATAATCGTGAACACAAAACACCTGCTGGTCTTTTTTATTTTCTCAACAACTTTACTGTTGAATGCTCAAGAACGAAAGCAGATTGAAATTGAGTATGCGCCCTATATGGACTTTGTTGAAGACAAACCTGGAGCCACAATATTGAGACGAGATAACGCGAATCAAGTTCATGTCAAGCATGAAGGTATAGAGGTATGGTGTAATGAAGCTATATATTACGGTAAAGAAGATTTTATTGAGGCCTATGGCAGTGTACGCGTCAAGCAAGGAGATAGTATCAATATGAATTCAAAGTATGTTGAATACAGTGGAAAAACACAATTGGCCTATGCTAGTGGAGATGTCGTTTTAATTGATCCCGATTCGCGGCTGTATACAGATGTTCTGCATTTTGACCGTGTAAAACAACAAGCATACTACAACCAAAAAGGTAAAGTTGTTCGCGATACATCTGGAACTATTACAAGCACCATTGGACGGTATTATGTAAAGTCAAAAAAATACCAGTTTGTAAACGATGTAAAGTTAATTAATCCTGAATATGTGATCGACACAGAACGTTTAGATTTTTATACCGAATCCGGATATGCATTCTTATTTGGCCCTACAACCATCACAAGTGAAACTAGTATTATTTATTGTGAACGCGGATTTTATAACACCAATAACGATACAGGGTATTTTGTAAAAAAATCAAAAATTAATTACGACGACCGTATTGTTGAGGGCGATAGTTTATATTTTGATCGCAACATAAGTTTTGCTTCGGCATCAAACAACATCACCATTACAGATACCCTAAACAGCAGTATCATCAAAGGGCACTACGCTGAGGTTTTTCGAAAAAAAGATTCTGTTTTTATCACCAAAAGAGCACTCGCTATCACAGAACAAGAAAATGATTCCATCTTTATACATAGCGATACATTGATGGTTACAGGACCACCTGATGATCGAATTTTACGTGGATATTATAATGCCAAAATGTTTAAGTCCAATTTGAGTGGAAAAGCAGATTCCATACACATGAATCAAAAGACCGGACTCACTCAGCTCATCAATTTTTATGATCTTAACGCTGATGCTTTTACAAAAAAAGAACATCCTGTTTTGTGGCACTACGAAAGCCAAATCACTGGAGATTCCATTCATTTAATTTCAAATTCAAAAAAGGAAACCTTGGATTCTCTCAAAGTATTTGACAACGCATTTGTCATCAATAAAGACAGTTTGGGTGATGGATACAATCAAATTTCTGGGAAAAGACTTTATGGATTATTTGTCAATAATGAAATGGAAACCATTGATGTCATAAAAAATGCCGAAACCATATATTTCTTAAGAAATAGCGAGGATGAATTAGTAGGGATTGATAGGTCAAAATCTGGAGCCATCAAAATATTTATTTCCGAAAACGCAATAGACGAATTGAGAAAACTTAACCAAATTGGTGGAAAAACATATCCCAATGAAGACTTTCCAGAAAATGAAAGAAAACTAAAAGGATTTATTTGGCGAAACGACGAACGTCCAAGAAGTGTAGAAGATTTATTTGCAGACGACCCTCCTTTAAATTTACCTAAAATCAAGGGGTTGGATGCTTATAATCCTCAAGATGAATTTTTTGATGAAGATCTCCTAAATCGTATAGAAAAAGCAGAAACGCAAAAAGATGATGCGGCCAAAAATAAACAACCCAAAGCTAAAACCCTAAAGAGGCCCAATAAAGCAGCAAGGAATGTACCCCCAGAGAAATTAAAATCTACACGCAAGATTAAACCTGTAAAGGAAAAGGTATATAAGTCTAAAATATCGAAAAAACAAAATTGAGCAAAGACGATTTTTTAAGGTTTCAAGCGCAAACAACGCCACACCCATTGGCGATGGAAATTTCTCATGCAGAAGGAAGTTTCATTTATGATAATAACCAAAAAAAGTATTTAGATTTTGTTGCGGGTGTTTCGGCTTGCAGTTTGGGACATCGTCATCCAAAAGTAGTTGAGGCCATAAAAAATCAATTGGACAGCTATATGCATGTGATGGTTTATGGCGAATATATCCAAAAACCCGCTTTGGAACTCACTCAATTATTGGCCAACTATCTACCAAAGCATATTGAAAAAACATACCTCACCAATTCGGGTACGGAGGCCATAGATGGCGCATTGAAATTGGCAAGACGATACACTGGAAGATCAGAGATTCTTGCAGCACACAAGGCCTATCATGGAAATACCATGGGAGCACTTAGTGTGATGGGGTATGAAGAACGCAAACAACCATTTCGTCCACTCCTCCCCGACGTTCGTTTTATTCATTTTAATGAAGAAAAGGAACTAGAGAAAATCACCTCAAAAACAGCTGCTGTAATTTTAGAAACCATTCAAGGTGGTGCTGGTTTTATTGAACCAAAGAATGAATACTTACAAAAAGTAGAAAGAAGATGTAAAGCTATAGGGGCTTTATTAATTTTAGACGAAATTCAGCCAGGTTTTGGTCGTACAGGAACTGTTTTTGGTTTCGAAAACTATAATTGCACTCCAGACATCGTAGTCGTAGGAAAAGGGCTTGGCGGAGGTATGCCTATAGGTGCTTTTTCAGCTTCGGCTGAATTGATGGACAGCTTGTCCGACAGTCCAAAATTAGGACACATCACAACATTTGGAGGGCATCCTGTAATTGCAGCGGCAGCACTAGCGACGCTAAAAGAAATTACAGAAAGTACACTAATGAACGATGCGCTAGAAAAAGAAAAATACATCCGTAAAAAGCTAAAGCACCCTTTAATAAAAGAAATAAGAGGAAAAGGTCTAATGCTCTCCGCATTAACCTCAAGTCCCGAAATCACAAACAAAGTCGTTATAGAGGCCATGAACCAAGGACTGATTTTATTTTGGCTGCTCTACGAACCCAAAGCCATAAGAATCACTCCGCCATTGACTATATCTTTTGAAGAACTAGAACAAGGATGTAATACCTTATTAAAAATTCTTGATTCTCTTTCAAAAAACTGTTAATTAATTTGTTGAAAACATTCAGAACAGGGGTTCAACATTGGCTGATATAATCCTAAATTTATAATTACAAAAACCACTCTATGGAGTTAAGCCCTTCCGATGAAAGTCAAAAATATTCATTGACAAAATTCGAGTCAATGTTAAAAACGAATAATGTTTTTTTCTTTGATTCAAATGAGTTCGAGAGCATCATTCACCACTATCTTGAAATTGGTAAGGTAGCATTGGCAAAAAAAGCTATTAATTTAGGTTTAGACCAACACCCTTCATCAATTAATTTAAGATTGTTTCGCGTAGAAATTTTAATTTTTGAAAACGATTTTAATGCTGCAGAAAAGCTTTTAAATTCACTTTTTGAATTGGAACCAAACAATGAAGAATTATACATTCAAAGAGCAAATATTTATTCCAAAAAGGACCAACACCAAAAAGCAATTGACACTTTTAAGGAAGCTATAAAAATAACAGATGATTGCTCGGAAATACACTCGCTAATAGGTATGGAGTACCTATTTTTAAATCAATACGAACAAGCAAAAACACACTTTATGAAGTGTGTGGATTTAGATATAGAGGATTACTCCTCACTATACAACATCATTTACTGTTTTGAATTTTTAAACCAATCAAAACAAGCTATTAAGTATCTGAACTGGTATTTGGATCAAAACCCCTATTGTGAAGTTGCATGGCATCAATTAGGGAAACAATATCTTGAAGAAAAAGAGCTTCAAAAAGCACTTACAGCATTCGATTTTGCAGTCATATCTGACGACACGTTTATTGGTGCATACCTAGAAAAAGCAAAAGTTTTAGAACGACTCAACCGACACGAGGAAGCCATTGAGCAATACACCGTTTCAATGGCTATTGAAGGAACAACAGCATACACATTACTGAAAATTGGATATTGCTATGAGCAGCTTAAAAAAAATGACTTAGCACTAAAATTTTATACAAAATCTGTTGAGGAAGACCCTGCATTTGATAAAGGTTGGATGAGTATTTCATTGTTTTATTTTTCAAAAAAAGATTTCTTAAAATCACTTTTTTATGTCAATAAGGCCATAGATATTGATAGTGAAAATGCTGACTATTGGTTGTTTTACTCAAAAATAAATGAACGATTAAAGTATTTAGAAGAAGCAGAACGCGGATACAAAAGAACACTAGAGCTTGACGAATGTTCTCTGGAAACTTGGATCTCAAGAGGCGATATACTGATCAAATTAGGAGAGTTAGAGGCCGCCAAATACAATTTTGTTCAGGCCTTGGAACACCACCCAAAGAGTGAGGAATTAGAGTTCAGAATTTCTGGTATTTGTTTCCAATTAAATCAACCTGAAACAGGATACACACACTTGCTCACTGCATTACACTTTAATGCCGAACACGTTTTTATTTTAGAAGAATTATTTCCTGAGGTGTATGCACGAAAAGCTGTGTTGCATTTCATCAAAAGTTACAACAAAGCGTCCAACTAATTTTAGCTATCTTTAGCATTCACTAATCTGTTGACATGAAACGTAATTTCTTTGACTACCTCATTCTGATTTTTAAAGGAATGGCCATGGGTACCGCAGACGTTGTTCCAGGAGTTTCTGGAGGCACTATTGCCTTTATCTCAGGAATTTATGAAGAACTAATCAGTTCGCTAAACAATATCAATTTAAGCGTCATAAAATCCTTGAGATCTGAGGGAATAGCAACAGCTTGGAACAGAATCAATGGAAATTTTTTGATGGCTCTATTTTTAGGTATTCTTTTGAGTATCCTTTCGCTTTCTAAATTGGTTACCTATTTACTGGAAGAAAAACCTATACTGGTTTGGGCCTTTTTTTTCGGTTTAGTATTGGCTAGCATCATTTTTGTTCTCAAAAAAATAAAACAATTAAATTTTGCTGCAATCTTAGGTTTGATTTTTGGGGGAATATTTGCTTACCAACTCACTCAGCTAAATGCATTGGCTAGTTCAGAGAGTCTTTTGTATTTATTTTTATCTGGAGCAATAGCAATTTGCGCCATGATTCTTCCTGGTATATCAGGAGCTTTTATATTGGTGATTTTAGGAAGTTACACCAATGTTTTACAAGCCCTAAACAATAAAGAAATAGACAAAATACTGATTTTTATAACAGGTGCAATTGTTGGGATTTTATCATTTTCAAAATTGTTAAAATGGTTATTCAAAAACCATAAAAATTTTACACTAGCCGTACTTACAGGATTTATGATTGGTGCACTTACAAAGATATGGCCCTGGAAAAAAGTACTTACCTATAGACTAAACTCAAAGGGTATCAATGTACCCTTTAAAGAAGAATGTATTTCGCCTTTTTCTTTTGATGGAGACCCACAGCTTTTGGCTGCCTTTGGACTTATGCTCTTTGGCTTTTTAATGATTATTATTTTAGAAAAAATTGGTGCAAAAACCACACCTATTGAATAAGTATACCACAATAAAAGATAAAATATTGCTTGTCCTAAAAGGATTGGCAATGGGAACAGCCAACAAAGTTCCTGGTGTTTCTGGTGGAATTGTTGCATTTGTTGCTGGATTTTATGAAGAATTTATTTATGCACTTCAAAAATTCAACCGCAAAGGATTTAAATTATTATTTTCGGGGCGATTTTCCTCGTTTTATACTTATGTGAATGGACGATTTTTGAGTTTGCTATTTTTGGGAATGATCATCAGTTATTTCAGTGTTTCCAAAGCATTAGACTACCTCATTATCCGTCACGAATTATATGTTTGGAGTGTGTTTTTTGGAATGATTATAGGATCTGTTATTTACATCTATAATGATTTCAAATCTTGGAATAAAACAACCATTTTCAGTACAATAATTGGAATTATTTTAGGACTAAGCATCAGTTTTTTGAATCCAGCCACAGAAAACGATAATTTACTATTTGTCTTTTTCTGCGGAATCATTAGTATAACAGGAATGACACTTCCAGGATTTTCAGGTTCTTTTATTCTCATATTGTTGGGCAATTATGTTTTACTGCTTGTCGATGCTGTCAATGCACTTTTCGAGGTAGGATTAGGAATAAGTACTGGTGATTTTGCAGTGCTTTCAGATCCATATACTTTAAAAATGCTTAAAATATTATTCGTTTTTACACTTGGTTCTATTGTGGGACTGGTAAGTTTTTCGCATGTTTTAAATTACGTATTAAAACATTACAAAAGCATAACACTAGCAGTTATTATGGGGTTTATTTCAGGGTCTTTAGGCGTAGTCTGGCCTTGGAAAAAAACCATCTACAAACAAAACCATTTGGGAGAACTTCTTACAGACTCCAGAGGAGATTATATTATTGAAAACTATGAACGCTTTATACCAGAATTCAACTCCACCGAAACGCTTTATGCAATTGTGTTTATCTTTGTAGGGGTCGGAATTGTTTTAAGTTTAGAATGGTATGGGAAACGTCAAAAAAAGCTAGTATGAAATTATTTGGGTTAATTGGTAAAAACATAGATTATTCGTTTTCGAGAACACATTTTTCTGAAAAATTTAAGCGTGAAAAATTGGTTTGTAAATACGAAAATTTTGACTTGCAATCCATTGAAGATTTTCCACATATTTTTGAATCTAAAAGTATTTCTGGACTCAACGTTACTATTCCTTACAAAGAAAGCATTATCCCCTACCTCGATGTTTTGGACAACGAAGCTGAAGCTATAGGTGCAGTAAATACAATTAAAATCGTAAACGGTAAATTAATTGGCTGCAATACGGACCATTATGGATTCAAAAGCAGTCTATTACCCCATCTAAACCCAACTCATAAAAAAGCATTGATTCTAGGAACAGGAGGCGCTTCAAAAGCGGTTGCATTTGCTCTTGACTCACTTGAAATTGAAGTTTACTTTGTGTCTAGAAACCCAAAAAATGAACAAACACTAGCATATGATGATTTACATATTAAAGACATACAAGAGCATACAATTATCGTCAACAGCACACCTTTGGGCACCCACCCTAACATTGATGAATACCCACCCATTCCATACAACGGAATAGGCAAGAATCATTTACTTTATGATTTGATATACAATCCTAGTGAAACAAAATTTTTGAATTTAGGAAAAAAAGCAAACGCAAAAGTACTCAACGGATTAGAAATGTTACGTCTACAGGCCGAAAAATCATGGGAAATTTGGCATACTTAAACTACTAATATAATTTTGAATTTGTAAATTTAAGGGATAAGTGTATATTTATGCCACTGAGGAATCTCGAACCCAAAACCTTAAATTATGACAACGCAAGACAACCTGCAAGAAGCAGACGGAATATTAGACGAACAAAACAACAACGAACAAGAGACATCTCCTGAACAAAAATCTATACCAGATGAAAGTACAGGAACAGGCGCTGTGCAAGCCGAATCCAAAAATGAGGCCGCAGAACCAGCTCAACCTAAGAGCGTCGAAAAACCAACAACAAAACCAGAACAAACCCCTTTAGAAGATACAAAAGAAGGTCAAAATCAAAAGATTGAGAACGTTGAAATAGAAGAAAAAAAAGAAATCAATTACGAAACCTACACTTTAGAAGATTTAGTTTCTGACTTTGAACGACTTCTTAAAAATGATGACCTATATAGCATTCGTCCTAAGGTTAATTCTATTAAAAATATATTTAATGAAAAATTTTCTGCAAAATTAAATGAAAAGAAAGAGGCCTTTTTAGCCGAAGGTGGAAATAGTATAGATTTTTCTTTTGATAGTCCCGTAAAAAAAGAATTCAATAGATTGTCCAGGTTATTTCGTGAAAAAAATGAGGAATACCAAAAGAAAAAAACTCAGAATTTAAAACAAAATCTTGAAACAAGACTTCGAATTATAGAAGATATTAAGGGGCTTATTGATGTTAGTCAAAGCAGTAATACGACCTATAACAAGTTCAAAGATTTACAAGAAGAATGGCGAAAACTAGGAAAAGTTCCAGCCAAAGAGGCCAATAATGTATGGAATAATTATCGCCATCATGTTGAAAATTTTTATGACTTTTTACACCTTAATAGAGATTTACGAGATCGAGATTATCAACACAATTTAGAAAAAAAACAAAAACTCATCAAAAGTGCGGAAGCATTGGCTTCTGAAGAAAACTTAGGACGTGCATTTAGAGAACTTCAGGCATTACACAAAATCTGGAAAGAAGAATTGGGTCCGGTAGCCAAAGAATACCGCGAAGTATTATGGGAACAATTTAGTGCTGCAACTAAAGTCATCAACGACAAACGACAAGTATACAATGAACAAATTGAGCAAGAATTGATGCTCAACTTTGAAGCTAAACAAGTCATTATTGCTAAAATTAAAGAAATTTTTAGTGCTCAAAATAATACCCACAACGAATGGCAAAAAGGAGTAAAAGAAGTTGAAGCGCTGCGAGAAGAATTTTTCAAAATAGGGAGTGTACCTCGAAAGCTAAGAAATCAATCTTGGACCGATTTCAAAACAACTGTTAGAAATTTCAATAAAACGAAAAACAATTTTTATAAAGAACTTAAGAAATCCCAATCCGAAAATCTTAAAAAGAAAAAGGAACTGGTAGATATTGCTGTTCAAAACAAAGACAATGAAGACTTAGAAACAACCGTTGTTTTAATGAAAAATATTCAAAATCAGTGGAAAAAAACAGGTCATGTTTCTAGAAAAGATAGTCAAAAACTATGGAAAGAATTTAGAGCGGCTTGTAATCACTTTTTTGATCGATACCACGAACAAAAAAACACGGGTACACCCGAAGAAAATGAAGCTTTTACACAGAAAGAACAACTTTTCGAAAAACTAAAATCATTCCATTCTAGCGAAGATAAAGATGCTGACTTAGAAATATTAAAAGACTTTTCTAAACAATGGAACGCTATTGGTCGAGTACCAAGAAACAAACGAAATATCGATAGAGATTTCTTCAAGAAACTGAGTAAATTATTTGAAGACATCGGAGTAAATGAAGAGGAATTGAAAGCATTGAAATATACCAATAAGATTCAAGAATTGAGCAAGGATCCAAAAGCACTAAACAATGAGATTTCTTATGTCCGTAAAAAAATAGATGAAATAAAATCAGAGATGAATCAATTGGAAAACAACCTTCAGTTTTTCTCCAACGTTGAAGACGACAATCCAATGGTCGTGGATGTGCACAAGAAAATTGAAAAACACAAAAACCAATTGGAGCAATGGACTAGAAAGTTATCCAACATCAAAAAAACACTTAACTAAATCAAAGCTATTGGTGCTTTGCTTCTTCCCACAAAACATCCATTTCGTTTAGTGACATCTCGGACAAAGTTCTCTTTTTGACTTTGGCTTGTTGTTCTAAATATTGAAATCTTTTGATGAATTTTTTATTTGTGCGCTCCAAAGCATTTTCTGGATTCACTCCAAGAAAACGTGCATAATTTATGAGAGAAAACAAGACGTCGCCAAATTCTGCTTCTATAGCGGTTTGATTTTTTGCTTTCACTTCGGCATTGAATTCTTGTAACTCCTCTTCTACTTTTTCAAAAACTTGCTGAGGCTGCTCCCAATCAAAACCAACGCCCGCCACCTTTTCTTGAATTCGTGTTGCCTTGACTAAAGCGGGTAAACTTTTGGGGACGCCTTGTAAAACACTTGTTTTTCCTTCTTTTAATTTTAACTTTTCCCAGTTCTGTTTTACGTCGTCTTCATTATTTACCACTACATCGCCGTAAATATGAGGATGACGTTTGATTAATTTGTCACAAATACCATTCAAAACGCTAGCAATATCAAAATCACCTTGTTCACTACCTATTTTAGCATAAAAAACAATATGAAGTAACAAATCACCTAGCTCCCCTTTAATTTCATTTAAATTTTGATCCAATATAGCATCAGCTAATTCGTAAGTCTCTTCTATTGTAAGCGGCCTTAAGGTTTCCATGGTTTGCTTTTTATCCCACGGACATTTGGCGCGCAATTCGTCCATAATAGTCAGTAAGCGATCAAAAGCCGTTAATTGTTGTGTACGCGTTGTCATTTATTCTAATGTTAGGTTGCTCAGTTCTCTGCTGGCAATGTTGAATTCATTTACTATATTTTCTACAATAGTAGACACAGGTAAAACCTCATCAATAAATCCTGCAATTTGTCCAATTTCTAATTCTCCTTCTTCTAAATCTCCTTCAAACATACCTTTTTTGGCGCGACCACGTCCCAAGAGTGCCTTAAGTTCTTCTGTGGTGGGTTTCGTTTGATATAATTCAATGAGGTCATCATAAAATTTATTTTTTAAAAGTCGAGCAGGGGTTAATTCTTTGAGTGTAAGTTGAGTTGCTCCATCTTGAGCTGCTACAACTGCATTTTTAAATGCTTGATGTGCGGAAGATTCGGTACTGGCAACAAATCGACTTCCAATCTGCACCCCTTGTGCTCCTAAAATCATAGCAGCCAACATCCCTCGACCAGTAGCAATACCACCTGCGGCTATTACGGGGATAGAAACGGCCTTGCAGACCATTGGAATGAGAGCTAAAGTAGTAGTTTCTTCACGGCCGTTATGACCACCTGCTTCAAACCCTTCAGCTACAACTGCGTCAACACCAGCTAACTCTGCCTTTTGCGCAAATTTTACACTACTTACGACATGAATTACAGTAATTCCGTGTTCTTTTAGCCAATGTGCCCAGACGTTTGGATTTCCAGCAGAAGTGAATACAATTTTTACACCCTCATCAACAATAATTTGCATGATTTCTTCAATATTAGGATATAGCAAAGGAACATTAACACCAAATGGTTTGTTTGTTGCAGCTGCACATTTCTGAATGTGTTCACGCAAAATATTGGGATACATAGATCCAGCACCAATAAGTCCTAAAATTCCAGAATTTGAGGCTGCTGAAGCTAATTTCCATCCACTATTCCACACCATCCCAGCTTGAACAATAGGATGTTTTATATCAAAAAGTTTGGTGATGATATTGTTCATACGAAAAGCACTGTTAAAAAAAACAATAATACAATTTAAGAAATTACGCCGGAACCAACTAATTCGTCATTCAAATACCATGCAACAAATTGCCCTTCGGTAATGGCTGTTTGAGGATTCGAAAAAGTGACATAAAGTCCTTTTTCTGTTTGATATAGTACTGCATCTTCGAGAGGTTGACGGTAGCGGATACGTGCCAAAACACTCAGTTCCTCTCCATGTGTTAAGGACAAATCAGGACGAACCCAATGAAGATCGTCGTTAGGAACAAATAATGTAGAGCGCAAAAGTCCTGGATGATCCTTGCCTTCGCCAACATAAATTATATTATCCTCTACATCTGTATCAATTACAAATAAGGGTTCTTTGGTACCCCCTACTGCCAAACCTTTACGTTGTCCTTTAGTGAAAAAATGAGCCCCTTGGTGTGTCCCTATGACAGAACCATCAGATTTAGAATATTTGATTTTTTGTGCTGCAAATGCTAATGTTTCTTCTTTTGAGTCAACTAGTGGTGGTGTTTTACTATAGGGTTCAAATTGATCCGAAATTGCAATAATAGTGCCTGCTTTAGGTTTTAATTTTTGTTGTAAAAAATCTGGTAAACGTACTTTCCCTATAAAACATAATCCTTGAGAATCTTTTTTATTGGCTGTAACTAAGTTTAATTCTTGCGCAATTTCTCTAACTTCTGGTTTGGTCAACTCGCCAATAGGAAAAAGTGTTTTGGCTAATTGCTCTTGTGAAAGCTGACACAAAAAATAAGACTGGTCTTTGGCATTGTCTATGCCTGACAATAAGCGATATATCGGTTTTTCTGTTCCATCATTAACTACTGCTTTTCTACAATAATGGCCCGTAGCCACAAAATCTGCACGTAATGAAAGTGCTATATTCATAAAGACATCAAACTTGATTTCTCTATTGCACAACACATCAGGGTTTGGTGTTCGACCTTGTTCGTATTCACGAAACATATAATCCACAATACGTTCCTTGTATTCTTGGCTTAAATCTACAGTTTGAAACGGAATTTCCAATTTTTCAGCTACGAGCATAGCATCGTTGCTATCGTCTAGCCATGGGCATTCATCAGAAATAGTTACGGAATCGTCGTGCCAGTTTTTCATAAACAAGCCAATCACGTTGTAGCCCTGTTGCTTTAGCAAATAGGCTGCTACGCTTGAATCAACTCCACCAGAAAGACCAACAACTACTGTTTTCATGCTGCAAATTTAATAAATATAACCCGAGAAGAAATTTATCGACTATTTTTTACGACGCTCTTGAGCTGCTTTTTGTTTTTCGGCTTGTTCCATTATTTCAGCCATTTTTTTCTGAAATCGATTTTGCTTTTTTGGCTTGGCTTTACTGACATTTATTTTAGCCAAGACTTTTTCTTCATCAATAATATAGTTCTTGATGACGAGCATAATACCAATACTAATAAGGTTTGAAATGAAATAATAAAGACTCAAACCAGAAGCATAATTATTGAAGAAAAACAACATCAAAAGCGGCGAGAAATAAATCATATATTTCATCATCTTGGCCATGTCTGGCATACCTTCTTGTTGCGGTTGGCTAGCCATATTCTGACCTGTGGTCATACGCATGTAGAAGAAAATTGCAATGGATGCAAGTATGGGAAATAAACTGATATGATCACCATAAAAAGGAATATTGAATGGCAATTCTGCAATGGTATCGTAGGAACTTAAATCTTCTACCCAGAGAAATGGTTTTTGACGCAATTCGAATGCAATTGGAAAAAACATGAATAAAGAATAGAATACTGGTATTTGAAGCAGTGCAGGCAAACATCCACTAATAGGGCTTGCTCCTGCTTTGTTTTGCAAAGCCATTTTTTCTTGGTTTGCTTTCATTTTATCCTTCTTGTACTTTTGTTGAATCGCATCCAATTCTGGCTTCAATATTTTCATTTTTGCTTGAGACAAAAATTGCTTGTACTGAACAAATGAAAGTAATATTTTGACCATTATAGTCATCACAATAATGGCTATTCCATAAGACAAAAAGCTACTGAGCCAAGCATATAGCGGACTAAATACGGCTTTATTGATCCATCCAAAAATTCCCCAACCGAATGGTATACTGCTCTCTAAATTTTTGTTGTACTTCTTTAAAACCTTATCGTAGGTAGGTCCAAAATAAAAACTCATATTTTGGGACAATTCTCCACCAGTGTATGAAATTGGGAATTTTGTGTTATAACGCTTCGTAAATACAGTATCAACGGTTTCATCTTCCACCAAATCAAAAGAGCTTATTTGTGCTTTTTTAAGGGGTGAATCGGGAACCAAGATTGAGCTAAAGAAATGTTGTCTGTACGAAATCCAAGAAACATTTTCTAAATCTTCTTCGTCCTCTCCAGCTTGGGAAAGTTTGCTAGTTTTATCACCATCAAATTCATAGGACAAACGTGTGTATCGATTTTCAAAAATTATACTTTGATCTTGACGAAGAGCTTTTAGATCCCATTCAAAATTTGCTTTTTCACGAGTATTGAAAACCTCTGAAAGACCTTGAGATCGTATGGCAAACCCCAGCATATAATCGTCAGGTGTAAGGGTGTACTGGTACTCTAGGTATTGATCTTCTGATACTTTCAATTTCATTGATAAAACCTGATTGTCGCCATCATTTCTTAAAGATGGTTCAAAATATAGATTAGAAGTATTCAATGTGCGATTGTCCGAAGTTGAGAAAGTCAAATTGAACCGAGCAGTACCATCTTTTATAAGGTAAACTGGAATGGAGTCATAATTCACAAAAGCTTTCAGTTTAACTTCTGAAAGCCCTCCGCCTTTGTTGTCAATTTTTAGTGCTAATACATCATTCTCAAAAGTAGTAAACTGATTTTTTGCAGATGGAAGTTGTAAAGAATATGCAAAATCACCAATTTGAGATTTTTGTTGATCTATAGAATTGTTTTGGGAATTTTGACCAAAATCAACTGTTGGTTCTTGCTTTGAAACAGCATCAGTTTGTTCTTGCTTTGCTTGTTGTTCTGCCTCAAGTTGTTCTGGTGTTGGTTGATTTTGCCAAAGCATATACAATAAAATCGCTCCAATGAGTAGAAACCCAATGAGTGAATTTGTGTCTAATTTTCTTTCTTCCATGTTCAGTAACTTAATTGGTCAATTGTATGCCAAATTAGATATTATTTTTTAATCGGATGATTTATTTTCAGTGCTGCCTTGATAAATGCCTTAAATAATGGATGCGGATTAGCTACAGTACTTTTATATTCGGGGTGGTATTGCACACCCACAAACCATGGATGTGTAGGAATTTCCACAATTTCTACAAGCCCTGTGTCGGTATTAACCCCAGTTGCAATCATCCCTCTAGCTTCTAATTGAGTTTTGTATGAATTGTTATACTCATAACGGTGTCTGTGGCGCTCTGCAATAGTGTCTTTATCATAAGCTTTGTGGGCTATTGAAGAAGATGATAAGGCACAGCTCCAGGCACCTAAGCGCATAGTGCCACCCATATTTACTATTTGTTTTTGGTCTTCCATCAAATCGATGACAGGGTTTTTGGTCTGTTCATCCATTTCAGAAGAATTTGCGTCTACAATACCCAATACTGTTCGAGAAAATTCAATAACAGCCATTTGCATACCAAGACAAATTCCAAAAAATGGAATGTTGTTTTCGCGTACATAACGTATGGCTTCAATTTTTCCTTCAATTCCACGTTCTCCAAAACCTGGCGCTACAAGGACACCATTTAATCCTGATAACATTTCTTTAGTATTGGAAGGTGTAATGTGCTCTGAATGAATGGATTTCACATTAACTTTGACTTCATTTGCTGCACCTGCATGAGTAAAAGCTTCTAAAATAGATTTGTATGAATCTTGTAGTTCTACATATTTACCCACCAAACCAATGGTGACTTCATGACTAGGGTTTTTATGTCTTTGCAGAAAAGTATTCCAAGAAACTAGATCGGGTTTGTGGCGTTCGAGATTGAGTTGATTCAAAACGACTTTATCTAGACCTTCTTCTAACATCAAATTAGGGACATCATATATAGTTGAAGCATCAATGGATTGAATCACACATTCAGCTTTTACGTTGCAAAAACGAGCGAGTTTGGTGCGAATCGATTGCCCTAATTCGTGTTCAGTACGGCATACCAAAATATCGGCTTGTACTCCACTTTCCATAAGAGTTTTTACACTGTGTTGTGTGGGTTTGGTTTTCAACTCTCCTGCGGCAGATAGATAAGGAATCAGTGTGAGGTGAATGGCTAAAGCATTTTCATTCCCCATTTCCCATTTTAACTGGCGTACAGCTTCGACATAAGGTAATGATTCGATATCCCCAACTGTACCTCCAATTTCGGTAATTACGATATCAAAATCTCCTGATGAACCCAGTAACTTGATACGCTCTTTAATTTCATCAGTTATGTGTGGAATAACTTGAACCGTTTTGCCTAAAAATACGCCACGGCGTTCTTTGTCGATAACACTTTGGTATATTCTACCTGTGGTTACATTGTTTGCTTGTGATGTTGGAACGTTTAGAAAACGCTCATAATGTCCTAAATCTAAATCTGTTTCTGCACCATCATCCGTAACATAGCATTCGCCATGCTCATACGGATTTAGAGTTCCAGGATCTATGTTGATGTAAGGATCAAGTTTTTGTATCGTGACACGGTAACCTTGTGCTTGTAGAAGCTTTGCTAGAGATGCTGCGATGATGCCCTTTCCTAAGGAAGAACTCACACCCCCTGTGACAAAGATGTATTTCGTTGTGGTTTGTGTCATTGTGCGCTTTTAAACGCAAACAAATTTACAAATAACTATTTAAATTTTATGAATAAAATTGAGTTGTTTGTAAACAATTTTATTTTTTCATTTTATTCTTACTCACAGCGCATAAAATGAGTTTTAAAAATCTATTTTACACCCACCAATTCAACGTCAAAAATAAGATTAGCATTAGGGGGAATTGCTCCACCAGCTCCACGACTGCCATAGGCCAATGCACTAGGAATAACAAACCGTGCTTTTTCTCCTACATGAAGTAAGGCGATGCCTTCATCCCAACCCGGAATTACTTGCCCAATACCTAAAGTGAATTCTATAGGATCATTTCTTTTGTATGAGGAATCAAATACTGTTCCATCTGCCAATTGACCTTTATAATGCACTGAAACTACATCATTTTTTTTGGCTTGTTTACCATCTCCTTTTTGAAGGATCTGATAGCGAAGTCCACTTTCAGTTTTGTTGAATCCACTCGCTAGTTTTTCGAGTTCAGCTTCTACAGCTGCCTTTTCAGCTTCAATTCGTTTTGCTCTGGAACCTTCAAATGTTCTAAATGCTTCTATGGCATTGAATGCTTCAGCATCTGCACCAATGGCCAAAATTTCTAAAGTCTCTATAGAGTCTCCCTGTTCTATACGATCCACAACAGATTGGCCTTCTATGGTTTTTCCAAATACAGTATGCTTTCCGTCCAACCACGATGTTGGTGTATGGGTAATAAAAAACTGACTACCGTTTGTTCCAGGGCCTGCGTTGGCCATAGAAAGAATACCGGGCTGGTCGTGCTTTAGTTCTGGATGAAATTCATCATCGAACTGATAGCCGGGATTTCCTGTTCCAGTACCTTGAGGACAACCCCCTTGAATCATGAAATCTGGAATTACTCGATGAAATTTTAAACCGTCATAATATGGTACCCCTTGTTTTTTAACCGAGTTTTCTAAGTTTCCTTGAGCGAGTGCTACAAAGTTACCTACTGTTCCGGGGGTTTTTTGATATTCTAAATGTACTAAAATTTCTCCTTTGGAGGTTGTGAATTTGGCGTAAAGACCGTCTTGCATTAGTTCTAAATTTTATCTGATTTTTTTTAAGAAAAGCAAATGTAAGGAGGTTTTAAAAAAGAATTAAACTAAAAATGAAATTTTTGAGGAATTAGTTTGCTACTTCACTGAAAAACTTAATGCGGTAAAGACGAAGTTCTTCATCGTCATAATCGCCATCAAATTCTTCAATGGCTGACTCAATATCATCAGTGTCAGATTCCATGAAATAGTCATGAATTTCTTCTTGTTGATCTTCATCAAAAATCTCATCAATCCAATAGTTGATGTTTAGTTTAGTTCCTGAAAAAACAATGGATTCTAGCTCTTTTATAAACTCATTCATTTCCATGCCTTTTGCCGAGGAAATATCTGTAAATGGTAACTTTCTATCTATATTTTGAATGATGTAAAGTTTAAGCGAAGAATTTGATCCCGTAGATTTGATGACTAAATCTTCAACTCGGACAATATCATTCTCATCTACATAACGCTTTATGAGTGTTACAAAGTCTTTACCATAACGTTTTGCTTTACCCTCTCCAACTCCATGGATATTATGCAATTCATCAATGGTAATTGGGTATTTTAACGCCATGTCCTCTAGGGAAGGGTCTTGAAAAATAGCAAATGGTGGTACGCCCAATTTTTTGGCATTGGATTTACGCAAATCTTTAAGCATGCGAAATAAGGTCTGATCTGTTTCTATTTTAGTTGCTTTATTGTAAGATGATGATGCTTCGCTAACATAATTATGGTCCTCTGTCATGGAGTATGACTTTGGATTTTCTAAAAATTCAAGTCCATCATCCATCATTTTCACAACGCCATAAGATTCTATATCCTTTCTCAATAAACCTGAGACCAAAACTTGACGAACTAAAGCCATCCAATAATTGCTTTCTTTTGATTTTCCACAACCAAAGAAAGATTGCTCGTGTGTTTTGTGTGAAATAATCAGAGCATTCTCTTCACCAATAATTACTTTTACAAGATCTTTAATCTTGTATTTTTCTTTGGTCTGCCGAACTGTATTGAGTATGAGAACAACATCATCTTTTGCTTCGATTTGTGGTTTTGGATAACGTGCATTGTCATCCATATCTCCTCCATCACCTGTTTCATTATCAAATTCTTCGCCAAAATAATGAAGAATAAATTTTCGCCTAGAAATTGAAGTTTCTGCCAAAGCGACGACTTCTTGCAACAATGCAAAACCAATTTCTTGCTCTGCAACAGGTTTGCCGTGCATAAATTTTTCTAATTTTTCGATGTCTTTATATGCATAATATGCGAGGCAGTGCCCTTCTCCTCCATCACGCCCTGCACGACCAGTTTCTTGACGTAGTTTCTTTTTTTGTTTCTCTAAAGATTTTAGCTCTGTTTGAATTTTTAACAATTCATCAGTAGAGCTTGTTTTTTTTGAGTTCCTGTTTAACTCTTTAATTTTAGATTTTACATCACGTAATTCTTTTT
>JAQWFW010000030.1 GCA_029238515.1 Flavobacteriaceae bacterium | reverse complement strand
ACGATCAAGTTGGTGCAGTCGTAGCTTTTTTAAGAACCTTGAACGATGATAATTTTGACCGTACTATTCCCGAAAACGTACCAAGCGGTTTATCAGTTGGAGGAAATATTAATGATTAAAAATCAAATAACTGAGCAAAACATAAGACCTTCTAATAAGTTCGAACTTTTGTAAGTTTGGGTCACGAATAAATAGTACAATAAGGAAAAACGCCAAGCATGCTTGAGCGTTTTTTTGTTTGGACTATTTTCAGCGCGGAGTGCTAAGGATCATAAAATAATCCTGTCGCGATCACGCAATCGGAGAATTGATGCACAGGAATTGGTTCTCCTTTTTTTATGTTTGTGGTTTCCTTCGGTAAAATTTATACAGACTATTGAATACTATTATGATAATGAAGTTAGGCAACTTTAAAAAGCCTCCAGTATAATTACTGAAGGCTTTTAATAATTTTAGATCATATTTATGATAGTTTCTATCTTAGTCACAATTATCTGAAATAATTGTAGTTTCGGATACTAAGCTTAAAATAAATAGATCTCCCTCATGACAATCAGCGATCAGCCATGTATCCTGAAATTGGGAATCATCAGTATTTAGATTTATTATGTAGCCATTGCCTGTGACATTTAAATCCCAAACCCCTGTGGTAGTGGTGGTGTTTCCTTCTACCACTTCGAATGTGTAATCTAGATTAATAATGTAGCTGTAAATGTCATTATTAACATTTATCCATGAGCAATTTAATAATAGAACTTCAACCTCTTCAATTGAACAGTCCTCTAACCCTTCTTCGACACAATCTATTGAGTAAAGCTCAGCTTGAGGAGATACTAAACTTTGCATTTCTAAACTTTCATCACATACAGTGACCACCCATTCGTCATTGTAGATAGATGAATTTGCATTTAAGGTAAGGTAAAAGGTCTCGTTTCCAGCATTTATAATCCATTGCCCAGATGTAAGAAGACTATCATCAGACTGCACTTGGTATGTGCCATCATTGAAAAAGTTATAGAGATATTGGTCATCATCAACAAAATCAATTTGCCAAAAACAATTGACTAAAGTATCTGTGATGTCCTCAATGGAGCAATCGACAACTCCAAAATTATCATCGCCAAAGCAATCTTCTATGACCTCTTCTAACTCATCATAGTCATTAATTGTTACTATCGTATCATTTTCAATTATAATATCTAATGGAAGTACTAAATCAATGTGATAGGCACCGTATGTAGCATTAAATAATTCTTCACGAGAATTTACAGTTATAGGATCTCCTTCGTCTAATATTATTGAAATAGGATATACAAATTCAAAACATTCTCCATCACTAGATTCATAGTCTATTTGGCATTCTTCACTAAAGTCGTCCTCAGTGAAACCGTCGCATATCGCATAGCAAGCATTTGGATATGAAATTGTAAATAGTTCTCCATCTAAATCTGTAATATCAATACAAACAGGGTCATATTCTTCAGTACAAATACAATCCTCTACCTCGTCCTCAAAATCACAGTCTTCTAATAAACTTAAAAATTCATCTTCGCTATTTATAGTTTCTATTTCTAGAGCATTACTATTTTCATTGTAGATTTCCACTTCAAAAGGAAACGCAATCCCATTTATAAATAAATTTTCTGTTGAAGCAAAATAAATTTCTATTAGTTCATCTAAACTATTTACTGTTACTGTAGTGCCCGTATTAAATGAAAGATCAATTGGGTATACAAAATCAAAACAAAAATCAAAGACAATATTGCCAGCAGGATTTTCCGCTTCGTCTACATTCCCATTTTCATCAAATTGATTGTTAAGTCTACTTAAAGTTGTCACTATAGATTCACTTTCCTCTGTATTTTGTTGAGTATCAATAATTACTTCTTCATTAGTACAAGACGTGAAAACGGCAAGAACCATTAAGATACTAAAAATTGAAAGTTTAAAATTTTTCATTTTTTTCATTTTTTATTTTAAAATTATTGAGGTTAATCCTTATTAAGACAATTTAAAATATAAAAACCCTACTTTTTTCTTAAATTATTTTTTTCATAGTTTTGGTTTTAAATTAAAACCAATTTAATGTCCAGACACAATTATCTTTTTTGTTATTCTATGCGGTCCGTCAGAAATTTGAAGTAGATACACTCCTGATTGTGCGTTGTTCAGTGCGATGACTTCTTCAAATCTTGTATTACTGTTATAGGTGTTGGTGTAGATCAATCTTCCTCTTATATCATAAACTTGTACCGAAATGTCTTGTCCAGATTTTGGATTAAACCCAACACTGAATGACCCATTGTTTGGATTGGGATAAACCATAAGAGCATTAAAATCTTGTTCTTGAACACTTAAAGGAACTGTAGCACAAATTTCTAAAGAATAATCGTTCAATAGCCCAGTATCTCCATTATAAAAGTCTCGAACACCAATAAGCCAAGTTCCTGCTGAACTTAACCCATCAAAACTAGAGAGCGAAGTACCAACTGATTGAAAGGTGCCAATGGTTGGATTACCACATACTATTGCAGACGATGCCTCATCGTCAAACGTTATGTCTAAATTATCTTCATCAAAGCAATTTCTGTCAAACAATGCAACTGCTGTCTCATTAGGGTGTTGCAAAATAATTTGTAAATCACTTATATAATTATGCGTAATATCGATGTTTAAATTAACATCTGAAATGATCACATCTTCAGTTACCTCTATTTGAACAACAAGAAAATTTCCAGGTGTATTTGCTCCCAAACCGTCAGGGATAGCTAGATTTAAATTACTATCGGCGTAGCTTATACAACTTTCTTCTAGGCCTATAGTTATGTTTTGAGTGTTAATATTAAAGAAGATATTATTTGCCGCAGCGACCATAACTCTACAAGTTGTCGAGACCACATTAGGCACAGTGATCTCATGACTACCATCGTTGGGTACACCGGCAGCAAGAACGGTATCGTAATTGAGTCCGTCTGTGGCCAATAAAATATCAACATTAGCTGTATTAATACCATTGGCTGTAGTACCGGCAACATTCCATGTAACAAATTCTGTTGCCCCAACCGTCCAAGATTGTCCACCAACATTCTGCGAAGTAACGACAAAAGGCCCAGCAGCAGACTCAACTGTAGCAGTCATTTGGCTTGTTGCTGTTTGTCCTCCTCTTGTATCATTGTCCCGCACTGTGACTTTAAAATTAAGATTACGATCAACAGATGAAAGTTTTTCCCACTCTGTCGATACGCCACCATTGGCTAAAATATCTGACATTCTTGGGATGTATCGTGTTGGCGAGTTTGTGCCTTCAAAAGACCGAACAAGAGGACCATTGGCATTGGTCTCTTCTGGCACCCCCTGATTGCCTAAGTCGTATTGTTCCCAAGTGTAGGTGTGCGTTGCAGTTCCGTCAGCATCTGTTGAGGTTGCAGTGAGTTTGTATGGCGTCAAAGCGGGGATTACGTAATTGTTACCCGCATCTGCAGTTGGCGCAGTATTGCCCGTGGATGTTTGAGTAGCACAAGTACTATTACCAAAAGCAATATTGTTCCACATCATTTGTAAACTCTTTTGATGAAAATAAGCATCACTGTTGGACTGTACGTTTTGTGGTATACAAATTCCGGCATAAGCCATAATGGTTGAGCCACTTCCTGGTTCGTAAGCATTAGAAGGGGATATGTTTGAGCCACAACTGCCTGCACTTCCATTAAAGGTATGGGGTGCACCAAATTGATGGCCAATCTCATGGGCTACATAATCGACATCAAATGGGTCACCAACGGGACTGCCCTGCCCAGTAATCCCTCTTGCTTTACTAAAAGTACAAGGGGAATTTAGTTGTGCTAAACCACCTCCACCTGTAGAAAAGGTATGGCCGATGTCATAATTAGAAAATCCAATAATATTATCGATCACAGTTTGACTTTCATTGATTAAAGCTCCTGCATTATTATTTGAAAAATTATCAGAATCAATAAAAATTATGTTTTCATTGTTGGCTACGATAGTCATGGTAATCGATAAATCTCTTTCGTAAATAAAATTATTTCGATTGATAGTCACCACCATGGCTGCCAGTACTGCTGCTTTTTTGCTCGCTTCTGTATCTCCTGAAGTCAATCCAGCGGCAGTCCAGTGAAATTGGGCATACTCAACAGTACATGCTAGCGCCAATCTGAAGTCACGCATTATACCATCGTTTGCATTATTAAAGTTGGTATTTGACATGTTTCGCTGTTGTGTATCTGTGGGGTCGTTTTCAAATTCACAAGCCCAAGCTTCATCTAAAAGGGGTAAATTTCTTTTGGCATAAACAATGTATGAATTTGAATTTTTGGTATATGGATCTATGTACTCTGTACCAAAACCTGCTCTAAAAGACATGGTGTGAAGCCCATGTGGGGTCATACTAAATCGAATGGTGTTGGAAGGATTTGATATACTTTTTCCAACATAAGTTCTGATGTTTTGGTATTTATCTTGTAGTGGCTTTTCCAAAACAGAGGCTTCTACAACGCTAAATGTTTCAAAACCATTATCTGCTGTTGGAAAATCGACAAATTTTTCACTGTTTGTACCACTTCCCCTTTGAGGAGCATCTGCTAGGTGACTCTTTAGTGCTTCAACATTTAAATTATAAAACTGTGCTGCTTTAGGTTCAGATTTTCTTAATAATTTTTCCTTTTTTGAAAGTTTATCTTTGGTTGTTTTATTCCAAAATGATGTAGTGCGTTGTGCAAAAGAGTTTAATGCCACAAACGAAAATAAAATAATAAAGAAATTGGATGTGTAATTTTTTTTCATAAAAAAAGTTATATTATTGGTCGGCGTAAATTTAAGCTTATATTTTTATGGATTTAAATAAAATTATGTTAATAAATTATAAATTATTAAAAACAATGTGTTTTGTTTTTTTGGTTTGTACCGCTTGTAAATCAATGAATAATTCCATTGAAGCCCAAGAGTCCTCCCAAGCTCAAATCATAAGTTGCCCTGAAGGTTGGCATTGTTCTTTTGAGCTTTTAAAGAACAAGGGCACAAAAATTCAATACGATCAATTCAATTATCCATATTTGACTATCGAAGATGGTAAATCAACGGTATTGGTGTTTAAGTACCAGCGAAACGAAATCGAAGGAACAGCAGATAGTGGCTACGATGAATACATCTATTTGAATATTGATGATTTTCAAAAAAATATTAACCTTACGGATGAATCCTTGGCTGAGGTGGATGCTACATTTAGCCGAATGTGTTTTTGCACTAGAGAAAGTACAGGATATTTCCCTGTTAAGATAGGCCATTTAAAAATTAAAAAAATCAATAGAAACCGTTTTAAAATTGATTTTTCATTTAAACTTGAAACAGTACCACAGGTTATAGAAAACATCAATGAAACGATTCATTATTAGTAAAAAATCATCTTTTTAGTCTAATGCTCTCATAGTTACAAAAGTACGCCAACCCAATAGCGCCATTTGTAATTTGCTAGCTTTGCTTAAATCTACTCTGCGTTTGGTCAAGCTAGGAAGAACAGCTTTATTCAAAACGGCTAAAGTTTTAAAAACTAATTTCATACATCAAAAATAGAATTTCTTTGTGATAAATCAAGCTAATTTCCCTTCATAAGCTATATTTGTTAAAAATAAGTAGCATGGATGTTATGTTTATGATTTTGGGATTTGTACTTCTTGTAGTTGGCGGTGAATACTTGGTCCGTGCCTCTGTAGGATTATCGTTTAAACTAAACTTATCCAAAATGGTCATTGGGCTTACGGTAGTTTCTTTTGCGACTTCTGTTCCAGAATTGTTAGTAAGTTTAAATGCAGCGCTTCAAGGAGCACCAGCCATAGCAATCAACAACGTTATTGGCTCTAACATTGCCAATATTGGGCTGGTATTGGGTATTACGGCGATTTGTACCACGATAGAAGTGGATCAATCGTTTTATAAATTCAATTGGCCGGCACTTATTGTTTTTTCGTTACTCATTTATTATTTTCTTCAAAATGATCATCAATTGACGTCTATTGAGGGGTGGGTTTTGTTTGCAGCATTATTGGTGTTTATTTTTTTACTTTTAAAAAAGTCTAGATCATCTTCTGATCAAGCATCAGACACTACCATAGATGCTCTTTCCAAAGTGTCTTATTTTAAAATATTTGTTTGGCTCACCATTGGTGGTGTAGCTTTGTATTTTGGTGCGAAATGGCTGGTTGATGGTGCTGTAGTTGTTGCTGAAAAAATGGGTGTAAGCGAGGCGGTAATCTCTGTTTCTTTAGTTGCTGTTGGGACAAGTATTCCGGAATTGGCGGCGTCTATTATAGCTGTAATTAAGAAAGAAAAAGCCATATCGCTAGGAAACCTTATTGGGTCCAATATTTTCAATATTGGTTCGGTTTTAGGATTGACCTCTATTGTGAAAACAATTCCCATAGAGGATGCTCAAATTTTGTCAAGAGATGTGCTTTGGATGCTTGTTTTTGCGGCTATAACATTGCCTTTAGTTATGATTAGCAAGCGTCATAAACTACAATTCAAAGAAGGATTTTTCTTGGTATTATTATACTCCGTATTTATAATTTTGGTCTTTCTTTAAACCATTTATTCTAAAGAAAAATCCCTTAACTCTTCAATATTTTCGATGGTTATGTTTGTGGGGAAATCCAAAGTAATATTTAATAAACTCAAAACACTAACAAGTTGATTAGAAAGACTTATACCTTGGGTTGTTTCGGCACGAACAAGTCCAATATTTTCGACATAAAAGTAAGTTGTTTTCATAACGTCTTGTGCTTCTAATATCGGTATCGTTTGTGTGATTCCAGCGATAGTAAAAGAACCTGTGATAGCAACATTTAAAGCAAATTTTGCCTCAAAAACATTGTTATAATCTGTGTCGTTTAGGGTTTTACTATTGTGTAAGTTTATTTTTGTTGTGGAAATTTTACTACTTACATTTACTGGTATTCCAACTCCTTGAATATCGATAGTCTCAGAAAAATTTGTTTCATTCGAAAATAACTCGTCATTATTTGAAGTGTTCAAATCTAGAAGTATCATATCCTCAATTGAAAGATCTTGCGTAAACCCTAAATCAGCTAAATTTTCAGGTAAATCTATGGTGCCGTTAAAGACTAAAGTTGTGCTAGTTTTATGGAGTGTTCCATTGGTGAGCAAAATGTTCATGTTACCCCTAGCTATACCATCGTCATTAGCGTCAAGCGTAAAAGAAGTACCATTGCTAGATGCTACATATATAGAATCGGTG
Organism: Flavobacteriaceae bacterium; assembly: GCA_029238515.1. Lineage (GTDB taxonomy): Bacteria > Bacteroidota > Bacteroidia > Flavobacteriales > Flavobacteriaceae > UBA3537. The sequence continues at coordinate 6,368 of JAQWFW010000030.1, read as the reverse complement.
GAAGTGAAGTTCATCTCTGAAACTTGACTACTAATGCTAGCAACATCATAAATCCAGTAAGCGTTGCTGCCACTTGGGGAAAAATCCGAAACAGGAGCAGTTGTGTTGCCTGGTTCTGAATTGTCAGATTCGTAAGCTTCGTCACACCCCAAGAGAGCAAAAAGGCCTACAAAAAGAAAAAGATGTTTGTACATGATTTGCGTATTTTTCTGAAAAGATACAAAATATTGAAGAGCAAAAAAAAACGCTCGTTTCATGAAATGAGCGTTTTATGATAAGGTCAAAAGATAAAATTATTTTTTATTCATCTTTTTGATATATTTTTGAAGAGCCATGCTCATTGAAGGCATGTCTTTGGTAGGTGCAGCAATGTCTACACGTAGCCCTTTACTTTCTACAGCTTTTACAGTGGTGTTTCCAAAAACAGCAATACGTGTATCGTTTTGTTTGAAATCTGGGAAATTGTGAAATAGTGATTCAATTCCAGATGGGCTAAAGAATACTAAAATATCGTAATAAACATCTGCTAAATCTGAAAGATCACTGATAACAGTTTTGTAAAACACAGCTTGTTTCCAACGTACACCTAACTCGTCGAGTGCCATAGGTACAGATGGTTTTAGCTTGTCTGAAGACGGTAATAAAAAAGACTCATTTTTGTATTTGCTAATGACCGAAATAAGTTCTGGAAAGGTGCGTTTGCCAACATAAATTTTACGCTTGCGGTATACTACATATTTTTGGAGGTAGTAGGCAACAGCTTCAGATTGACAAAAGTATTTCATGCTGTCTGGAACCTTAAAACGCATTTTTTCGGCAACTCTAAAAAAGTGGTCTACAGCGTTTCTGCTTGTAAGAATAATAGCTGTAAATTTCGAAAAATCAACCTTTTGCAATCGAATTTCTTTTGTACTTACGTCTTCAACATGAATAAATGGGCGAAAGTCGATTTTTACTTTCTGTTGCTGTTGAAGGTCGAAGTAGGGAGAGTTTTCAGCTTTTGGCTCTGGTTGCGAAACTAAAATGGTTTTTACTTTCATAAAATTGATTAATCTAACAATGATTGATTTAATCTCGGTTAAGGGCCTTATACAAAACTAGATAAGGGCCAATTTCGAGTGTGCAAAGATATAAAATAAAATAAAAGAAATTGTTCAAAAGCATGTTAAGATTTGATTGGACTGTTTTTGTCATTCCTACAACTACAATCAAAAGAATCAAAATCGTAGACAAAACTATGGCCAATGGCGCAAAATCAACACCAAAAACAACAAACGCATTAACTGGTAAAAGAACTAAACCGACAAAATTGTAGCTACTAATCTGTTGAAAGGTTAATATGTTAAATAGAGTCTGTAAATCAAGCACATAGCCAAGAAACAGTTCGAAACCAATTTTTAGCATAACGACTCCTGCAACAAGCGCAAAAAGTTGCGAAAACAGCAACAAATTCATGGCAACTGGCCCAAAAATAAATTGGTAGCCAATCCATCCAAAAATAATAATATTGACACAAAAATTGATAAAGAGAAGAGAATCAAAGCGATCAAAAAAAGAATGCTCTTTGAGGTAGATACGTAAGTAGTTGTTGTTTCCAAACAATTTCAAAAATGCAGAAAAACGTTGTGTGTCATTCTTTTTTGCTACTAAAATAATGACTAAACTCAGCAGACAAAACACGACATACCAATCTTTTGAAATAAATTCTCTAAGCATATACAAATCTAAGAAGAATATTTGTTAATTAGATCCGTTAAAATAGCGTATTTTTGTCATACATATTTACAAATTGAAAGACACACTAGTCATCATACCGACTTATAATGAAATAGAAAATATCGAGTTGATGTTGCGTTCTATTTTTTCCATGTACAACCATGTTCATGTTCTGGTTGTAGATGATAATTCTCCTGACCTAACCGCTCAGAAAGTTATAGAACTAAAAGACGAGTTTCCCACACGTTTACATCTCTTATCTCGTTTACACAAAACAGGTCTTGGACGTGCTTATATTGATGGTTTTAAGTGGGCTTTACAACATCCCTATAAATATATTTTTGAAATGGATTCAGATTTTTCTCATGATCCAAAAGACATGAAAAGGTTGCTGGAAGCATGTTCAGATGCTGACGTGGATATGGTCGTAGGTTCGCGCTATGTGAATGGAATTAATGTAGTCAATTGGCCATTTTCTAGAATTCTTTTGTCCTATGGGGCATCTTTTTATGTTCGTATTATAACCGGAATGCCAGTTAAAGATCCAACGGCGGGCTTTGTATGTTATAAACGCCATGTTTTGGAGGCAATTAATCTAGATAAAATACAGTTTATTGGCTATGCTTTTCAAATTGAAATGAAATTTAAAGCCATGAATAAAAAATTTAAAATCAAAGAAATACCTATTATCTTTACCGACCGAATTCGGGGAGTGTCAAAACTCACAAAAGGAATTATTTCTGAGGCCATTTTAGGAGTCATCCAAATGCGTACTCAACAATTATTAGGCAAATTATAAATGCAAGAAAAATCTATCTTAATAAAAAATGCGCGCATTGTCAATGAAGGAAAAATCATAGAAGGCGATGTACTCATTGAAAACCAATTCATAACTCAAATCTCAGAATCAATCAGCGCCAAAAATGGGGACACCCAAGTCATAGATGCTGAAAACAAATTTTTACTGCCTGGAATGATCGATGATCAGGTACATTTTAGAGAACCAGGATTGACACACAAAGCAAGCATTGCAACGGAATCAAAAGCAGCAATTGCTGGGGGTATTACCTCGTTTATAGAAATGCCAAATACTATTCCTCAGGCCACTACCATAGATAAACTGGAGGAAAAATTTCAAATTGCAGCAAAAACATCATATGCCAACTATTCTTTTATGTTTGGTGGAACAAACGACAATTTGGAAGAAATCCTAAAAGTTGATACTAAAAATGTAGCTGCATTAAAATTGTTTTTGGGCTCCTCTACTGGAAATATGCTAGTCGATAATCCGGAAGTCTTGGAAAAGATTTTTTCTAGTACAGATTTATTGATTGCTGTACACTGTGAGGATGAACAAACCATTCGTTCAAACACCAAAAAATTTGTTGATGAATATGGAGACGATATCCCAGTCAAATATCATCCAGTTATAAGAAGCGCAGAAGCATGTTACTTGTCTTCTTCAAAAGCTATCGAATTAGCCAAAAAAACAGGCGCAAGACTCCATGTATTTCATTTGTCAACGGCAAAAGAAATGGCCTTGTTTTCTAATAAAATTCCTTTAAAAGATAAGAAAATTACTGCCGAGGTTTGTATTCATCACCTTTGGTTTTCGGATGAAGATTATGCACAAAAAGGCACCTTCATCAAGTGGAATCCTGCCGTGAAATCAAGCACCGATCGCGCTGCACTATGGAAAGCTCTTTTGGACGATCGCATCGACGTTATTGCTACCGATCATGCACCTCATACCATTGATGAAAAGTCCAACTCTTATACGAAAGCGCCATCTGGTGGCCCACTTGTTCAGCATACCGTTGTAGCACTTTTTGAGGCCTATCATCGCGAGCAAATATCCGTTGAAAAAATTGTAGAAAAAATGGCACATAACCCAGCCATTTTATTCCAAATTGAAAAGAGAGGATTTGTCCGTAAAGGGTATTATGCCGACTTAATTTTAGTTGATCCTCACAACCCTTGGACCGTCACAAAAGATAATATTTTGTATAAATGTGGTTGGTCTCCATTTGAAGGAACAACCTTTAAATCGAGAATAACACACACTATTCTAAATGGATCGTTGGTATACCACAATGCACAATTTTCGAAACAAAACGCTGCAATGCGCCTAACTTTTGACCGATGAGATTAGTATTCGTTTTTATGATTTTTTTAATGTTTTTTTCTTGTACTAGAAACACATATGAAGCACCTGAAAATCTAATTTCAAAAGAGCGAATGGTGGAAGTACTCTACGATCATATGTTGCTAAATGCTGCAAAAGGTATCAATAAAAAAAAATTAGAAAAGCACATTGCAAACCCTTCGCAGTATATTTTTGATAAATATGATATTGACAGTACTCAGTTTGCTCAAAGCAATATCTACTATGCCCACAATGGCGAAGAGTACGCTTCTATATACGAACGTTTGAAAGAAAAACTTGAGTTTGATAAAAAACTTATGGAAGATTTGATGTCAGACGAAAAACGAAAAAAGGATTCTATTCGTAAAACTAAAATTATAAAACCAGATTCATTGACAATGTTAAAATTCGAGCAACAAAAGCGTTCCCCTAAGAACCGACTTCCTTCAAAAAGATTTGACTCGTTACAGCAATTGAATCAGTAATCGGAGTAAATGTAAATCCTTCTAAATCTTGTTTTATTTTTTCGGAACTGTAAAGAGATTTCTTCTGTAAACTACCACTCAGTTGTTTGGTTAATCTTCTTTTTCTTCTCATTAATTTTGATGTTAACCAATCCATACGCCAAGCCAATTTTAGTAAAAAAGGTGATGCAATTCTTGTTGGTGGCTTTCTGTTAAGTTCTTTTGAAATCATTTGTATGATTTCCATATAAGATCTAAGCGTATCGGCCAGTATATATCTTTGATTTTCAATACTTGAATGCATCAGACCAATCATAGCCGTAACGACGTCTTGAACAGCAACATAGCCCGTGACCCCTTCTGTGGCGTAGGTTTTTCCTTTTGCGGCCATTTTAAATAATAATCCACTGCCAGATGTCCAAAATCCTGGACCAAGCACTACACCAGGATTCACAATGACTGCAGGAACACCTTCTTGAATCCCACGCCAAACTTCCATTTCCGCACCATATTTCGAAATAGCATATACACTTTGGTCTTGATTTCCATCCCAGTGAGTTTCCTCATCTATACGTTCAGAATCGTAACCCAAAGTAGCTATGGTGCTCACATAACACAGTTTTTTCACTGCAAAGGCACTACACAAATTGACTATGTTTGCCGTCCCTCTAATGTTTGTTTTTCGAAGTAATTTATAATCAGAAGGGTCAAAAGAAATTAATGCAGCACAATGGTATACGTGCGTTATGTCTTGGAAAGCTAAGCTTAATTTAGGAACATCATTAAGATCGGCCTCTACCCATTGTATATCGTTAAAAAGCGCTGTAGAATCCTCAGAATAATAAGCGAAAATATCTTTTACACGTTCGCGGTTAGATCCTTTTCTGTAAATGGCTCGAACAGACACTCCTTGTTGCGTCAATTTATAGAGCAAATGACTGCCAATAAGTCCTGTACCGCCTGTAACTAAAACCATGCTGCGAAATTACTGATTTTTCTTTTCTCAGCATGGCTGAATCTTTTATCTTTGTTGAACAAAATTTAAAAAATGGCCAATAATTTTATAGCGGTACTGAAGTGGAGAGGAATGATTCATGATGTTATGCCAGGAGCAGAAGAACATCTTTTGGAACAAATGCGTGCAGCTTATGTGGGTTTTGATCCTACAGCAGATTCTTTACACATCGGAAATTTGGTACCCATTATGCTGTTGGCACACTATCAGCGATGTGGACACAAACCCGTAGCTTTGGTTGGTGGTGCAACAGGAATGATTGGTGATCCCTCTGGGAAGTCTGCCGAACGAAATTTATTGGATGAAACGACTCTTCGTCACAATCAAGAAGCCATTAAAAAGCAACTAGCACACTTTTTAGATTTTGAAAGTAATCAACCCAATGCGGCACTAATGGTTAATAATTACGATTGGATGAAAGATTTTTCATTCTTAGATTTTATTCGTGATGTAGGCAAGCACATTACCGTCAACTATATGATGGCTAAAGATTCTGTAAAAAACAGAATTTCATCGGACAGTAATGAAGGGATGAGTTTTACAGAATTTACTTACCAGTTGGTTCAGGGGTACGATTTTTTACATTTATATCAAGCCCACAAGTGTACCATTCAGATGGGAGGAAGCGACCAATGGGGTAACATTACTACAGGTACAGAACTGATTAGACGTATTGGAAATGGTAAAGGATTTGCTATTACATGTCCATTGATCACTAAATCTGATGGTTCTAAATTTGGAAAAAGTGAGGGCGGAAATGTTTGGCTTGACCCTAAAAGAACGTCGCCTTATAAATTCTATCAATACTGGTTAAATTCCAGTGATGAAGATGCAGAAAAGTACATTAAAATCTTTACGTTTTTAGAAAAAGACGATATCGAAGCTCTAATAGATACCCATAAAGAACAACCGCATTTACGTCAACTTCAAAAACGGTTAGCACAAGAAATTACAACTATGGTGCATGGTGCGGAAGATTGTGAAAATGCCGAAAAAGCATCCCAAATTTTATACAGTAAAGCATTCA
>JAQWFW010000020.1 GCA_029238515.1 Flavobacteriaceae bacterium | reverse complement strand
CAACAGCATGCCGGTATTGGACACTTGTACCGAAACCACAGCAAGTCTTTGTCAGTTGCCAGGAGGTCGTGGCGGCAAATTCAAATTGCCTACGCTTACGGAGTTGCACCAAAAATTGTTTGACACGCCCTTTGCGGAAGCCCACAATGCCACCGCCGATGTCGAGGCCACCACACGTTGTTTTTTGGAGCTCTTGCGTCAAGGCATCTATACCGCAGACCAGTTGCAAGCTGCCCCCGATTATGTTTCACAATTTCAAGCCCAAAACCCTAATCTTGTTGCGCCGTTGGGGCTCAAGCATGTCAACCTAAAAAAGGCCGCGGCCAAACTTGTTGAACAAACAAAACAACAAGAACAAACTGCACCGCCAAGCATTAGCGAAATTTCGACTGAATTGGCTGATGCTCCAGTGATACACTTACATAACCACTCTCAATTTTCGATTTTACAATCGACCATCAGTATAAAAAAATTGGTTCGAGCCACTGCAGAAGCGGGCATGCCTGCCGTTGCCCTTACCGATCATGGTAATATGATGGGTGCATTTCATTTTGTGAAAGAAATTGGGCTACACAACAAGTCTTTGGCACAACGCAAACAAGAAGCCGAAGCCGCAGGCGAGGTTTTTCATCAAAAACCCATCAAACCCATTGTGGGCTGTGAATTTTTTGTTTGTGAAGACCACAGCAACAAATCACAAAAAGATAACGGCTATCAAGTGGTGTTTTTAGCCAAAAACAAAAAGGGTTATCAAAATTTGGTCAAAATGTCTTCCATGGCGTTTACCGATGGCTTTTATTATGTGCCGCGTATCGACCGCAAAATTGTCGAACAATACAAAGATGATTTGATTGTACTTTCTGGTAATTTATATGGCGAGGTACCGTCCAAAATTCTAAATGTTGGTGAGCATCAAGCGGAAGAAGCACTGTTGTGGTGGAAAAATCAATTTGGAGCAGATTTTTACATTGAGTTGATGCGTCATGGTCAACAAGACGAAGACCATGTCAATGCAGTTCTAATCAACTTTGCTGAAAAGCATAAGATTAAACTATTGGCGACAAACAACACTTATTATATTGACCAAACCGAGGCCAATGCCCACGATATTTTGTTGTGCGTCAAAGACGGCGAAAAACAAGCGACACCCATTGGTCGTGGTCGGGGCTATCGCTATGGTTTACCCAACCAAGAGTACTATTTCAAGTCGGCAGATGAGATGAAACAACTCTTTGCTGATGTGCCTCAGGCCATATTAAACATTCAAAGTGTTGTCGAGAAAATAGAACCTTTTGAATTGGCTAGGGAAGTATTACTTCCAAAATTTGAAATTCCTAAAGAATTTGAACACCCTTCCGATGCTACTGAGGGCACAAATCATGGTGAAAATGCGTACCTCCGTCATTTGTCTTACGAAGGTGCCAAAAAGCGTTATGGAACTCTTACTGAGGACATCAAAGAACGCTTAGATTTCGAACTTCAAACCATCGAAAAGACGGGTTATCCAGGGTATTTCCTAATTGTTGAAGATTTTATTCGCGAAGCGCGAAATATGGATGTTTCTGTAGGGCCAGGCCGTGGATCTGCCGCAGGATCTGTGGTGGCCTATTGCCTTTGGATTACCAATATAGACCCCATAAAGTACGATTTACTTTTTGAGCGTTTTTTGAATCCAGATCGTGTGAGTATGCCCGATATTGATATTGATTTTGATGACGAAGGCCGTGGTCGTGTGATGGATTATGTCATCAAAAAATACGGATCAAGCCAAGTGGCACAAATTGTAACCTATGGTACGATGGCGGCCAAATCCTCGATTAGAGATACCGCTCGTGTGTTGGATTTGCCGCTTGGGGATGCCGACCGCATAGCGAAGCTCGTTCCCAACATGTCTAAACTCAATAAAATTTTTGGTGAAGACGAAAAAGTTTTGAAACAAAAGTTTCGTGCCGAAGATATGGAACTCATCAATCAACTCTTGAACATTTCTGAGGGCGATGATTTGGAAGCTGAAACAGTAAATCAAGCCAAAGTATTGGAAGGATCGCTTAGAAATACAGGGATTCATGCCTGTGGGGTCATCATCACCCCTGGGGATATCACCAATTATGTGCCCATTGCTACGGCAAAAGATTCAGAACTGTATGTCACTCAGTTTGACAATTCGGTGGTAGAAGATGCAGGGCTATTGAAAATGGATTTTTTGGGCTTAAAAACCTTAACGCTCATCAAAGATACCGTCAAAATTGTTAAAGCAAAGCATGGCATTGAATTAGATCCTGAAAATTTTCCTTTGGATGATGTGGCGACTTATGAACTTTTTCAAAGAGGTGAAACGGTAGGGATTTTTCAATATGAATCACCCGGAATGCAAAAGCATATGCGGGATTTGAAACCCACAGTTTTTGCCGATTTAATTGCCATGAATGCACTGTACCGCCCTGGACCTTTGGAATATATTCCTAGTTTTATCCGGAGAAAACACGGCGATGAAGAGATCTCTTATGATCTTCCAGAAATGGAAGAATATCTAAATGAGACATATGGGATTACGGTGTATCAAGAGCAAGTGATGTTGCTGTCGCAAAAATTGGCCGATTTCACCAAAGGTGAGGCCGACGTTCTGCGAAAAGCGATGGGGAAAAAGCAAAAGACCGTTTTGGACAAAATGAAGCCAAGATTTATTGCTCAAGCAACGGCCAAAGGTTTGGCCACAGAAAAATTAGAAAAAATTTGGACCGATTGGGAGAAATTTGCTAGTTATGCTTTCAACAAATCGCATTCTACTTGTTATGCGTGGATTGCCTATCAAACGGCCTACCTCAAAGCGCATTATCCCGCAGAATATATGGCGGCTGTACTGTCCAACAACATGAACGACATCAAGCAAGTCACCTTTTTTATGGAAGAAGCCAAACGTATGAAATTGAAGGTTTTGGGGCCAGATGTCAACGAAAGTTATTACAAATTTTCGGTCAACAAAGACAACGCCATTCGCTTCGGTATGGGTGCCATCAAAGGGGTAGGGCATGGTGCAGTCAAAACCATTGTAGAAGAACGCAAAAGCGAAGGACCATACCGATCTATATTTGATTTGGCCAAACGAATAGATTTGCGTGCGGCCAACAAAAAAGCATTTGAAAATTTGGCCAATGCTGGAAGTTTCGATTGTTTTTCAAATACCCACCGTGCTCAGTATTTTTACGATGAAGGCGATGGGGTAACGTTTTTAGAGAAAACCATAAAATTTGCCAACAAATACCAAGAAAATAAAAATTCTGCTCAGGTTAGTTTATTTGGTGAAGCGAGCGAAGTACAATTTCCAGAACCCGAACTACCAGCATGTGAACAATGGGGAACGATGGAGAAATTGGCACGCGAAAAAGAAGTTGTAGGTATCTATATTTCAGGTCATCCATTAGATGATTTCAGAATAGAAATGCAAAATTTCTGTAATGGAACTGTTGCGTATTTTCAGAACATGACCCCACTCATCAACAAAGAAATTACATTTGGTGGCGTAGTAACCGATGTCCAACATCGCGTAAGCAGACAAGGTAAAGGTTGGGCGAGTTTCACCATTGAAGATTATACCAACAGCCATGAGTTTCGAATTTTTGGTGAAGAATACCTCAAATTCAGACATTTTTTGATGATCAGCAACTTTGTGTACGTTCGTGCATTTGTACGCGAAGGATGGACCAACAGAGAAACGGGCAAAAAAGGTGAGCCACGTTTGCAATTCAACAATTTTCAATTGTTGCATGATGTGATGGATGCCTATGCTAAAAAACTATCGATTCAATTGAATATTAAGGGGTTGACAGAACAAAAGATCTTAGAACTTCAGGATCTATTAAAAATGCATAAGGGAAAACATAACCTAAATTTTGTTGTCTACGACGATGATGATGAATTGAAAGTAGAACTTAAGAGCAGAAAACAAAAAGTACAAATCTCTCAAGAACTTTTGAATGAACTTCAAAATCAAGATATTTTTTATAAACTAAATTAGAAACATCAGCTTTGTCAATTTAAGCATAAGAAAAACAAATTGTGCTTACGCCTCATAACTCATTTTTTTGACTAAATTTGTAGGAATAATTAAACTAAATCTTATGGCACTAGAAATAACAGATTCAAATTTTGAAGAAACAGTATTGAACAGCAGCAAACCAGTTTTGGTTGATTTTTGGGCAGCGTGGTGCGGTCCTTGTCGTATGGTAGGTCCTATCATCGATGAAATCAGTACTGAGTATGCCGATAAAGCCGTTGTTGGTAAAGTCGATGTTGATGCAAATCAAGAATTTGCTGCAAAATACGGTGTACGAAACATTCCTACAGTATTGGTATTCCAAAATGGAGAAGTTGTTGGGCGTCAAGTTGGCGTTGCACCAAAAGCAAGTTACACCGATGCGATTGATGCGTTGCTGTAATCTGCTTATAAATATTTAATATAAAAAGGTTTGTCCATGTGGCGAACCTTTTTTAGTTTAGAGGATAATGAGTTTTCAAAATCATTTTCAAAGTAGTACTCAATTTTCTGAGTTTGAACTATTGGCTCAATCTATTGTTGAGGGCTTTATCTCTGGTGTGCATAAAAGTCCATTTCATGGATTTTCGGCAGAATTTGCCGAACATAAAATCTATAACAATGGCGATAGCACCCGTCATATCGATTGGAAACTCTTTGCCAAAACAGATAAATTGTACACCAAACGTTTTGACGAAGAAACCAATATGCGTTGTCATATTATTGTCGATCAAAGCGCTTCAATGTATTATCCTAACAAAAAAGAACACTCTGCCCTGAACTACAACAAAGTTGAGTTTTCGGCATTGGCTTCGGCAGTATTGCTTCAAATTCTTAAAAAGCAACGCGACGCAGCTGGTCTTAGTTTATACGACGATGAATATGATTTTTATGCCCCTGGAAAAGGAAATGAACGTCATTTTCAGATGTTATTTACAAAATTGAACGACCTTACATCATCGACACCCAAAAAAGCAAAAACCAAAACTTATGAGGTCTTGCATCAAATTGCCGAACAAATGCACCGTCGTTCCATGATTATTTTGTTTACGGATATGTTTCAGTCGGACAAAGCATCCCAACAACTGTTTGAGGCCCTTCGTCATTTGAAATACAACAAGCACGAATTGATTCTTTTTCATGTTTATGACAAAAAAACAGAGTTTGATTTTGCGTTTAGCAACACACCAAAACATTTCGTCGATGTTGAAACAGGAGCTTCTATCGATCTTTTTCCGGAAGCCATACAAGAAAATTATACTGCTGCAATGGCGAATTATTTTCGACTATTGAAGCAAAAATGTGATCAATACAAAATAAATTATGTCCCTGTAGATGTGCGTCAAGGATTTGAAAAAATCATGATTACATTCTTCGAAAAACGCTACAAATTTTTATAAAAAATAAATAAAAAACATTTGTCGTATTAAAAATGCAATGTATATTTGCAATCGCTATAAAGCAACGGTTTGGTAGTTCAGTTGGTTAGAATACCTGCCTGTCACGCAGGGGGTCGCGGGTTCGAGTCCCGTCCAGACCGCAAAGTACTTTTAGCAGAACACAAAAGTATTTAAACGCGTTGTGTTGAGGTAATCATTTGATTACCCGTGGTTTGTGACAAAACCAGTGAGAAGCTTTCCTGTAAAACGGAGGGCTTTTTTTATATCTTCTAATTAACGTCTTTTGACGTGTTTTTCTAAAATTCGTTTATTTTCTTTTTGCACTAGTGGGTGTTTACGGTGTCCCCATACTTTTATGCGTGCAGCACGTGCACTTTCTTCAAGATTTACAATTGGAAGAGGATAGTTTTTCCCAAGTACAACTCCACAAAACTCTTGTTCCATATTGCTCATTTTCCAGGGTTCATGGATGTATTCTTTGGGAATATGTTTAAGTTCTGGCACCCATTTTTTTATAAAAATGCCCTGAGGGTCTTGTTCTATTGAGTTTTTTACGGGGTTGTACAATCGAATCGTATTGATCCCTGTTGTTCCAGCTTGCATTTGAAATTGCGGATAATGAATACCAGGGTCGTAATCCAAAAATAATCGTGCCAAATGGTATACGCCTTCACGCCAGTCTTGATCCAAATTAAGCGTTAAAAATGAAACCAGAAGTGCTCGCATTCGAAAATTGATCCATCCTGTTTGTTCCAATGCACGCATACAGGCATCAATTAATGGGAAACCTGTGGCACCCATTTTCCATGCTTTTAAATGTACAGCATCAGAATTTCGTTCCAATAATTCATAACCAGCATTGATGCATTGTGTTTCATAGCTACATTCCATTTCAAACTTTTGATTAAAATGGCAATGCCAGTACAATCTTGTAAGCATAGCCGAGAATACACGCTTTCTTTTTTGAGCATTCGGATGCATATTAACATATTGAAACACTTGCCGTACACTCAAATTTCCCCAACTCAAAAAAGGTGAAACACGACTACAACTGACTCTACTTTCGTTGGGTTTAGAAATGTGTTTTTGGTAATTAAAACCCCTTTCCATTAGGAATGAATCCAAATAGCGCCATGCCATATGCTCTCCAGCAGGTTGATAGAATTTAGGATAGTGGTCAAATTTTTTTTGAAGTTTTTTGGACAATTGAAAGGGATGAGAAAAATCAATTTTTGGCGTTTGGCTATATTCATTTTGGATCAGTGGCATGGCCATAAAACTGTTCCAAAGTTTCCCCCAATTTGCTCGGTTTTTGAGCCCGCGAACCACACCATTTTGTTGTGATTCGTGCCATGTAATTTTATTTTTTTTACAGAATTTTGAAATGCTTTTGTCTCGAATCCATGATTTTTCAATACCACTTTCGTTATGACTGAAAAGCGTTTCAATATTAAATTGTGTTTGCAAAAATTCAAAAATATCTAGAGACTTTCCATAAAATGTAGAAACAGATTTATTGAATGGCTCAAGCTTTTTATCGATGATTTTGATGGAGTGATAAACAAATTGCAGGTGCCGTATGCTGGTGTCTGGATGATGGATTAAATCAGCATCGAAAATGTAGATAATAAGATAAGGTATCTTTGCTTTTTCGGCAAAATGTAACGGTTCGTGATCTTGTGTGCGCAAATCACGTTTCAACCAAACGATATTAATTTTAGCATTTTTCACCTCACCATTTTTTTTGACGTGTAAAAATAACTAAAGCAGTAGTTTTTAGATTAAATTTTAAGATAGATTTATAAAAAAAACGCCTCATTTCTGAGACGTTTTGTAGTTGGACCTCAACGATCGTTTTATTCTTCTTCACTTGATGCTTTGGCAATCTCATAAACATAAAACATTTGAATTTTGCCGTCTAGGATAAGTGCATCATGAACTTGACCGACTTCGATTGTTTCATCCTCAACACTCATGCTAACATCATGTCCAGAGGTTACCCATTTGCGAAGCTTATCTTTTTGGTTTGTAAACTCATTTGCAATAAAATAATTGGACTTCCATACTGGATTCGCTGCTTCAAACCAAGTTGCCAAAAATTCAATATGTGCATCTGTGCCATCAATAATTTCTCCATTTGGACCATAAGCTTTAAAATTTTCAGCATTCATCTCACGAATGGCGTCTAAATCTCTATCATTGTGTGCTTTGATGTATTTTTCCCAAAGCTCTACGGTTGATAATGCACCTGCGTAAAGAGGAATTTTGGTACCGTCTTCAGCAACTTCAAATCCTATTTGGCTTTGAACAGGTTCTTGCTTTTGAGTGTTTGTACACGAAAGTGTAAATACGGCTACTAAAGTTAGAAATATGTGTTTTTTCATTGTATTGGTTAATTTATAATTAGGTTATAAATATAAAGAAAAACACACATTAATTTCGTTTTACAACAAAAAAAAACCACTGATTAGTGGGTTTTTTTAAAGCAATTATTTTGTTGTTATTCTTGTATAGAGAATTCAAAAACTTGTCCGCCAATATTCAATTCAAAACTTGTTTTTTCGCTGTTGAATTGCATTTCAAGACCGGCTTCATCTGAGATAAACTTACCGCCACCGTCGTTGGTGAGAGGTAAAGCGGGCTGTCCCTCAGCGGTAGCTACCAATTCGCCATTTTTTTCAGAAATATTGATGACCATTGGAAATGCGGCTGAGCTGTAATCCCCAATATATGGCGATAAATCTTCTGCATTTTCAGCGGCAATTTCAGGAGTCCATCGGTTGTTGCTAGAGTTCACATCTGGTAATACATAATCCGGATCAATTACAACACTTTTTAGAGGTTCTGTCGAATCGTATTTGAGGGTCCATTTTTTATTGCGTTTCCAAATTTCTACTGGTAATGTATGTCTTGTTTTTGTGCCGCTCTCGGTGGTAAATTCCAAGGTAACTGGCATCGGCATTTGTTGTAAATTTTCGATGGTTACAATTGAACCTTTTGTTGGATCACCATCTACATATTTTATGCGTTTTATGGCTTGATCGAGTTTCCAATTATGAATAAACCATCCGCGCCAAAACCAACTGAGTTCTTCACCACTTACATTTTCTATGGTTCTATAAAAATCATCTGGAGTTGGATGTTTGTAGGCCCACCGCTTGATGTATGCTGTAAAGGCCTCATCAAAACGCTCTTGTCCAAGTATATGCTCCCGTAACATTTCTAGCCCAGCACTTGGTTTGTAGTAAGCCAAAAGACCAATATTTCGTTCTTTCATGTTGTCTGGGGTTGTAAAGATAGGTTCCATTTTGTCGTTGACCAATACAGATGAAAAACGGTGCATATTTCGTTTGCTTTCTTTGTACTCTCCATTATTAAATGCATCGGTACTAAGCGAATTTATAAAGGTGTTGAATCCTTCATCCATCCACGCATGTAGGCGTTCATTTGATCCTACAATCATAGGGAACCAAATGTGGCCAAATTCGTGATCCGTCACACCCCACAAGGCCTCATTTTTACTTTTCCAGCTACAAAATACAATTCCAGGATATTCCATACCACCTTGGTTGCCAGCAACATTTATAGCTACTGGGTAGGGGTACTCTAGCCATTTTTCGGAATAATGCTCTATAGATGCTTTTGTGTATTCTGTTGAGCGTGCCCATGAATCCATAGTATTACTTTCTACAGGGTAGACAGACATGGCCATGGATTTTTTTCCACTAGGCAAGTTGATGCGTGCCGCATCCATGATAAATGCTTTTGATGATGACCAAGCGACGTCTCTTGAATTTTCAATTCTAAATTTCCATGTCAATCGGTCTTTACCTTGTGGTCTAGAGTTTGGATCATTGATTTCTTCAGCGGAGCGGATAATAACAGTTTCGTCACTCGATGCTGCTTGTTCCAAACGTTCGAGTTGAGTACCAGTGTACACCTCCTCTGGATTGAGTAACTCACCTGAACAAACGACAAGATGGTCGGCTGGTGAGTTAATATGAACATCAAATGTTCCATATTCTAAATAAAACTCTCCAGCGCCTAGGTAAGGCAATGAATTCCAGCCCGAAACGTCATCATAAACACACATTCTTGGGTACCATTGTGCCAGATTGAAAATGCGTCCATTTTTGGTTTCCAAAACACCCATTCTATCGGACCCATAATCTGGTGAGGTAAAAGAAAAATCAATATTAATATGAACTTTACCACCATTAGCTGCTAGGGGCTTTGGTAAGTATATTTTCATTCTTGTATCAGAAATATCAAATTGGGCATTGACTTCTGAAATTCTATTTTTAGAATTTTTCCGTTTATTTTTTGATGATCCTTTTTGTTTTTTGTTTTCGTATCCTAATGTAACTTTTCCAATGTCATATCCGCCATCAAAATCTTGCCCTTTAGCACCATTTCGACTTCCACTTAGTGGAATTATGGCATTTCCTCTAGAGTCTTTTTTAAATAAGTTTTGATCGACTTGAACCCACAAAAAATCCAACTCATCAGGGCTATTATTGGTGTAGGTAATGACTTCAGATCCAGTGAAATGTTTGTTTTCCTCGTCAAGACTAATGTTGATTTTGTAATCGGCACTGTTTTGCCAATAGGCATGTCCTGGTTTACCGCTAGCAGAGCGTGTTGCAGTTCCATTTTTGGTATAGAATCCATGCCCAAAAGCAGCATTGTAGTCGTATACAGAAGCAGGTTCTTCTTGTGCATCAACTGAAGGTGACAACAACAGCAGACTGCTAATTAGTAGATAAAAATACTTGTTCATAGGTTATTGTTTTTTATTGATTGTGAATTTAGTTTTTTAATTGCGATGTATTTAAAATTTTTTGTTAAAATGAATTTAGCTTCCCATTAAAGCGGATTTATGTTCCCAAAGAATTGAAATAAACAAACCAAGATAGGTGACTGCAACAACAAATTTAATGAATGTAGAGGTCAAAAACCCAAGGAATGAGCCAAATGCGGCGCGTAGTGCTGTCCTAGAGTCACTGTTGTTGAGTAATTCACCAATAAACGCACCTAAAAAAGGACCAATAATGATACCTCCAGGGATTGGAGAAAACAATCCAACCAAAAGACCAGTAGTAGTTCCAATCATTCCAGCTCTAGAGCCCCCAAATTTTTTCGTACCCATAGCAGGAATAAAATAGTCCAGTACCCAGATCAACACTGCGATGATGAGCGTTATAATCAGAAATTTTTTGCTAATCTCTGTTAATGACGAAAAATAAAGCAACAAAAATCCAAACCACCCTGTAATTGGGCCTGGAAGCACAGGTAAAAAACTACCCAAGACTCCAAGAAACATTAAGAGTGAAGCTAAAACAATCAAAAAAACATCCATAAAATTTATTTACTAGAAGACGAAAAACATCCAAAAATGTTACACAAAATTAACACTTTATTAGGGTTGATTTAATTTTTTTAGAGTTCTTATATCGTATTTTTGTACAAAATTAATTACTATGAATGCCCTTTCTGAACTCATTAAGTTAATCACACTAAACAAAATCAACGACCACACCTTTATTGGCAACAACTACAAGGCCCCTTGGGGTAGAGTTTTTGGCGGTCAAGTTTTGGCACAATCGCTTTATGCCGCTTATCAAACCGTTCCCGAAGATCGTTTTGTGCATTCTATGCACGGCTATTTTATTTTGGGAGGAGACCTTAGTATTCCTATAAAATACGAAGTTGATATCATCAGAGATGGCGGCAGTTTCACTACCCGTCGTGTAGTCGCTTTTCAGAACGAAAAGGCGATTTTTAATATGTCGGCATCTTTTCAAAAAGTGCAAGACGGTGTAGATCATCAAATTGCTATGCCCAATGTTTTGCCTCCGCAAAACCTTATTAAAAGTGAAGAACAAATAGAGAAGTTTAAAACTATTTTGCCAACGACCTACAAACGCTACAAAGCGTCTTTGCCCAAAATTTTTGAGTTTAAACCTGTAGACGATATGTTGTCAAAATTGGTAAAAAACAGTCCACCTTACGACAATATATGGTTTAAAACTGTTGAAGACATAGGGGATAATAAACCTTTACAACATCAGCTTTTGGCTTATGCTTCGGATTACAACATTCTTCGGCCAGCGTCTATGCCACATCGAGAATTACTCAATACCAAAGAGGTGTTTTATACCAGCTTGGATCATGCCATTTGGTTTCATCGTGATTTTAATCTTAGTGATTGGTTGTTGTATTCAATAGACAGCCCAAGTGCTTCTAATTCTAGGGGCTTTTCTCGAGGCAGTATTTTTGATAAAAATGGCGTTATGATTGCCTCCGTTGCTCAAGAAGGGCTAATGCGTATTCTTGGAGAGCGCAAAGAAAATAATTAATTGTAACCAGCGCTTAACGCTTCATTTTTTCTTTAAATTCTTCAACATCTATTGAGCCATCGGCGACAAGGTCCAATGCTTTATTGACAACGGCTTTCGGGTCTTTGGTGTAGCCCAATCCAACCGCAATTTTAGTCAAAATTTGAACTTCATGTTCATCTTTTATATGATCTGCATATACCATTCTAGCCAAATCAAATAAACGTTCTAATCGGCGTTCTGTGGTTGCTGGCGGATTGATGGGGTGTGTCTTGTAATCTTTCATAATCGTTGCGTACATCGCTTTTGAAATTTCCAATTTTCTAGCCAATCGATCTAAAAATGCTTTTTCTTCTTCGATAACAACATCATCATCCATAGCAATGCGCACAATGGCTGCAAAATGGTCTTGATTACGTTGTTTGAATCCACTATTGAATAGTTCTGAAAAGGTCATAGTATGTGTTTTAGGGTGAAGTACAAACCTACATATTTTTTGAATAATTAACACAATATTTGGAGTATTCAATTCAAATCATGACGTTTGCTCATTCTAAATATTTTATATTTGCAAAAATTTTTTTAGTTGAGCAAAATAGAGCTTTCTCAAAAATTCGTACAGTCTTTGAAACTTCAAAAACTGAGCGAACGTATGTCTAGTGCGCAACAAAAAACACAACTCAAAGGGGTTGTAGGATCTGCACTTTCGTTCAGTATTGCTGCTGCATTTCGACAACAACAAAAACCATTTTTAGTCATTTTTGACTCCAAAGAAAAAGCAGCATTTCACTTGAATGATTTGGAGCTGATTTTGCCCGCAGATGATGTACTTTTTTACCCCGGAAGTTACCGAAGACCTTATGAAATTGAAGAAACAGACAATGCAAATGTATTGTTACGCGCAGAGGTACTGAATAGAATAAACAGCAGACAAAAACCCGCTTTACTGGTCACTTATCACGAAGCACTTTTTGAAAAAGTATTGTCCAAAAAAGAATTGAACCGCAATACATTCAAAATCAAAACAGGCGATGATTTAAGTATAGAATTTATCAATAATGTGCTGTTTGAATATCATTTTAAACGCGTTGATTTTGTTACAGAGCCCGGCGAATTCTCTGTACGTGGTGGTATTGTCGATGTCTTTTCTTTTGCACACGACACACCTTACCGTATAGAGTTTTTTGGTGATGAGGTCGAAAGTATACGTACATTCGATATCGCAACTCAACTTTCTTTAAAAACACACAAAGCACTTCAAATTATACCCAACATAGAACACAAGCAACACAACGAAAAACGTGTTGAGTTTTTGGAATATATCGCGGCAGAGACTCGCGTTTTTGCTTCTGCTTTACCTGAACTTTTACAAACCACGAATCAATTGTTTGAAAAGGCAAAAACAGTATTTGCAACTTTAGACACTGCTGTACAGCACAGTAAACCTTCAGATTTATTTTGTACGGCTAGTGATTTCAAAAAACAATTGCCACTTTTTTCTGTTGTTGAGTTTGGGCACGATTTTATGTTTTTAAAAAGCGAGGGTGAAGTAGTACAGTTAAGTACGAGCCCTCAACCCTCATTCAACAAGCAGTTTAACTTGTTGATTCAAGATCTGAACCAGCATCATAATGAGGGTTATGAGACAATTATTTGTTGTGCAAACACTCAGCAAGCACAGCGGTTTCATGATATTTTTGAAGCGCAAGAATCTGTTGTACATTACACTACCTTAGTACTTTCTTTGCATCAAGGGTTCATCGACCATGATCATAAAATTGTGTGTTATACTGATCATCAAATTTTTGAACGCTACCACAAATTCCATCTTAAAAATGGGTTTTCAAAAAAACAAGCCATAACACTGCGCGAACTCAACAGCTTGGAAGTAGGGGATTACGTGACGCACATAGACCACGGTATAGGTAAATTTGGTGGGCTCAAAAAAATAGATGTTGATGGAAAGCAACAGGAAGCCATCAAATTGTTTTACGGCGAACGAGATGTATTGTATTTGAGCATTCATTCGTTGCACAAAATCACCAAATTTAATGGTAAAGATGGAAAGCCGCCCAAGATTTATAAGCTTGGGAGTAAGGCCTGGAAAGTGCTTAAACAAAAAACAAAATCACGAGTTAAAGAGATTGCGTTCAACCTGATTCAGCTTTATGCAAAGCGCAAACACCAAAAAGGTTTTCAGTACCGTCCCGATTCGGCTATGCAGCTCGAGCTGGAGTCTTCTTTTGTGTATGAGGATACACCAGATCAAACGACTGCAACTGCAGACATCAAGAGGGATATGGAAAGCGAACGCCCTATGGATCGACTGGTTTGTGGTGATGTCGGCTTTGGAAAAACAGAGGTCGCCATTAGAGCCGCATTCAAGGCCGTAGACAATGGAAAACAAGTCGCTATTTTGGTACCTACCACTATTTTAGCATTTCAGCATGCCAAAACATTTAGAAAACGTTTTAAAGAATTTCCTGTAACGGTAGATTACTTAAACCGATTCAAAACCACCAAACAAAAACGTGAGACTTTGACACAATTGTCTGAGGGTACATTGGATATCGTTATTGGAACCCATCAATTGGTCAACAAAGCTGTGCAATTCAAAGATTTAGGCCTTTTGATTGTTGATGAAGAACAAAAATTTGGTGTAGCTGTCAAAGAAAAATTAAAAACGTTAAAAGAAAATGTAGATGTACTGACCTTGACCGCTACGCCCATTCCACGTACACTTCAATTTAGTTTGATGGCTGCACGTGATTTGTCGGTCATCACGACACCGCCGCCAAACCGTTTTCCCATAGAAAGTCAAGTGATTCGACTTAGTGAAACCATCATCCGTGATGCCATCAGTTATGAGATCCAGAGAGCTGGACAAGTATTTTTTATTCACAATCGAATAGAAAACATCAAAGAAGTTGCTGGCATGCTTCAACGCTTGGTGCCCGATGCCAAAATTGCGGTCGGGCATGGACAATTGGACGGTAAAAAATTGGAACAACTTATGCTCGATTTTATGGATGGTGCTTTTGATGTGTTGGTGAGTACGACCATCGTAGAAAGTGGGTTAGATGTACCAAATGCCAATACAATTTTCATTAATAATGCCAACAATTTTGGGCTCAGCGATTTGCACCAAATGCGTGGTCGTGTGGGCCGCAGCAACAAAAAAGCATTTTGTTATTTCATTACGCCTGATTATCATGCGATGACCAACGACGCACGAAAGCGTATCAGTGCATTAGAACAATACACGGCTTTGGGTAGTGGATTTAACATCGCCATGAAAGATCTAGAAATTCGTGGAGCGGGTGATTTGTTGGGCGGAGAACAAAGTGGCTTTATTAATGATGTAGGTTTTGAAACGTATCAAAAAATCCTAAATGAGGCGATTCAAGAACTTAAAGAGAATGAATTTGAGCAGCTGTTCAATGAGAGTGATACATCCAAGACCTATGTTAAAGAATTAACGATTGACACCGATTTTTCACTTTTGTTTCCGGATGATTATGTCAATAATATTTCTGAGCGACTAAGATTATACACAGCACTTAATAGTTTAAAAACAGAAGCAGAACTCAAAAGGTTTGAACATGAAGTGATCGACCGCTTTGGTCCACTGCCTACCGAAGTTGTAGATTTGTTTGATAGTGTAAAAATGAAGTGGTTGGGCATGCAATTTGGTTTAGAAAAAATCTTAATGAAACAACATAAAATGGTAGGGTATTTCATTCCAGATCAAAGTAGTGGGTTTTTCGACTCTTCTCAATTTTCAAAAATCTTACAGTTTGTGCAAACGCACCCCAAATTATGTACGCTAAAAGAAAAACAAACCCGAACAGGACTACGCCTTTTACTCACCTTCAATCAAGTTCAATCTGTACAACAAGGATTAAGTTGCCTGCATAACATTATGGCTTGATTTTTGTAACTTTCGATTAAAAAAACTACCCATGACAAAATCTACCTTATTGATTCTTTTGTTGTGCACTCCATTGCTTTGGGCACAACACGAGATACGAGCAACATTCACACCCAAAGAAGACTTCGACACCGCTATTTTATACAAAATAACGCCTCAAAGCTTAATCTATACCATCCACGCAAAAATTGACAATGAAGGACGATTTCAGATGCCTCTAGACAGTACGGTCACCAAGGGCATGTACCGCTTGGTTTATGCCTTGCCACAAGAAGTTTATAATTTTGATTTGCTTTACAATGGTAAAGAAGATATAGAACTTAAATTCAATCAAGATACAGGCGTAGAATATATGGCCTCTGAAGAAAATAAGTTGCTTAACGAATATTACGCAGCAATGGCAGAAATAGGACAAAATATTGGTAAGGCATACAGCCAAAAGCCCTTGGATACTGTGGCTTTATTGCAACTTTTTGATGCTCAAAAAACCACACAAATACAATTTGAAAAACAATCCAAAAACCTTATGGTTTATGAATTTGTTCGCGCCAATAAACGTTATGTCCCAAAGTATGTTGATTCATTGGACCGCTACATCAGTAAAGTAAAGGCACATTATTTTGCTGCAGTTGACTTTGAAAATCCATTGCTTCAGTCCTCTAATTTTTTTAGTGAGCATGCCATCAACTACGTTTTTGGTTTGGGGAGCTCTGCGCTTACAGAAGAGATGCTCAAAGAAAACATAGATGCCCTAAATCATACCATTAAAAATGATGCAGCATCAGAAGTTCGTTACGAAATTTTCAAGGTTCTTCGCCGACAAATGTTAGAAGCCAATTACGAACAACTTGCACTGTACATTTCCAAACACATTTTGATGCCGTTAGCGATTGCTTTAAACGATCAAAAAGGCATTCAAGCTATGTCTGATTTTGATCGTACAGCTTTGGGGGCTTTAGCACCCAATTTTGAACTTGAAGAAAAGGTTGTTGGTAAAACTTCAAAAACACTTCATGATTTGGAAGGAGCATCATCTTATATTATTATTTTTTGGAGTAGTGGTTGTAGTCATTGTGTTGATGAATTGCCAGTAATTCATCAATGGATGAGTCAAATCTCAAACAAAAATACTTGTGTTGTTGCAGTGGGTTTAGAAGATGATTCCTACAAATGGACCAGCATGAAATATGATATGCCTAGCTTTACCCATGTACTTGCGCTAGGAAAATGGGAGCACCCTCTTGTTCAACGGTACAATATTTCGGCTACGCCACATTATTTAGTTTTGGATCAAGACAAAGTCATTGTGGCCAAACCTCAAACCTTAGAAGATCTTCGTACTTATATTCAAAAATGATAAAAAGCATTTTCGATATGTTCAATTTCTAATTGAGGTCCTTTTTTTAGAATACTAATCACGTCAAAGCGCACTTCAACCTCTAAATTATTTTGTTGAATGTAATTATCAATAGCTTGAACTATTCTTTGTTGTTGTTTTGGTTTTAAAAATCCTGATGGCGCACCAAAATAAGCACTCGATCGCGTTTTGATTTCCACAGCTACGAGTAAATTATTTTGACATACAATAAGATCTACTTCGGCTTTACGGTAGCGATAATTTCGCTCCAAAATAGTATAGTTTTTTTTAGCCAAAAACTGTGCGGCTGCGGTTTCGCCTTTACGGCCAAGTTGATGAGAGGAGGTCATAAGAAGTAGGATTATTCAAAGGAGATTTGTGTCGTTGTAGGGCTTATGTTTAAATTGATGTTTCGACCAAAAATAAGTGCACGATTTTCGAGTTCGTGACCTGCGGGTATGCCAAAAGCAATGGGGAAGTCATATGCTTTTAAAGCGACTGTAATGAGTTGTTCTACACTACTACCCCAAGCTGTAGTATTGGTCTTGATTTTGCTCATATTACCGATGATTACCCCTGTACAATGCTCAAAATAACCCGCGCGTTTTAAGCTTTGCAACATCCGATCGATGTGGTATTTATATTCGCCAATTTCTTCGATGAATAGAATTGTTCCTTGAGTATTTAACTGTGTAGGACTGCCCAATTGAGCTGTCAAAAGCGTAAGGTTTCCACCCACCAAAACCCCTTTTGCCTTGCCTTGACGGTTGAGTTTATGAGAAGCAATGGTGTAAGAGTTCAATGCACCAAACAGACTTGCCTTAAGGGTTTCTATTGAAGTGGAGATGTGTTCTAGATCATCTTCCATATTTACAGCCATCATACCATGAATGCTTTGGTAACCAAGATTTTGTAATGCGTTGTGCAGTGCTGTGATGTCTGAATACCCAATCAGCCATTTGGGTGATTTTTGAAACCCATCAAAATTTAAATCGTCAATAATTCTTGTACTGCCATATCCTCCTCGCGCACACCATATCGCTTTGATGTCTGAACGGTCCAAAGCCCATTGTAAGTCGCTCAAACGTTCGCTGTCTTCACCAGCAAAATGATGATTTTGTGCAAACAAATGCGGCCCGAGTACAGGAACAAGCCCCCAAGACTCCAGTAGTGCTTGTGCTTTTTCAATAGCAACGTGGCGTCCTTTTAAAATGCCGGCAGGCGCAACAATGGCAACGCTGTCTCCCTTTTTTAGTGGGGAGGGACTGATGCATTTTTTATGTTCAGAAGGTGGTAGGGTTTGAGCAGTCATTGTGGAAGTTTTACTGTGTGTGCAGTTGGCAAAAAGCACGAGCCATATTAGTGTTTTAATATACATTTTTAAGGGCTTTTTGTAAAGATATAAAAATCTCCTTTGTTCCGTTTCACATTGCTGCTTTATTTGTGTATTTTTGTACGTACAATCTGAAGAAATGTCAAAACGTTTTACGCTTACAGCGGCCTTACCTTACACCAATGGACCTCTCCATATTGGCCATTTGGCCGGGGTATATGTCCCTGCCGATATTTATGCGCGATACTTGCGCATACAAGGACACGATGTGGCCTTCATCTGTGGTAGTGATGAACATGGAGTGCCCATCACCATCAAAGCCAAAAAAGAGGGGGTTAGTCCGCAAGATATCGTTGATCGTTATCATAAAATTATAAAAGATTCGTTTAATGAATTTGGAATATCTTTTGACAATTATTCCAGAACTTCAGCAACCATTCATCACGAAACAGCTTCAGCGTTTTTTAAAACCTTACACCAAAAAGGTGCATTTTTGGAAGAAACCACAGACCAGTTGTATGATGCTGAAGCACAGCAATTTTTGGCCGATCGTTTTGTTGTGGGCACTTGTCCAAAATGTGGGCATACAGAAAGTTATGGCGATCAGTGTGAGGCCTGTGGGACTAGCCACAACGCTACAGATTTAATTCAGCCCAAATCGGCGATTTCTGGGCATACTCCTGAACTCAAATCCACCAAACATTGGTATTTACCTTTAGACCAACATCAAGAATTTTTAAAATCTTGGATTGGCGATGAACACAAAGAGGATTGGAAACCCAATGTTTATGGTCAATGTATGTCGTGGATCAATGATGGGTTGCGTCCTCGTGCGGTTACGCGTGACCTAGATTGGGGTATTCCTGTTCCAGTAGATGGGGGCGAGGGCAAAGTATTATATGTGTGGTTCGATGCGCCTATTGGCTATATTTCATCTACAAAAGAATGGGCCAAAGCACAAGGTAAAGATTGGGCACCCTATTGGAAAGATAAAGAGACCACTTTGTTGCATTTTATAGGTAAGGACAACATTGTGTTTCATTGCATCATTTTTCCAGCCATGCTTAAAGCTGAAGGCAGTTATATTTTACCCAAAAATGTTCCAGCAAATGAATTTTTAAATCTGGAAGGTCAAAAACTTTCTACGTCCAAAAACTGGGCGGTTTGGTTGCCAGACTATCTTAAAGATTTCCCCAATCAACAAGATGTCTTGCGCTATGTGCTTACTGCTACAGCGCCTGAAACCAAAGACAACGATTTTACGTGGAAAGATTTTCAGGCACGCAACAACAACGAACTCGTAGCCATTTATGGAAATTTCATCAACAGAGTTTTGGTGCTTACACACAAATATTATGGTGGTGAAATCCCTGAAGCAACTACATTGACTGAGACGGACAAAGCTGCACTAGAACAATTGCAAGGTACGCCCAAATCCTTGGCATTATCTTTGGACCGTTTTCGTTTCCGAGAAGCGAGTCAAGTCCTGATGAATCTGGCCCGTGCGGGCAATAAATATTTGGCTGATGAAGAACCTTGGAAAGTCATCAAAACCAATCCAGAGCGTGTCCAAAACATCATGCATACTGCTTTACAAATTGCTGCTGGGCTATCTGTACTTTCAGAGCCCTTTTTACCCTTTACTGCAAAAAAACTTCAGCAAATGTTGAGGTTGAACGAGGCACTGAAACACGTTCAAAACCCATCAGGATGGCAAGCCATAAGCAAAGGAGAACGTCTTTTACCTAGTGGCCATAGCATCGACAAACCCTCTTTGTTGTTTACCAAAATCGAAGATCACCAAATTCAAGCGCAGTTAGATCGCCTTGAAGCCAGTAAAACGGCCAATGTACAGCAAACCACAGTTGTTCCTCAAAAACCCAATATTCCATTCGAAGACTTTTCTAAAATGGATTTGCGGATAGGTACTATTGTGGCCGCCGAAAAAATGCCAAAAACCAAAAAACTTTTGGTGCTCAAAGTCGATATAGGTACGGAAGTACGGACCATTGTTTCTGGAATTGCCGAGAACTATGCTCCTGAAGCTGTTGTCGGTCAAAAAGTTACTGTCTTGTGTAATTTGAAACCTCGTGCTTTACGTGGTGTCGAGAGTCAGGGGATGATCTTGATGGCAAGAGCCAATGATGGCCAGTTGGTATTTGTTCAGCCCGACGAAGCCCATCCAACTCCCAGCGGAATGCCTATTAGTTAATCCTAACTTGTATGCCGAACTACTTTTGACGAGAATCTCGAGTTGGTCTTGGTGTGGAGATACTGAAAATAGTGTTCATGATGGGCTATCAAACAACACTCAATATCCTTGATGTAGTATTTTCAAAACCAATACCTCATGTCAACAAAATTCCTAAAATTGACGTTTTTGTGCTTTTTTTGCTCATTTTTTTATTCAAAAATGGGCTAAAGTGTCCAAAAAAATGGCATCAATTTTCCCACTTATGACGTAAATCCGCCCACTTATTACATAAAATAGCTACAGTATTACATGACCCTTGTTTTTATTGATTTTGTGTTTTTACTTTGTCTCGTGATGACTACGTAATGTAGTTTTTGACAATAAAAGTGTTCATTATTATGAAACAGCTCCAAAACATAAAACACATTAAAATACTGAACTACAGCAACTATGCTGTTAAAGACTCAATGCAATAGTGTAAGGGGGTTTACGGTTTTTCTTCATTGGGGTTTAGCGATGCTTGTCAATCGACAAGTCATTTGCTTATTGAAGCAAAGACTGTACCTAGCTGTTGCATTTTTGATTTTTCTACCAGCACGAAACACTGTGTGGTTCAAGGGTCGGGGCAAGACCGAGGGCCTGTGGTAGGACAGGGCATGAGGATCGCAACTGAGCAAAAGGGACAAACTTATACTAACTTAGGTTTTTGTGACCTAAGCTCAGAAGCGGTTCAAAATGTTCTTTTTCAACTTTTTCATCTCAACTATTCTGAAGACTACTTTGCAAGTTACACTGAATTTATTTCAGCGTCAACATTCACTTCTTCATGGAATACGACAACAACATATGTAACCCTAAATCGAAAAAAACAATGAACCCATTTTATTTTTAAATCTGAATTCTTTTGTTTTTCACGAACACACCAAAGCCCTTTTTGCTTTTAGCAAAGGGTAGAGGTGGGTTTTGAACTGGCTTTTGTACACCATAAGCCCACAAGACAAAGCATACACGAACAATAAAAAAACAAAAACAACAAATACAATTATAACAATAAATAAACCAAGTCATTTTAAAATGACAACTTAAATCTATACACATGAACGTTAGAAAATTACTCTTAGCGCTGAGTCTTTTTTACTAAGCAATTAGTTTTTCCCAAGTTGGAGTTGGTACGGTTATGCCAAACAGTTCAACCATGTTGGATGTTGTGGCCACAAATAAAGGGGTGCTTTTGCCCCGTGTAGAGTTAACCAGTTCTACAGATGCAACAACCATTGTACCTCAAAATAAGGTTGGTTTGTTGGTTTTTAATACAACAGCAGCTGCAGATATTGGTGTGGGCTATCACTTTTGGGATGGTGCCAAATGGGTCGCCATGTATGGCGATGGTCTTTCGTCTGCGACAGGCGATCCCAATACCAACGGTACAACAGGAGGCGCTGGCGACATTTATGTTGATGAATCTACAGGCGATATCTACGTTAATGATGGTAATACTTGGGTTAATACCAGTGAAACCACAACGACTTTAGTAGATAACGGTAATGGCACATTCACCTATACAAGCGAAGACGGAACTGCTACAACGTTCAACACTACGCAAAGCGGAACAGGAGATCCGAATACTAATGGTACAACAGGAGGCGCTGGTGACATCTATGTCGACGAATCTACAGGCGATATTTATGTACATAACGGAACGAATTGGGTACCTGTAAGCGCTAGTGAAACCACAACGACTTTAGTAGATAATGGTAATGGAACGTTTACGTATACAAGCGAAGATGGCACACTATATATTGGTGTTACAAATAACTTAAACCGTCGAATTTCTGAACATTCTTCTGGAGTAGGCGGACTTTTTTCTGCGCGTTATAATTTAAAGCGATTGGTGTATTTCGAAACATTTAGAGATGTTAGGGTCGCAATTGCAAGAGAAAAGCAATTAAAGCGCTGGCATCGTCAGTGGAAAATAAACTTAATAGAAAGCATAAATCCTGATTGGAAGGATTTAATGCTTTAGGAATTAAAATTAGTTCTGCTGGATGAGATGCTGGATAAGATGCTGGATGAGATGCTGAAACAAGTTCAGCATGACCATCAGCATGACTATCAGCATGACTGTCAACAGAGCTGAGTCAAATCTGAAGGTGTTTCGGAGTCTATTTAGAGCCCATAAAGGTTATAAAACACACTCTAAAGACTCTTTTGATAGTTTATCTTTATTTGATTTATAGGGATGCTTTGGTTGAGTCCTTGAAAATTATCAAATTCATTAAAAAACATAATTTAAATATTAATACATCACAAATTTAGGGGGTGTAAATTATTTATTTCATAAAAATTAAATAATACCCCTATTTTTTTAGGGGTGTAATTTGTAAAAAGTATATTTTTGACAAAAATTAACCAATTTAACTATACTTTATAGTTTTAATTACAAATTAAAAATTTTATTATGTTACACACATTATTTACACACCTCCCTTTGGTTATTCAAGACACTGCAGCCATTGAAGGCGACATGGGGATGTTATGGATGCTTTTATCAGGTATATTGGTATTCTTTATGCAGGCAGGTTTCACATTGGTAGAATCTGGAATGACACGATCAAAAAACGCGGTAAACATCGCGATGAAAAATTTACTTGACATTTGTGTTGGGTCATTAACGTATTGGTTTGTAGGATATTCATTAATGTATGGAGATTCTTCAAATGGCTGGTTCTTCTGGAGTGGTATACTTCAGGGAGATGGCGCAGATTTGTTTTTCCAGACCATGTTTGCTGCAACAGCTGCAACAATTGTTTCTGGAGCCATTGCAGGCCGTACTAAGTATTCGACTTATGCAATCTTTACAGTTGTCATGACTGCATTTGTTTATCCAATCGCTGGAGGTTGGGAATGGAACGGTGGTTGGTTGAATACTGCTTTTGAAGCAGAATTCATTGACTTTGCAGGGTCTTCAATTGTACATGGTGTTGGTGGTTTTGCTGCGCTTGTAGCGGCCTACATGGTAGGACCACGTATCGGAAAATATATTGATGGAAAAGTTGTACCAATTCCAGGGCACAACCAAATCTTATCTACACTTGGTGTATTTATTCTTTGGTTAGGATGGTTTGGATTTAATGGTGGATCTCAATTAGCTTGGGGTGGCGACGATGCTGTTGGTGCTTCTGCAGTTGTTGTAGTTACAAACTTAGCTGCTGCTGCTGGTGCTTTAGGTGCACTGATCACAACTTGGATTTGGTATGGAAAACCAAACTTGGCACAAACACTTAATGGTGCTTTGGCTGGATTGGTAAGTATTACTGCTGGATGTGGTAACATGACCGAAGGTGGTGCTGTACTTGCAGGACTTATTGGTGGTGTAATCGTTGTGTTCTCTATTGAGTTCATCGAGAAAAAACTTAAAATTGACGATGCTATCGGCGCTGCCTCAGTACACGGTGTTGCTGGATTCTGGGGAACAATCGTTATTGGCCTTTGGGGTGTGAGCGGTGAAGAAGCTATTGGTTTATTCAATGGTGGTGGTTCTGCTCAGTTTGTAGCTCAATTAGTTGGTGCATTATCCTACATGTTGTGGGCTGTTGTATTATCATTTGTTGTATTCGGTATCTTAAAAGCTACAATTGGTTTGCGTGTTACTGAAGAAGAAGAAATTGCTGGATTGGATGTTTCTGAGCATGGCTCACTTGCTTATCCAGGAAAAAGAACTAGAGAATAAATTACTTTATTTCTACAGAACTCTATTATGTTAGTTTTGAATTAGTAGACCCAATAAAGGAACCTTAGACTTTTCTAAGGTTTCTTTATTTTTAGTATATATATTTTGTATATCCCTATAAAATATGGGGTGTTAATTAAATATTTGATAAATATTTACATTTAGCACCCTTTTTTTCATGGGGTTTGTTTCTATTTTGAATATTTTTGAGCATTCAAAACTAAAAATAGTAATTATGAAAAAAGTAGAAGCAATCATTAGAAAATCAAAATTTTCTTCTGTAAAAAAAGCTCTTCACGAAGTTGGTGTAAATTTCTTTTCCTACTGGGACGTTACTGGGTTAGGTAACGAAAAGGAAGGCCATGTGTACCGTGGTGTTGCCTACAGTACAAGTGATATTCAACGTCGTTTTTTATCCATTGTCGTTAATGATGATTTTTTAGAAGTCACCATCAACGCCATTTTAGATTCTGGAGCTACAGGTGAAGTAGGTGATGGAAAAATATTTGTCAGCGACATCAACGAAGCATACCGTATCCGTACCGGAGAAAAAGGCGGAGAAACTCTAAACTAAAATAACCACGACAACTTTTAAGAAATAAATTATGGAATTGACAACAAACAATGTATGGATGATGATCTGTACGGCATTGGTATTTTTTATGCACACCGGTTTTGCTTTTTTAGAAATCGGCCTTACACGTAAAAAAAATGCCATCAACATATTATTTAAAAATATTTTTATCATTACCTCTGGACTTTTGCTTTATGCTATTGTTGGATTTAATCTAATGTACCCTGGTTTTGCAGAAGGTACTCTCGGCGTTTTTGGTTTTGCTGGATTTGGCTTGGAAGCACCGTTATTAGAAGGCGTTTTGGATTTGGCCTATAATGAAGGGTATACCTACTGGACAGACTTTTTATTCCAAGGGATGTTTGCAGCAACCGCAGCAACAATTGTTTCAGGTGCTGTAGCCGAACGAATGAAAATAGGATCATTTATGATCTTTACGGTTTTATATGTAGGATTTGTATATCCCATTTTAGGATCTTGGAAATGGGGCGGCGGATTTTTGGATCAGCTCGACACACCATTTTATGATTTTGCAGGATCAACATTGGTTCACTCTGTAGGCGGATGGGCAGCACTTGTTGCCGTCATCTTATTAGGTGCACGTATCGGAAAAATCAAAGATGGAAAAGTTCAAGCGATCCCTGGACACAACATTCCATTGGCAACTGCCGGTGTTTTGATTCTATGGTTAGGATGGTTTGGATTCAACGGCGGATCGGTACTTTCGGCTGATCCAGAATTAACCTCTCTTACCTTAGTTACAACCTGTATTGCTGCCGCTGCTGGTGGTGTTTTTGCCGCTATTGCATCAACAATAGTGTTCAAGAATTTAGACTTAACCATGTTCCTCAACGGAATTTTGGGTGGACTTGTGGGTATTACTGCAGGTGCCGATCAGATGAGCCCTATGGATGCGGTATGGATTGGTGCAATAGCAGGAGTTTTGATTGTCTCTGCGGTTTCACTTATCGACCGTTTACGACTTGATGATCCAGTAGGAGCAATTGCTGTACACTTGGTGTGTGGTATTTGGGGTACGCTTGCTGTAGGTATTTTTGGAGCACTGGCTTCTACAGAGCAGTTGGTTAGTCAATTGGGTGGCGTTTCTGCCTATGCTGGAGCTTGTATTCTCGCTTCAATCATCATCATTGGTGGGCTGAAATTGACTCTTGGTATTCGTGTTAGTGAAAAAGAAGAAGTGCAAGGACTTGATATTCATGAGCACGGAATGAGTGCTTATTCAGAATAGTATTTTTGTTAATTAATTTGTACTTTTGGTCCTCGGTCATTTTCATGACTGAGGACTTTTTTTAATCAATAAATCATGGCAAGTAGCAAAATTACTTTAAAAGAACTAGCGTCCATTTTAGGCGTGTCAATTTCAACAATTTCAAAGGCACTAAACGATAGTCACGAAATCAGTGATGCTACCAAAAAGCGTATTGTAGAGCTAGCAAAATTACACAATTACAGACCCAATAAAATTGCCTTGGGCTTAAAATCTGGACGTACCAATACCATTGCTGTAGTGATACCTTCTGTTCAAAACAGTTTTTTTGCGCGTGCTCTGTATGGTATAGAAAGCGTAATTTCTCAAACAAAATACAGCACTATTGTTTGCTTGACTAAAGAATCCCACGACAAAGAAGTAGACAATTTTGATATGCTAAGTAATGGTGTGGTTGACGGATTTATTGTTGCTGTTTCAGAAGAAACACAAACTCTTGAAGATTTTAGTCATTTTGAAGATGCACTTAATGATGAAAAATCAATAGTGATGTTCGACCGTGTAATTCATTCAATCCCTTGCACCAAAGTGACCACCAATGATTATACAGCCATTTCTGAAGCTACCCAAGGACTCATTAAAGCCCAAAGAAAGCATATTGTTTTGTTGTCTGCAATCAACAATTTGAATGTTGGAAAACAAAGAACAAAAGGATACCAAAAAGCAATTGATAAAGCCGGATTGACCCCTGTTATTTTAGAGTCGAATCGCGATGGTGTAGCACTTGCTTTGAAAAAGTACATGGAGCAACACCCTGTTGACGCTGTGATTGCACTTGATACAGATGCCTCATTTGCATCTTACAAAGTCGCCAGAGAACTCAACAAAAAAATCCCCGACGACATGGCTGTAATTGGTTATGTAAGCGAACGTATGGCACCTTATCTTGCACCCGAACTCACGACCATCAATCAGCATAGTTATACGATGGGAAAAACAGCAGCAACTTTGTTGTTGGAACAATTAGAAAGTAAATCCAATATAAATTATTCCGTTGTGATTGATTCTACCTTGTCTCAACGAGATTCCTCATAAAAAAAACCCACGGGAAGTGGGCTTTTTGAAATAAATTATTTCTGCTTGAAATTAGAGCATCAGGAGCTCATTGACTACAACTTCTGTGGTGTAGCGCTTTTGGCCCTCTTTATCCTCGTAGCTTCGTGTACTGAGTTTGCCCTCAATGGCAATTTCTTTCCCTTTGGAAACATATTGCTCAATAAGCTCAGCAGTTTTGTTCCACGCCACTACATTGTGCCAATCTGTTTTGGTCTTTTTTTGACCGTCTTTGTCTTTGTAATGTTCATTTGTAGCCAATGAAAATTTGGCCAATTTTTTTCCGCTATCTAGCGTGATAATTTCTGGGTCGTTCCCCAAGTTTCCAATTAACTGTACTTTGTTTCTTAGTGTGTTCATAATTTTTGTTTTTAATGTTTAACAGTTATGCCATCGAACTTTTCGACACCACAAACATACAAGCCGTGAGTCTTCTTAGTCGGTAGTTTGTTGTTTACTTTCATTTGTAATCGTTTGTTGTCGTTTGTAATTGAATATTTTGTAGTTTTACAAAAAAATAAACCAATTATGAGTTCCAAACAATGTCCTGAGTGCGGAGAAAAAATAATAGGCCGCACCGACAAGAAGTTTTGCAGTGATGGCTGCCGCAATACCTACAACAACCGCATGAACAAGGATCAAAAGAATTTGATGCGTAA
Source organism: Flavobacteriaceae bacterium (assembly GCA_029238515.1). Taxonomy (GTDB): domain Bacteria; phylum Bacteroidota; class Bacteroidia; order Flavobacteriales; family Flavobacteriaceae; genus UBA3537. The sequence continues at coordinate 76,298 of JAQWFW010000020.1, read as the reverse complement.
CATCAATAACCGATTACGTAAAAATTGGCGCATTTTAGAGCAATTGAATCCCGATCAAAAAACAAAAAAAACAAGAGCTCAGCTCATCGCATTGGGTTTCGATTTCAATTATTTTACGAGCATTTATACCACCAAAACGGGGAACACCTATTATTTTGTGTATGACCAAGGATACTTGCCCCTCGAGAATGATTTCTTTGCTTTGGTAAAGCGTGATTGAGTTTTGGCGTTGATTTTGACTCCTAAAATTGACATTTTCGCCCTTTTTTTCATGCCATAGGACTGAAAAGGCCACTTTTTTGCATCATTTTTTTGCCCATTTTTTCCCACTTATTACATCAAATGGCCACTTATTACGTCAATTGGCCATTTATTACATGACGCTTGCAAGTACTGGGACTTGCTTGTATTTTTACATTGTAATTTATTTTACACATTTTTTTAAAAGTTAAATTGGTTAATTTGAAAAAGCATCCGTTCTAGGATGCTTTTTTTCATTACCACATTAAAAAAAATCAATTACATTTGAACCATTAAAAATACATCCTTATGAAATCTAAATACATTGTACTTCTTTTATTCATGAGTTTAACAACTCAGTTTAGTTTTGCTCAGACCAATACAGCGTTATTAGAACATTACAAATCTTATTATGCTCAAATGCAGAAGCAAGGTGATGTTCAAGGCATTATCAATGCCATGACACACTTGTTGGTGTTGGAGCCCAATATTGCACGACAAGACACTTTGGCGGCTTTGTACATGAATCAAGGGCAGTATATGCAAGCGCTCAATATTTTGGGAATTCAAAAGCAAGAATCAGATACAGATATGGCAGTGGAGGTCAAAGCGGTCAGTTTGAAATCGTTGAATGAACCAGTGCGTGCTTTGAAACATTACGAATTGTTGTTTCAGCGAAAACCGAATGTAGGTTTGGCATACGAATTGGCCGATCTTAAAATTCAAACGAATGATTTGACAGGTGCAAATCTAAACATCACTTATGGTATTGCCAACAGTACTGATGAGATGATGAAGCCCTACTATGAAACACAAACACCTTATCAAGTGCCCATTAAAGCTGGTTTTTTATATCTAAAATCTATTGTAAAATACCAAGAAAACCCTGAAACAAACCACGATGCTGCTATTGCTATTTTGGACGAAGCCTTGGCTTTGGCGCCAGAATTTAATCTAGCAACCTTAGCAAAAACGGCCATTTCAAATCAGAAAACAGCACAAGACAACTAATACTACTACAAAATCTTATATAAAAAAAGCCACAACTTTGTTGTGGCTTTTTTGTATTGTTCTTTTATTAATTTACCATATGCGTACACGCTCTTCGGGTTCAAGATACATACCGTCGCCTTCTTTTATATCAAATGCTTCATAAAATGCATCAATATTTTTAAGGGGTTGTATGGCCCTGTAAATTCCTGGGGAGTGTGGGTCGGTTTTGATTTGTGTTCTCAGTGCGTCATCGCGTGTGAGTGTACGCCAAACCGTAGCCCAAGACATGAAAAAGCGCTGTTCTGCGGTAAATCCATCAATAGGATCTGGTCGTCCATTTTCTTCAAAAAACAATTGCAATCCATCATAAGCACCAAGGACACCACCAAGGTCTCCAATGTTTTCTCCAAGGGTAAACTCTCCATTGATAAAAACGTCATCAAGAACTTCGATTTTGCTGTACTGATCAGCCAATGCTTTACCGCGTTTTTCAAATTCTTTTAAATCTTGGTCTGTCCACCAGTTATTTACATTTCCGTCTCCATCAAAACGGGCCCCTGAATCGTCAAAAGCATGTGAGATTTCGTGACCAATTACAGCACCAATTCCCCCATAGTTTACGGCTTCATCGGCTGTGTAGTTGTAGAACGGTGGTTGCAAAATTGCGGCTGGGAAAACAATTTCGTTGTTCAGCGGATTGAAATAGGCATTTACCGTTTGAGGAGGCATACCCCATTCTGATTTATCGACGGGTTTTCCAATTCTAGAAAGGTTGTCTTTGAGACTCCATTCAGAAACGGCTAACATGTTTTCTGCATAAGAATTTCCTTCTTTGACATTAAGCTCAGAGTAATCTTCCCATTCATCTGGATAGGCAATTTTTACCGTAAATTTATCAAGTTTTTCGATGGCCTTAGCTTTGGTTTCTTCGCCCATCCAATCTAATTTCTCGATGCGTATTTGAAAGGCCTTGATGACGTTTGCAATCATTTTTTCGGCTTTTGCTTTTGCTTCCGGAGGGAATTTGGCTTCAACATATAGTTTTCCAATGGCTTCACCAACGGTATTGCTCACTGTTCCTAGTGCGCGTTCTTCGGCAGGACGTTGAGTTTTTGCTCCTCGAAGAGTTTTGCTGTAAAACTCCCAGTTTGCCTTTTCAATTTCTGTGCTGAGATAACTGGCGGCGTTGTCGAGTGTGCTCCATGTCATCAGTGTTTTTAGGTCTTCGGTGTTTGTTGTATTCAAGAATGAATCCAACTCAGCCATATATTTTGGTTGCATGACCAACACTTGTTCTGGAACTTCAGAAACACCCATGTCTGTCATAAATTTGTTCCAATCGATGGCTGGTGTAATCGCACTTAGTTCTTCGATGCTTTTTGGATTGTTGAAATTCCGTACATCTCGACTTTCTACTTTATCCAGTCGCGGAGTAGCAAGTGCAGTTTCGAGTGCCAAAACTTTCTTGGCTGCTGATCGTGCATCGTCTTTGCTGTAGTTTATAAAGCCAAACATACGAGCAACATGATCTACATATTGCTGTCTGATTTCTTTTGTTTTGTCGTCCTGATCGATATAGTAGTCGCGCTGTAACCCCAAACCACCTGGGTACACCCATGTTGTGTTCATGCTACTATCGTTTAGGTCAGCATTGGCTCCAATTCCTGCAAAAGGTGCAGATACCCCCACAGTTTTGGCATAAACCTCTTGAAGATCACCAATGTTCTGTATACTAGAAATAGCTTTTAAAAGCGGTTGAATAGGGGTTATTCCTGCTTCATTTCTTGCGATTGTATCAAGTTCTGATTCAAACACTAAAAGGGCCTTTTTTTGATCACTGCCTTCGGCATAAGTACCAAGTTCTTTAGATGTTTTAATTATGTCTAAAACATCTTTTCGTGTTGATTTTCTCAATACACTAAAACCGCCCCACCGCGATTCGTCATCTGGAATAGTATTGGTTTTTACCCAATTGCCGTTAACGTAGTCGTAAAAATTATCTTTTGGATTTACGCTCGTATCCATGTTTTCCAAAATAATTCCAGGAATTTTTTCAAGTTCAGCGGTTTTTTTAGCATCATTTTTACAAGCGATGACACTAAAAAATCCGAGTGTTGCTAAGAAGATTTTTTGTTTGAAATTCATAAGATTAATGATTTGTAATAGATTAGTTCTTAAATGTAACGATTAAAGGGTGTAGTTTGTTACAAATTGACAAATAAATTAACAATAAAACTTCCAAAAAGCACAAAAAAGTGTTATTCCTTTATAGTTTGTGTTTGCTTTTCGTGTGTTTTATTGATTTGACGTACAATATTGTAGTAAGCAATTAAAACCGTATTGCGCGCAGTTGTTACAAGCTCTGGCGTTGCTTGGGCGTTTGTATATTCGTTGTAGAGGTAAACTCCAGTTTCCAAAACTTTTAGGCGTGCCCAAATAGGATTGGTATTAAAGACTTCAGGAATATTTAGACTCAAGTCTTTGAAGTATCCCCTAATGTTGCGCTCACTCCCTTGGAATGCGTTGGGTTTGTTCTCTTCCAATTTTAAAACTTCTTTTTGTAGCACAAAAAAGGCAGTCCATAAATCCAATTCACTCAATGCACTGTCATCAATTTCCATTGTATTTAGCCGTTGATCTCGAGGTTTATTTTCTGTAATAATTGATTCGGAATCTGTACTCAATTCAATGTTTGATGTATTTTTTTCGTTGGACTTACAACACAGGAGTGACATCAGAGATAAACATCCGATTACAAAAAAAATGTTACATTTGGTATGTTGTAAAGTCATGTCTATGCTGAAGTTATTGCTGCCGAACAAAGATGGTAATAAAATAGATATTTTACTAAAAAAACAATTCTTTTTAGATTGTTTAGCTTTAGTGTTGATGATACAACCACATAAAATTTTTTGATGTTGCAACACTCAAAACATTTCATCATTGGTGCGTCAGGACAGATTGGATCTGTACTCACTTCTTCTTTGCGCCAACGCTATGGTGCTTCTGCTGTAATTGCAAGCGATATAAAAAAGCCAAGTTCAGAATTATTATCCTCAGGGCCTTTTGAGCATATTGATGCAACAAACTATGATGAACTTTTGGCAGCTATAAAAAAGCATAATATCGAGGTTGTCTATTTGATGGCAGCCATGTTGAGTGCAACTGCCGAACAACATCCTGAAAAGGCATGGCATTTGAACATGAGTTCATTGTTTCATGTTTTGAATTTGGCTAAAGCGGGGCATATAAAACAAATATTTTGGCCATCAAGTATTGCAGTTTTTGGGCCATCCTCCCCAAAAGTTAATGTTCCTCAACACACCATCATGGAACCCACTACAGTGTACGGAATATCCAAACTTGCTGGAGAACGCTGGTGTGATTATTACCACAAAAATTACGGTATAGACGTGCGTAGTTTACGTTTTCCTGGGCTCATCAGTTGGCAATCTGCTCCAGGTGGAGGGACTACAGACTATGCAGTCGATATTTTTCACAAAGCGGTTGCCAAACAACCATTTGAGTGCTTTCTGTCGGAAGATTCCGCATTGCCTATGATGTATATGGACGACGCGATAAGAGGGGTAGTTGCATTGATGGAAGCAGATGCTGAACAGATTAAAATAAGATCATCATATAATTTGGCTGCATTGAGTTTTACACCCAAAATTTTATACCATGCACTTTTGCGTCACTTTCCAAATTTTAAAATGACTTGCGTTCCCGATTTTCGCCAAGCTATTGCCGACAGTTGGCCAGAAAGTATTGATGATCGTTGTGCAAAAAACGATTGGGGATGGCAGCATCAATTCGATTTAGAGTCAATGGTTGATGAAATGTGTTTGCGTCTTAAATAAAACGTAGTCGCTCAATTACTTTACACAAAAAACCCACTCGAGTGAGTGGGTTTTTTGTGGTACCTCCAGTACTATACCCATTTAGTTAATAGATTGATAATCATATACTCGAATAGAATTACTTTAAACATTGTGTAAAGTTTTTATCAATTAACCTTACACTGTGTGTAAAATTCATTTTGTTGTGTAAAGTTCATATTTTGTGGTACCTGAGTGGTACCTGAAAATGAACCACTAATTTAGAAAATTGGATATCAGTAAGTTCAATTTTCATAGAATACTTACCAAAACTTGTGTAATTTTTCTTTACATTTAAATATTATGAGAAAATTCACAAATTTTTTATTTGTTTTAAGTCTTTCAATTTTTACATTCTGTTCTTCTGAAAATCAAGAAGAAATTGATGATTCAATTGAAATTGAGGGAAATTGGTTAGTTTACAATGGAACAACATTTAACCAAATGATTGAGTTATCCAATGGTATTATGAAACGTTATGGATGTCCTAATCTCCCAGATGGTGAATGTGATGTTGTTTTTTGGAGATCATTTGATGGTGACCCATATTCAGATTGTGAAACTTATACGATTGAAGATAATACATTTACAAGGACGAATTGTGTAGGAAATGTATCTCAAGAATATCCAACTTATGAGTGTGAAGGAAACAAAATAACCTGGAGAGACGATAGTCAATTCAACTGGTTTAGATTAAATGGAGATATCGATAATTGTAATCTATAATTTTTCTTAATTTCCTTTTCTTTAGTTTTTAGAAGTAAGTTCTTTTCAATGTTATTAGGTTCTTTTTCTTTAATTGGATTCTTTTTCCTTGTATTCTTCCAATTGGGATTCCAATTCTCATACCGAACTTTTATTCCAGATGATAAATTAAGTATTTTGTTGTCTACAAATAATCTTACAAGAATAGTAACCTCATCTTCAGGTATATAAAGTTCCTTTTTCTTTCTAAATAATGGTACAAGATTTATTGTCATACTTTACACAATGAGTACCAAAGATACAAAAAAGAACCGTATGACTTTACACAAAACTTTACACAAGGAGGTGTATAAAAAGATAAAACCCTCTAAATCAATGATTTAAAGGGTTTAAATGTGGTACCTCCAGGAATCGAACCAGGGACACACGGATTTTCAGTCCGTTGCTCTACCAACTGAGCTAAGGTACCCCGCTTATAGCGAATGCAAATATAATGCAATTTTAATATTCCCAAAGTAAATTTTTAAAAAAATGGTTTTGTAAATTTACATCCTAATAATTGTGATGAATTTAATAATCGACATCGGAAATACGAGCGCAAAACTTGCTGTTTTTGAGCAAAATAAACTGAAGGATTTGAAGCGTTCCAGTTCCTCAGAATTGCTTACTACTGCACAAAAATTGCTCAGTAAATTCCCCATGCTTTCTAAAGTACTGATTGTCGCTGTTACCGATCTCCCCAATGGACTTGTAGCAGAAATTTCCCAACATACGCGAGTGAGTGTTTTAGATCGAGAGTTCAAAATGCCATTTGAAAACTCCTACAAAACCCCTGAAACATTGGGCTTAGATCGACTAGCTTTAGTGGCCGCCGCAACACAACAATTTCCAAAAAAAAACACCTTAATTGTTGATGCAGGAACGTGTATTACATACGATTTTGTTACTGCAAAAGCACAGTACTTAGGTGGGGCCATTTCACCTGGACTGCAAATGCGGTACAAAGCCCTGCACAACTACACAGCCAAACTTCCTTTATTAGAACCATTAGATTTGACTTCATACATTGGAACAACAACAGCTGCCTCCATTCATAGTGGGGTAGTGAACGGAATAATACAAGAAATACAAGGGGTGATTTCTTCTTATAGCTCCGATTATCCAGATTTAACAGTGATTTTAACAGGTGGAGACGCTAATTTCTTGTGTAAACAATTTAAAATTAGCATATTTGCGAACTCGAATTTTCTATTAGAAGGACTTAATTTTTTATTAGAATATAACTCAAACTGATGATAAAAAAGTTTATAATTTGTACGATCGTTGTGTGTTCTACATTTTCTCAAGCACAACAAGGTACTAGCTCCCCCTACTCATTCTATGGTATTGGTAGTCTGAAATTTAAAGGCACTGTCGAAAATCAATCCATGGGTGGTTTGAGTGTTTACACAGACAGTATTCACATAAACCTTAGAAATCCAGCATCATTTGCTGGGAAAAATTTATCTTTCTACAACAATGAAGCTCGACCTGTAAAGTATGCCATTGGGACAAGTTTTTCGTCCACAACGCTTAAAACAGCTACTGCTTCCGATGATGCGAGTAATTCCTCAGTAGATTATTTAGCCATTGTATTGCCTACGGGTAAATTTGGTTTTGGCTTTGGACTGATCCCTTATTCATCAGTGGGTTATCAACTCCAATCCAGAGATGAAGACGATAAACTTCAATATCGTTACCGTGGAGAAGGTGGTATCAATAAAGTATTTTTTGGCGCTGGGTATCAATTGAATGATATCCTTAAAATTGGTATAGATGCGCAGTACAATTTCGGGAGTATTACAAACACAGAAATTGCTTTCGGCTACAACGGTCAAGGACAGCTACTACAGTACCAAAGTCGTAAAACAAAACGTTCGGACTTGGGAGGGTTTTCATTTAATTTTGGATTGGCTTTGGCCAAAAACATTTCTAAAAATTTGGAGTTGATGGCTACTGCAACCTACACGCCACAAACAAATTTAAATTCGAACAATAATAGCCAGTTTGCAACCATTACTATTGACAATAATGATAAAGAATACGTTATCAATTCTTCTGAAGTCGATTTGGCGGCATTAAATTTAGACAACACAAGCTTGTCTTTACCATCTAAAACGAGTTTTGGTATTGGAATTGGTCGTCCCAGAAAATGGTTTGCTGGTATAGATTATACCTTTTTGAAAGCGTCAGAACTGGATAATGATTTTGTGTCCGTTGAAAATGCCTCTTATGAGGACGCTTCAACAATTTCAATTGGTGGATTTTTCATTCCTAAATATGATTCTTTCAGTAGCTATTTCAAACGTGTTGTTTACAGAGCTGGAGTACGCTTAGAACAAACAGGTTTGGTGGTGAATGATGAATCCATAAACGAATTTGGCATATCTTTTGGAGTAGGTGTACCAGTCGGTCGATTGTTTTCCAATGCCAATGTCGCATTTGAGATTGGTCAGCGAGGTACTACAACATCAAACTTAGTACAAGAAAACTTTTTTAATGTCAATATTAGTTTGTCGCTTAATGATCGATGGTTTGAAAAAAGAAAATTTAATTAATTACAAGCATATATATGTTTAAAACAACATCTCAAATGAAATCTAAACTAACAATTTTTATCGCTTTTTTGACCTTGAGTTTTTCTAATGTTTTTGCTCAAAATCAAGAAGATTTACAGTCTTTATCTATTTTCAGCGAATACGTAAAGTCAAAAAATTATGATTCGGCCTACACCCCTTGGATGGAACTTCGTAAAAGAAACCCACGTTTCAACAAAGCCATTTTTGTCTATGGAGAACGTATTTTGAAGCACAAAATCAAAAACTCTACGGATAATGAACAGATCGGTTATATCAACGACATGCTTAAGCTCTGGGAAGAACGTGCAGAGATTTTTCCATCGGTAACGCCAAAAGGAACATATATGGCCAAAGCTAGCCAGTTGAGATACGACAATAGAAATGCATTGGGATTGTCTAAGGACCAGTTGTTTACCTCGTTCAATGACGCATACACAACAGATGCCAAATCCTTTACAAACCCAAAAAGCTTATATACCTATTTCTCTTTGGTGGTCGATATGTATGATGCTGGTAAAATTCCTGCTCAAGAATTATTCAAAATGTACGACGAAATCAGCGAAAAAGTTGAAAACGAAGTCAAAAACTACACTAATAAGCGTAATGCTTTTTTGGATGATGATGGTGAGCCAAAAGCTCTTTCCAGATCAGAAACTTCTAAACTTAATTCCTATAATAGTTATTTGAAGGCATACGACAAAATATCATCAAGTATTGATACTAAATTAGGATCGCGTGCCAATTGTGAAAACCTTATTCCTTTATATACGAGAGATTTTGAAACGTTCAAAAATGATGGTTTATGGTTGCAACGTGCTATGAATAGAATGTATGCGAAAGGATGTAACGACGACCCTCTGTTTGTACGTATTGTTGAACAGAAAAATGCCTTAGAACCTAATGCGGATACCGCTTTTTATCTTGGAATTTTAAAAGAAAAAGCAGGTCAGTCTGGCGAAGCACTTAATTATTACAATCAAGCAGTATCGCTTGAAACAGACAATTTTGCAAAATCTAAAATCTTGTTTAAAATCGCTACAAACTTTAAGAAAAAAGGGCAATACAGTCAGGCAAGAAATTATTACATGAAATCGCTTAAATTCAATCCAAGTTTAGGTAAAGCATATTTGGCCATTTCATCCATGTATGCCAAAAGTGCCAATAATTGCGGAACCGATAATTTCTCTAAACGTGCGGTGTATTGGTTGGCTGCAAATGAAGCTGCAAAAGCAGGTCGGGTAGACCCAAACATGAAGAAAAATGCAGCAAAATCTATTGCAAACTATAAAGCCAAAGCACCACAGAAAAGTGAAATCTTTTCCTCAGGTCGTGCTGGTCAAACCATAAATGTTGGTTGTTGGATTCAGCGCAGTGTAGTGGTACCAAATTTGTAATGTGAATTTTTTCCAAAAAAATATAACGAAAAGCATCGTAATCCTTGTAATAGGAGCGGTGCTTTTTTCGTGTGAACAACGTCTGGATAAAATTCAACAAAACAACAAACTGTCCTATTTACCCATGTCTGTGGCCGAAAACATCAATACCAAACATACTGATTCTGGACGATTGACCTCTGTTTTGCAAAGTTCTAAAATGATTAATTTTTCGAATAGAGCGTTTCCTTATTATCAATTCCCAGAGGGTATTGACCTCACTGTTTTTAATGATCAGGATCAGCCCAGTGTGGTCGTGGCCAATAGTGCTGTGGTCTACAACAATACTGATTTGATAGACCTTAGAGGCGATGTTGTGCTTACCACAGCCACAAACGATACCTTGTTTACCGATCAATTGTTTTATGATCAAAAAAAAGAATGGTTGTTTACCGATTTTCCTGTGAAATTTAGAACAAAAGATTACCTCACCAATGGCAATGGCTTCGATGCAAATCAAAATTTCACAAACGCCCAAGTATTAGAAGTCACTGGCCGCATCTACATTGAGGAATAATATGTATCTTTACATTGAATTTAATCTTTAAAATTCAATATACAGAATGAAAATTTTATCCTATTTCAAATATTTTTACCTCATTTTTGCTGCATTGTTTGCCTATGATGCATTTTCCAAATGGAGCACCAACAGAAACGGTGCTTATTTGTCTTTATTTTTTGTGGCCTTTGCCATTTTCATTTATTTTTTTAGACACAAATACCACAAGCGCTTTAAAGACCGAGGTAAATTATAACCATGTCCTCAGATACCCTTATCATTATTTTAAGTTTATTGTTTTCAGCATTTTTCTCTGGAATGGAAATCGCTTTTGTGTCATCCAACAAAATACACATCGAAATTGAAAAAAAACAAGGAGGTTTTCTTTCACTTTTATTGACCAAAATTACAGCTAAACCTTCAAAGTTTATAGCCACAATGCTTATTGGAAACAATATTGCTTTGGTGGTGTATGGGTTGTATATGGGCGATGTTTTAGTGGCTTGGTTTACAGAGCATTTACCCACAGACTCTACGCTGTTGTATTACTTATTCAATGAGTTGAGTTTGCTCACACAAACTGTAATCTCTACGCTTGTAATTTTGATTACAGCAGAGTTTTTGCCAAAAGTATTTTTTCAAATTTATGCCAATTCACTATTGAAATTGTTGGCACTACCTGCGTATGTATTTTATTTTTTATTCTCTGTTTTTTCAAGTTTTGTCATTTGGATATCTGATTTTGTTTTGAAAACTTTTTTCAAGACAAAAGGAGATGAAGTACAATTGGCATTTACAAAAGTCGAACTAGGGAATTATATAAGTGAACAGATGGAGTCTGTTGAAGCTGATGATGAGGTTGACAGCGAAATCATCATTTTTCAAAATGCATTAGAATTTTCAGATATAAAAGCTAGAGAGGCAATGGTCCCACGCACAGAGCTAACGGCCATTGAAATTCATGATACCATACAAAACTTAAGCACACTGTTTACTCAAACAGGACATTCCAAAATTGTTGTCTACAAAAACACTATCGATGATATTTTAGGTTATGTTCATGCATTTGATTTATTCAAAAATCCAAAAACCATCAAATCCATGCTGATGCCTGTCGAATTTGTACCCGAAACCATGTTGGCTAAAGACATTTTAAATGTTTTGAGTAAAAAACATAAAAGTTTGGCCGTTGTTTTGGATGAATATGGGGGGACTTCAGGAATTTTAACTGTTGAGGATATTGTAGAAGAATTGTTTGGAGAAATTGAAGACGAACATGATTCTGTTGCACTCATCGAGGAGCAAATAGATGATCAATCGTTTTTATTCTCTGCACGTTTGGAGGTCGATCACCTCAATGAAAGCTACAAATTGCAGTTACCTGAGCATGAAAATTATGAAACACTTGGTGGGCTAATTGTACACCATACACAAGAAATACCAGAACAAAATCAACAGATAAAAATCGACAATTTTTTGTTTACAATTGAAGAAGTTTCCAATACAAAAATCGAATTGATTGCCCTTAAAATTCAGGACGAAGATTAAGTTTAAACTTCGCTTTTTAATAAAACACATTTCCCTTTTATTATTTCAAATTAAATTGGTATTTTCGTCCACTATATTTTACTAAATCTAAGCAAAAAAATACCATGGCAGTATTAAATAAAATAAGACAACGATCAATTTTTCTCATTCTTATCATTGCACTTGCATTGTTTTCATTCATCATTGGAGACATTTTCCAAAATTTGGACTCATCTGCTGCAAGTGATGCACCAATCGCAACAGTCAATGGCGAAGACATTGACCGTGATGACTTTATGGCCAAAGTTGAAAATGTACAAAGACAATCTGGAGGTTCATCGACCAATACTCAAGCGATGAACCGTGTTTGGGAAAACGAACTTCGTGCAAAAGTGATGCAATCGCAGTATGATGCCATTGGCATCTCTGTAGAACGCGATTACATGCGTGATTTGTTGAAACAAAACCTAACTACATTTGAAGAATTTAAAAATGAAGCAGGATTGTTTGATGAAGACAAACTCAACGAATTTATTGCCAATTTGAAAGCCATTTCACCAGAAACAACAACACTTGGAGGAACACCAATCAACTACCAATCGTGGACTACTTTTGAGCAAAATGTAGCAGTTTCTGGCGTACAACAAACCTATTTCAATTTAGTAAAAGCAGGAATTACGGGAACGCTTACTGAGGGAGAATTGGATTATCAACTTGAAAATGACAAGGTCGATCTCAAATACGTTCAGATTCCATATGCTAGTGTTGCCGACAGTTTAATCACCGTAAAAAAATCCGAAATTGAGGCCTATATGAAACGTTTTCCAAAGACATATGAGGTTGAGGCGTCAAGAAATTTAGTTTATATCGAATTTAAGGAAGAAGCATCACTAGAAGATGAACAAGCCATTCAAGACAATTTAAAAGCACTTATTTCCGATCGTGAGGAGTACAACGAGGTATCCAAAGCCAATGAAACTGTAGTTGGATTTAAAAACACCAAAGACAACGAGGAATTTGTGAATGCAAATTCTGCACAAAAATATAATGATACTTACGTTTTTAGATCTGCTTTTTCATCAGAACAGGCCGATAATATTACGGACTTAAAAACTGGTGAAATTTACGGACCTTACAAAGAAGGAAACTTTTTTAAATTGACCAAAATGCTGGCCAAAAAAGGCATCGCTGATTCTACCAAAGTAAGACATATTTTGATTCCTTTTGTGGGTGGTGCTCGTGCTGATGCAACAGTGACAAAAACAGATGCCCAAGCCAAAGCAACTGCTGATAGTATTTATAACGTTTTGCGTAGAAATCGCTCAAAATTCAAATCGCTACTCTCATTGTCATCTGACAAAGTAAGCAACGAAAAAGAAGGAGTGATTGAATTTGCTTACAACGATGGTTTTGCTCCAGAATTCAAGGCCTACTCATTCGAAAATCCAAAAGGAAGCTTAGGAGTTGTTCGTACCGATTTTGGATACCACGTTATCGAAGTTTTGAGTCAAGGAAAACCTCAGGATGCATTTAAAGTAGCAACAATTGCACAAGAAATTGAGCCCTCAGTTGAAACTATAGACGAGGTATTTAAAAACAAATCTAAATTTGAAATTGCTGTTGCGGATGCCGATTTTGAGGCCGTAGCAGAAGAGAATAATTACGATGTGCGCAACGTCAGTAGCGTTAAAGAATTAGACGAAAATATCCCTGGTATTGGCGCGCAACGTGCGATTGTACGCTGGGCTTTTGAAGATGGCGTTGAAGAAGGAGATTTTAAAAGTTTCAGCACTACCGCTGGAGGTTTTGTGGTCGTTAAGCTTACAGGCGTAAATGAAGCAGGACTCATGTCTGTTCAAGATGGATCGGTTACTGCACTTCCTGAGGTTAGAAAAGAGAAGAAAGCGGCATACATTATAGACCGAATTACTGCATCAACTCTAGAAGATATTGCTGCTGCAGAAGGACAAACAGTAAAAACTGCACTTGCAGTAAACATGAAAAACCCAACCCTTTCTGGTGCAGGTCGTGAGCCATTAGTCATTGGAACAGCATTTGGATTGGACGAAGGGGAAACTTCTGAATTGATTGAAGGCAATACCGGTGTATATGCTGTTCAGGTTACAAAAACTACTCCAGCACCTGTGCTAAGCAGTTATCAGGCTGCAGCCAACAGAGTTGGACAAGCCAAGGAAAGTGCAGTAAACACTCAGTTGTATAACGCCTTAAAAGATGCTGCTGAGATAGAAGACAACAGAGCTGTATTTTACTAAAAATACATTTATATAGAAATTTAAAAGGACTGATTTTTCAGTCCTTTTTTTTTAAACTGTCATATCGTTGAACGGTACAATAGTATTGTACCCCTTATCCTTAAAATATTGTGTATTGGTTCTTGTTGCCAAAAAGAAATCACCACCCCATGCGCCCAAGCTTTTTATCGCTCCGGGGTAGTCTGCAAAATGTGAGGTTTTTAGTGGGGGGTGTTGGATAAGTTCACCCACTAAGGTTTCATGTTTGCTTATGAGTACTTCAAATTCTTCTAAAGTAGTAGCCACCAAAAGTGCATCGGTTAGAGCATTCAGTTCGGAAAAATCTAGTGTTTGTGTTGTTTTTAGGGTGTTGTAGCGGGCGATGGCCTCACGGCTGTTTTGTTTTTGGTTGCGGTGTACAAAAAACAATTGATCTTTAAATGGCGGATCAAAATCCACAATTTTTATATGTGGTGTACTATTTTGGCGTTGATATACGATCGGGAGGGCGTGTTGCGCACAAGCAATGTCATAACCACTACCACCAAATGTTTTTTTGAGTAATGCAAATGCATCAATTTTTGCCCATTGCGCCAAATTGTTTATGAGGGTGGAAGACGATCCTAGACCCCAGTTTTGTGGAAATTCCAAATGACTAGAAAATTCTAGACCAGTAGATGCAAATACTTTTGGATTCAATTCAAAGATAGCACGAAAAATTTGAGCAAGCCGTTGAGCAGTTTCAATATTTGTACTCGGATTAAAATTATTTATAGTCAAATTTGTTTCAAACCAAAGGTTATTTTGGTGGTCAAAACTTTTCCATCGGATTTCAGCTTGTTCAATGGATTTGACTTTTAGGGATTGACCCAATTTGGTTGGAACGGCCAATGCTTTTGCACCGTCCAATACCGCATATTCTGAGCTGATGAGGAGTTTGCCGTGGCTATAAAATTCTTGCATCAGTCACGCAGGTTTTTTAGGGCTTCCACCACCGCACGGTGCGAAACACTATTGGTTTTAAAATGCAAAATCAAATCTTCTTTTTCAGTATCTGTTGCGCCTATTTGATTTAAAATGTTCAGTAAATGCATTTTCATGTGTCCTTTTTGAATTCCTGTAGTAGTGAGTGAGCGTAGGGCAGCAAAATTTTGTGCCAGTCCCGCTACAGCCACTATTTCCATAAGTTCTTTAGCCGATGGTTTTCCTAACAATTCTAAAGCTATTTTTACCATAGGATGTAAGCCGGTTAGTCCACCAACAGTACCAAGAGCTAGAGGTAAATCCATCCAAAACGTGAATGTATCATTTTCTATTTTGGCATGGGACAAACTTGTATATTGGCCATTTTTTGCGGCATAGGCATGTACGCCTGCTTCTACAGCTCTAAAATCGTTGCCTGTAGCAATAACCACGGCATCGACACCATTCATAATCCCTTTGTTGTGGGTTACAGCACGGTAGGGTTCTACTTCGGCAATACGTACCGCTTGAATAAACTTTTCGGCAAATTCTGCACCTGTAAAATGACCTTCTAAAGTCAATTCTTCGATCTTACATGTTACTTCGGCGCGTACCACACAATTGGGGACATAATTGGATAAAATACTCATCACCACCTTAGGTTCGTGTTCGTGGAGTTCTGGGCTATTTTGGCTTAACGCCTCAAAGGTTGTAGCGATTTGCTCTAAACACGAATTGATAAAATTGGCACCCATAGCATCTTTGGTTTCAAATGTTGCTTCTAAGTGGTAGTAATGCTTCATTTTTGAGGTGCAATCAATAAGATTGAGGTCCAATATTCCACCACCGCGCTTTTCCATGTTTTTGGTCAGCGGTTTAGTAGCTTCCAAAAGTTGAGGTTTGATGTTTTCAAAATAAGATTGAAGTGTGTTTTGATCTCCTTCAAACATAAAATGGACATGACCAATTTTTGTAGTGGATAAAACACTTGTTTTGAATCCGCCACGCGTACTCCAAAATTTAGCGGCATTGCTCGCTGCTGCGACAACTGAGCTCTCCTCAATGGTCATGGGAAGGGTGTAGTTTTTTCCGTTGATTAAAAAATTGGGTGCTACTCCAAAGGGCATATAAAAATTGGAAATGGTATTTTCAATAAATTCATCGTGCAATTGTTGCAGTTTGCGATCGGCATTCCAGTAGGATTCCAAAAGGGTTTTGGCCTGCGTATTTCCATTGAAATAGTTGGTAATCAGCCAGTTAATTTTTTCGGCTTTTGAGAATTTAGAAAATCCAGAAACTTGCTGTTGCATAGTTGAGTATTGATGAACAAAGATACTATTCTATATATTATATGAAAAGCGAATTGTTAAATTGAAGATTAATCGGCTTAGAATAGGGGAATTTTGAATTATTTTTAGTAAAATTGGTAACATTTTATAAAATATATCTATGCTCCGCAAATATTTACATTTAATTTTATTTTTTGTCGCCTCTGTTTTTTCTTTTGCTCAAAACAAGACAATAGCTCTGGAAGAGATTTGGGATGGCACTTTTTCTACCGACAATATGGAGGTCCTACACTCCATGAACAATGGACAACAGTATTCTGTTTTAAATTTTAATCGCGCTACGCGTTCTACTTCTATCGATGTTTATGATTATGAAACACAATCCAAAACATCTACCTTGGTTGATTCAAAAGATCTTGAGGATATTCCTTACTTTACGAATTATACATTCAGTAGCGATGAATCAAAAATTATTTTAGCAACAAACGTTTCTCAAGTTTATAGATACTCTACATTAGGTGTTTTTTTTGTGTATGATATTGCATCCAAAACACTGCAAAAAATTTCGCAAGAAAAAATTCAAGAACCTACATTTTCACCAGATGGCACCAAAGTAGCGCATGGATTTCAAAACAATATTTTTATCAAAAATTTAAAAACAAATACCACCTCTCAAATTACTTTTGATGGTGAAAAAAATAAAATCATCAATGGCATAACAGATTGGGTTTATGAAGAAGAATTCGCTTTTGTTCGTGCTTTTGAATGGAACACTGAGGGCAATAAAATTGCGTATTTAAAATTTGACGAAACTGAAGTTCCTGAATTTTCAATGGATATCTACGGACAAGCATTGTACCAAACTCAACAGGTGTTCAAATACCCAAAGGCCGGCGAAAAAAATGCTATTGTATCTTTACATATTTATGATTTAAGCTCTAGTAGCTCAAATGAGGTTAAGGTCGATAAGACATACAGCGATTTTTATATCCCACGCATCAAATGGACAAATGATGCTCATATTTTAAGTGCTCAATACATCAATCGCCATCAAAATGAATTGGATTTGTGGGCCATTGATACTAAAACCAATTCATCGTCAATCCTTCTAACTGAAACAGATAATGCGTATGTGGATGTAACAGATAATCTTACATTTTTAAACAATAACAGCTTTATTTGGACGAGTGAGCAAGATGGATACAACCATATTTATCATTACAGTAAAAAAGGCAAACTCATCAATCAAGTGACTGCTGGAGATTGGGAGGTCACGTCATATTATGGTTATGACGAAAAGTCAAAAAGAATATTTTATCAATCTGTAGAAAATGGTTCCATCAATAGGGATATATATGCGGTTGGATTAAATGGTAAAAACAAACAAAGATTATCCAATAACGTTGGAACAAATGATGCTGCTTTTAGTGCAGATTTTACGTATTATATCAATACTTTCTCGAGTGCAACTACACCTCCAGAGTACACGCTTAATAAAGCTTTAGACGGTAAAGTTCTAAAAAGTATAAAAGACAACGATAAAGTTGCTCAAAAATTGGGCGAATACACCACTTCTAAAAAGGAGTTTAGCACCATAAATATCAACGGAAACGACCTCAATATGTGGATGATTAAACCTGTTGATTTTGATCCCAACAAAGAATATCCTATGCTGATGTACCAGTATTCTGGTCCTGGATCTCAAAAAGTGGCTAATACTTGGAATAGTGCCAATGATTATTGGTATCAAATGTTGGCACAAAAGGGTTATTTTGTGGTCTGTGTTGATGGCCGTGGAACAGGATTCAAAGGCGCTGACTTTAAAAAAGTAACCTATTTGAATTTGGTCAAATATGAAACTGAAGATCAAATTGCTGCTGCCAAAAAATTGGCAAAATTACCTTATATTGATGAAGATAGAATTGGGATTTGGGGTTGGAGTTTTGGTGGTCATATGAGTACCAATTGTTTACTTAAAGGCAGCGAAATTTTTAAGATGGCCATAGCGGTAGCACCGGTTACAAGTTGGCGTTTTTATGATACAATTTATACCGAGCGTTATATGCGTACACCTCAAGAAAACCCTGATGGTTATGATGATAATTCGCCATTCAATTATCCGGAAATGCTTAAAGGAGATTATTTGCTGATTCATGGTTCTGGAGACGATAACGTACACTTGCAACATACTATGCGTATGGTTGAGGCACTCATTCAGGCCGACAAACAGTTTGAATGGGGGATTTACCCCGACAAAAATCATGGCATTTATGGTGGTAATACGAGACTACACCTCTATAAAAAAATGACCAACTTTATTGGAAAAACATTGGGTGATAAAATTCAAAATCAACCCAAAGTAAATCCAGAAAAGCATAAAAAAATAAAAGGATAAACGAACCAATCAATAAATAAATAAAATTATTATGTCGACAACAGAACTTCAACATCAAAAACAACTTTTTGGGCATCCTATCGGACTCTATGTTCTTTTTTTAACAGAAATGTGGGAACGGTTTTCTTATTATGGGATGCGCGCAATTTTAGTGCTCTACCTTGTTGCAGAGACGGCGTCTGATAATCCAGGATTGGGTTGGGCTAATGACAGTGCTATTGCACTTTATGGATGGTATACTATGTTTGTTTATGTTGCATCTATTCCAGGTGGAATTATAGCAGATAAAATTCTTGGCCAAAGAAAATCTGTTTTTGTTGGAGGTTTGTTGCTTGTTGCAGGACACAGCGTACTCGCTATTGAACAAATGTGGGCTTTTTATACTGGATTAACTCTAATAGTAATGGGTGTTGGGATGCTTAAACCAAATATTTCAACAATGGTTGGTGGATTGTACCCAAAAAATGAACAAAATAAACGCGATATGGGTTTTTATATCTTTTATATGGGTATAAATTTAGGGGCAGCAGTTGCTGCACTCGCTGTTGGTTATGTTGGAGAAAATATCGGTTGGCACTATGGTTTTGGAATGGCTGGTATTGGAATGGCATTAGGTCAACTCACATATTGGTATGGACAAAAGCATTTAAAACATGTTGGAAATCTTGTTGTTGATGAGCGGTCAAATGAAGAAAAAGGCGATAGTCAAAATTTACTTATAGCCATTTTTAAACACTCTAACTCATTGGCAGGATTTGTTATTACAGTGCTAGCTGGACTTGGCATTTGGTTTATTGTGGGATCCTGGTCTTATGGTCTTTTGGTTATTGGCTTGGCCTTTGCAGTCGGAGTTGGAATTGTAGTTTACAATGACGGAAACAAAGTTGAAAAAGATAGAATTTTAGTAACATACCTTTCGTTTTTAATTATCATAATATTTTGGGGTGCTTTTGAACAAGCGGGGGGGTTACTCAATGTTTATACCTACCAAAAAACAGATTTATCTTTAGGCGACTTTATGGTGCCTGCAAGCTGGTTTCAATCTGTAAATGCGATTTTTATCTTGATATTTGCTACTATCGTTGGTAGTTTTTGGGTCTGGTGGAAAAATAGAAACAAAGAATCATCATCATTGTTTAAAATGGCCATTGGAGTTATTATCATGGGATGGGGATTCTTTTTTATGTCGGCAGCTTCCATGGAATATGAAGGCACGGGATCCTCAGCAATGTACTGGCTAATTTTTGCTTATTTATTTCATACATTAGGAGAACTATGTGCCTCACCAGTTGCTCTTTCATTTATCACAAAATTAGCACCTGAACGTTGGATGGCATTTATGATGGGTGCCTATTTTGCAGCTACAGGGTTAGGCAACAAAGTTGCGGGACTTCTTGGAGAATCTGCTTCTGAATTTGGTGAATTTTCAATTTTTACTGGGATAGCAATATTCTGTACAATTTTTGGTATTTTGGTTATTGCAATCCTCAAACCTCTTAAGCGACTTACGCACGGTGCAGAAGAAATTTCATTAGAATCTTAAAACCAACCAAAATGAGCACAGCAATTGATCAAATCTTTAAAGACAAAGTATTAGGGCACCCTGCAGGACTGTTTGTATTATTTTTTACGGAAATGTGGGAGCGTTTTTCGTACTATGGAATGCGGGCACTACTCGTAATGTTTTTTACGGCTTCACTAATGGACGAAGGTTGGGGCTGGCCACGAGAATACGCTTATGCTATTTTTGGAACCTACACCTCTCTCGTATATCTTTCAACACTTTTGGGGGGCTATTTTGCCGATAAAATCATTGGATATCGTTATGCTGTAGCTGTTGGTGCTTTACTCATGACTTTGGGGCATGGTGCAATGGCACTAGAGACGCCATTTTTTATTTATACTGGGCTAACACTTTTGGTTTTTGGAAGTGGTTTTTTTAAACCCAATATGACCTCCATTATTTCGGAAATGTACAAAGGAAAAGACGAAAAGAAAGACGGTGCTTATACCATTTTTTATATGGGTGTTAATGCAGGGGCTTTCTTAGGTATTTTGTTGTGTGGCTATTTAGGTGAAAAAGTAGGTTGGAGATGGGGCTTCGGTCTTGCTGGAATTTTTATGTTCTTTGGATTATTGCAATTCTGGTTTGCCCAAAATATTTTTGGCGATATAGGTAAAAAGCCCACTAAAACGAATGATGCGAACAAAGAAGTTTCTGAAAACGAGCCAAAATTCAATCCCTTTACTCATTTTCAGTTGGCCATTATAGGTGTCGCTTCGCTTCTAGGGCTTTCTTGGATTCTTAATGATCCTGTATCAAAAATCTCAGAGGGTGCATACAATTTATTCGATTTTCAAATGTTTGGCACAGACGGATCCAATGTTGTTATTTTGACTGCATTGCTTTTGTTTTTGGTATTGCTTGTCATCCGTATTCCTCGTTACGATAAAATTACAAGAGATCGAATGTTGGCCGTAATGTTTTTTGCATTTATTACGATTTTCTTCTGGGCCATTTTTGAACAAGCACCGAGTAGTCTAACCATATTTGCCAGAGATTACACCCAACGTATTTTGGAAGGCAATGCTGCCGATATTTTTAAAGTCGTCAACTCCCTGATGACCATTATTCCACTTGGCATTATCACTTGGGTATTGATTTTACTGTTCAGAAAAACATTTGCTAAATATGCATTATCAAACATTATTTTAGCTATGAGTTTTCTCATCATTTGGGGAATTTCGATATGGATGCTTAATGCAGAATTTAAAAAGGAAATTGCAGAAGTGCCAGCATCGTGGTTTGGTGTCCTAAATTCTTTATTTATCATTGCTTTTGCTCCGTTGTTTTCTAAATGGTGGGAAAGCAAATACAATCCGAATGCCAACATGAAATACGCTATTGGTATGGTGCTTTTAGGTATCGGGATGGCGTGTGTTGCTATTGGTGCTTCTGACATACCAGTTGGTGCTGCAACAGCATCAGTGAGTATGGTGTGGCTTATTTTGGTCTACTTTTTTCACACGATGGGTGAACTTTGTGTTTCTCCTGTGGCTTTATCTTATGTAAGTAAGTTGGTTCCAGGACGCATGATCGCTATGATGTTTGGAATTTGGTACCTCGCAGTTGCGATTGGTATGAAACTTGCTGGTGTTTTTGGGGAGGCCTCAGAAGGTATAGCAAATGAATATGGTTTGAGTTATTTCTTTTGGATCCTCACAGCTGTAGCTGTAGGACTGGGAGTTCTTTCGGCAGTGCTTTATCCTGTCATCAAAAAACTCATGCATGGGGTAAGATAAAACGCAAAATATGATTTGCATAAAAACTGAAATACCAGAGCATTTGTGCCAAATAAATGATGAATTAAAAGCCATTTACCACAGCAAAGATTCTGTGTGTATTTGGGTATTTAAAACTCGTGAGGAAAGAAATTCATTTGTAGATGAAACTGCTGGAATGAACAACAACCAACGATCAGAACATTACAACAATAATTATGTATAAACTAAACCATAAGTTAATTCTCTTAATTTTACTTGTTCCATTTTTTGGAAATACTCAAGAAATCAATTGGTTAAGCATGAATGAAGCTTTAATCAAACAAAAAGAACACCCCAAAAAAATCATGGTGGATATGTACACCACTTGGTGTGGCCCATGCAAAATGTTGGATCGAAATACATTTTCTAATCCACAGCTAGCCGAATATGTGAACGCTAACTTTTATGCCGTAAAATTTAATGCAGAAGGCAATGAGGAAGTTGATTTTAATGGGCAACCGCTCACAAACCCCAACTATGATCCGGCCAAAGCCAAACGCCGCAACAGCAAACACCAACTTGCACAATATTTTGGGGTAAATGCCTATCCAACTATTGTATTTTTAGGTGAAAATGCCGAATTTTTGGCTCCAATTCCAGGGTATAGAACAGCACCACAACTCGAACTTTACCTTAAACTTTTTGCCGAAGACCTCTACAAAACCATTAATAGCCAAGAGTCCTTTAACAATTACGCCAAATCCTTTAAACCCACCTTTACACCTTAATCTAAGCGATAGATATACGCGCCGTTTGTTTGGGTATCATAAAATTTTACCCCTTTTTTTACACAAGTGTTTTCCCAACGTTTTACAAAACTTTTGTAATTACTTCCATCAGCAATGATCAGTTTGGGATTTAGTGCATTTATCAATTGTTCTAGATGTATTTTTGGACTGTTTCGAAGCAGTACCCAATCTATTTTTGCAGACCTGAATTCATAAATCCCAAGACTGTCCACAAGCAATAATTGATAACCGTCTATGCTGTATAGTCGTTTCAGGTCTGATGTCTCACTTCTGCGAATACCCTCTGCTGATTTGTATTCTTCAACAAAAGCAAATTGTACACTGTCTTTGGTTGTCTTGTGTATTTCGAAAGTTGTTCCGCTTTTAAACCCTAAAACAGTATGTTTTACTTTTTGAAAAACGATAAATTCTTGTTTTGAATCCTTTAAAAAAGCAAAAAATATATACACTTGAAGTCCAACTATTGTGGCTCCTAAATAGATAAACTTTCTGAAGCTTTTTTTGGTTAAAAACACAAAAAATAATGTAATAATACAATAAGATAAAATCAGCATTACCCCATTGAAAGTGATGTTTTTAAAGATTAAAAAATCAAATGCAGCAACCCATTTTGTACTCTTATTCATTAGTTCGACAAGCAATTCAAATCCAAAGATGAGCGGTTTATTTATGATTTCAACTCCACTAAAAACCACAATAAAAAATCCACTCCATAAACACAAAATCAGTACTGGGATGACCAATAAGTTGGTTAGAAAAAAAAGTAATGGAAATTGATGAAAATAAAATAGACTAAGTGGTAAAATTCCAATTTGTGCAGCAACCGAAACATTTAATAAAGTGACTACAGGTTTTAAAACAAGATGTTTGGGTTGCCAATAGTGATCCAAAATGGGTTTGATGAGTAAAATTCCAAGAACTGCAGTGTAACTCAGCTGGAACCCTACATCAAAACAAAAATTTGGATGTACCATCAAAACCACAAATGCCGAAATAAAAAGGGTGTTGATACTGTTTGATTGCCGATTTAATCCACGGGCAAGTGCAAAACAACTAAACATTGTTACTGCACGAATGATAGATGGACTAAGCCCTGTCAGAAAAGCAAAACCCCAAAGAATGATAATGATGGTGCCGCTGCGTATTTTTTTGCCCTGCCTTATACGAACCAATGGACTTAGAAGCAACTCTAAAATACTCAGCAATAAGCCCACATGTAAACCAGAGAGTGCCAGAATATGTAATACGCCAGAGTTTTTATAATTTGTTTTGATGTCTTCTGGAATTTCATTTCTTATCCCCAAATAAAATGCCTTTAGAAAGGCCCTTGATGTAGCGTTGATGTTCAGTGCATCAATTTTTTGTTCGACATAGTGCCTTGCTTTAGCTGCTCGACCTTTTATGCTTTCTTTCCCTTTTATATGCGCAAACTTAGTTTGAGGATTTATACTGATTTGATGAAAAATCCCTTTTCGTGCCAAGTAGTTTTTGTAGCTGAATGCATATGGATTTTTGGGCAAATTGATGGTTTTTGGTTTTGTTTCGATGTGCAAAAGCGCATCTATAGCCAAAGGGGCTATCGTGGAGTCTTTGGGGATGCTGATCAAAAGTTTACCCATTGATTTTTGGTTATTCAATTCCAATACATTTGCCACATAACGGATGTTATACAGGGTAGGGTTTAGTTCTGCACTTATTTTTAACAACAAAACGGAAGATGTGTCATCCTTTTCTTGCAGTTGATGACTGTAGTGGTTTTTGTTTGTTTTGGGATGGTGTAGTGTTGCACAGAGCAACCCTAAAACAACAAAAAGCAGCATCAAAAATATAGACCCCATGCTGTATTTTTTCATAAAAGTTTCGAAGTGAAACAACAATACGAGAACAACCAAAATTCCTGTCCATAAACTGATGGTTCTTAGTGTTAGTGCAACATAATCGCTTAAAAAGATACCTGCAATGAGTCCAAGTGTGAGTTTTGGTATAGGGTAGTAGAAGAGCTGCATTTTTTGGGTGTAGGTAAAAGTTTTGTGTAGGATTAAAATTCTACCCCAAATCTTCAAACACCGCTTTGGCCACCTTTTGGCTGGCACCAGGGCCACCTAGTTTTTGTTCTAGGGCATCAAATTCGGCTTTCATGGTTTTGTGGGTTTTGGGGGCTAAAATATGTTTTAGTTCTGCTATAAGGCGTTTTGTGTTGAGGTCATTTTGGATCAATTCGCAAACCACTTCGCGGTTCATAATGAGGTTCACCAAAGAAATAAATTTTAACTTCACCACTTGTTTTCCAATCTGATAAGACAACCAACTGGATTTGTAGCACACCACTTGAGGCACTTTAAACAAAGCGGTTTCTAGTGTTGCCGTTCCAGAAGTCACCAAAGCTGCATCGGCTATACTGAGCAGGTCGTAGGTGGCATTGCTCACAAATTTAATTTTGCTGTTTTTGATGAATTTTTGGTAAAACGTTTTGGGTTGACTCGGAGCACCAGCAATCACAAACTGGTGCTCAGGAAAGTCATCAATTACAGACAACATCACACGTAACATTTTTTTAATTTCTTGTTGTCGACTTCCGGGGAGTAGGGCAACAATGGGTCGGTCACTTAGGCCGTATTTTTTACGTAAAGCATTTGCCTCTAATTTTGGGCGGTTGGCAATCGCATCAATTAGGGGATGACCAACAAAGGTAACAGGCATTTGGTGCTTAACTTCGTAAAAATCTTTTTCAAAAGGTAAAATCACATACATTTGATCAATATCACGCTTGATTTGATGAATGCGGTTTTCTTTCCATGCCCAAATTTGAGGTGAAATGTAATAATGGGTTTTAAAATTGTTGATTTTAGCCCATTTTGCAATACGCATATTAAACCCAGGGTAATCAATAAAAATCAGAACATCAGGTTGAAAAGCTTCAATATCTTTTTTGCAAAAGCTTATATTTTTAAAAATGGTGCGCAAGTTCATTACCACTTCCAAAAAGCCCATAAACGCCAAAGCTTTGTAATGTTTTACCAAAGCACCTCCAGCATCTTGCATCAAATCGCCACCCCAAACTCTAAATTCTGCTTTTCGGTCTACTTTACGCAATGCTTTGATGAGGTTGGCGCCATGTAAATCGCCCGATGCTTCTCCTGCTATAATGTAGTACTTCATTTTTAGAGCTTAATGATAAATGTAATAATGGCTATAAAAATCGTAGCAACCAATACACCAGCTGCATGGGCATCTTTTTTCTTTCGGATAAAGTAAAAAAAACAAAACAGATTCAAAAGTGCGCCCAGACTGATGAGTTTTCCAAGAAAATTTTCGGAATGCGCCGCCTCCAAAACAGTTAGAACTCCTTCACTACGTCCAGACGATTTGGCCATAGTGATTCCAACAAGAAAAAGGCCTAAACTATTGGTCAAAATTCCAATAATGAATCCTTTAAGTATTTGAATTTTATCCATTGAGATTCCAATTATTGAGTTCTTGAATGTAATAATGTGCTGTGAGGTCGAATTGTACAGGAACTACGGAAACATAGCCCTGCTCGAGTGCCCATTCGTCGGTGTCTTCCCCATTGTCTTGATTGATAAATTCTCCAGTGAGCCAATAATAATCACGTCCCATAGGACTTCGACGTTTGTCAAATTTTTCAACCCAATTGGCATTGGCTTGACGGCAAATTTTAGTTCCTTTTATCGCCTTGCTGGGGAAGTTTACGTTTAGAATGATGCCTTTTTGTAGACCGTTTTCTAAAACGTTTTGGCAAATCGTTTCAATGTATTGTTCAGTGGGGCCAAAATCGGCATCCCAATTATAATTCAACAACGAAAATCCAATGGCAGGGATCCCTTCCATACCAGCCTCTATGGCGGCACTCATCGTCCCTGAATAAATCACGTTAATGGAGGAGTTGGATCCATGATTGATGCCCGAAACACACAAATCTGGTTTTCGATCCAGAAGTTCGTGAACAGCAAGTTTTACACAATCGGCAGGAGTGCCAGAGGTGCTGTATTCTTTTTGAGGACCATTGTCGATATGTTCTTCTCTGCAGTACAAGGTGTCATCAATGGTAATTGCGTGCCCCATTCCACTTTGTGGACTGTCTGGTGCAACGACCACCACATCACCAATACGGTTCATGACTTTGATCAGAGTTCTTATTCCTGGAGCAGTAATTCCATCGTCATTGGTGACCAGAATGAGTGGTTTTTTTGACATATTTTCTTTGTTTTCCTTTACAAAAGTAAGTATTTTGTTGGGGATTACTGACTTTTAACCGCTTTAACAAAAAATTATGCGTTGTCAAGTACTAAATTTTATAATTTTCCATTATTTTAGGAACGAATTTTGATCAATACCACTCAAGTCTATGAAACATTTTAATATTTTTCTTTTGTCTGTTTTTGTCGCATTCGCTTCTTGTAGCTTTACGACCAAAACCTTTGATAACCCAGATAAGGATAAACTCCTTATGCAGCTTGTAACCTATTTGTTGGAACAAGGGCACTTTCAACCCAAAGATTTTAATGATGATTTTTCAGAAGAAGTGTATACGCGTTTTTTGAAAACAATTGATCCTTACAAGCATTATTTTTATCGTTCAGACCTCAAAGAATTTGAAACCTACAAAACTGACTTAGATGATCAAATTAAAAACTACAACGTTCAGTTTTTCAACCTTGTTTATCAACGATTAACGCAAAGAATAGAAGAGTCTAAAGCGGTATATACCGATGTTTTAACTCAGCCCTTTAATTATGAATTGGATGAAACTTATCAATCTGATACCGATCAATTGGACTATGTATCCTCCAAAAAAGAGATGATGGATCGTTGGCGTAAGCAATTAAAATTCAGCACACTAACTAATTATCATGATTTGTTGTCCGACAATGAATCAGATGAAAGCGAACAAGAAAAAACAAAATCCGATCTTGAAGAAGAAGCACGAGAAGCTACACTTAAAAACCTTCAAGAAGTGTCGGTATATTTTGATGATTTGAGACGCGATGATTGGCTTTCGATGTACATTAATGCCATTTCGGAATCTTTCGATCCACACACCTATTATTTTGCGCCACAAGCCAAGGATCGTTTTGATGCTGAAATGTCTGGAAAATATGAAGGTATTGGTGCACGACTTCAGAAAAAAATGGACAAAATCAGTATCACTGAATTAATTTCTGGAGGTTCTGCTTGGCGACAAAACAAACTACAAGTTGGGGACATCATTCTGAAAGTGCGTCAAGAAGATGAAGAAGAAGGAGTAAGTATTGTGGGCATGCGTCTGGATGATGCTGTCAAACTCATCAAAGGACCAAAAGGAACAAATGTTATTTTGACCCTTAAAAGAGTTGATGGAACCATTGAAGATTTGACTATTCCAAGAGACGAAATTGAGTTGGAAGAAACCTATGCAAAATCAAGTATTGTTGAGAAAGACAGTTACAAATTTGGCATCATCAATTTACCTAAATTTTATATTGATTTTCAAGATGTAAACAGTAGAAATTCCACCACTGATGTCAAAAGAGAAATTGAGCGACTAAAGTCAGAAGGAATGGAAGGTTTGGTTTTGGATTTGCGTAACAATGGGGGAGGTTCCCTCAAAACAGCTGTTGAAATTGGAGGATTATTCATTAAAGAAGGACCGATTGTACAAGTGCGGTCTACCGGTGAAGATCGACAGGTTTTAAAAGATAGAGACCCAAGCGTCACTTGGGATGGTCCATTAGTGATATTGGTCAATGAATTTTCTGCATCGGCTTCAGAAATTTTGGCTGCAGCCATGCAGGATTATAAGCGTGCAATTGTTATTGGTAGCAAACAAACCTATGGAAAAGGAACGGTTCAAAATGTCATAGACCTTAACCGAATGATTCGCAACAACACTAGTGGCGATATGGGTGCCTTTAAATTTACAACGCAAAAATATTACCGTATCAATGGGGGTTCAACGCAGCTTGAAGGCGTCAAAAGTGATGTTGTCGTTCCAGACCGTTACAGTTATATAGATTTGGGTGAAAAAGATCAAGACAATCCATTGTCATGGGATGAGATTCAACCTGCTTCATATAAGCTTTGGGAAAGTTCTATTGATTACGAAACTACAGTCAGAAGAAGTAAAGAACGTATGGACAACAGTCCAGAAATAAAACTTATTGATGAAAATGCGCAGTGGATTAAAAAAGTACGTTCAAAAGATATTTACAGTCTAAAGTACAGTGATTATGATGCAAATTTGAAGAAAAATGAAAAAGAATCTGAGCGCTTTGATGCACTTTCTGATTACACTACAAATTTATCTTTCGAATCTTTACCCTATGAAAAACCAATCATGGAGGCCGATTCTATTTTTAGAATAAAACGTGAGCGCTGGCATGAATCACTCAGTAAAGATATCTATATGGACGAAGCCCTTAATGTATTGACCGATTTGAATAAGATGTTCAAAGTAAACAAGTTATCTGCGCTTAAAAATTAAGTTTAAAAAACTATGCAGGGATTAACAGCATTGGCGCTCCAAAAATTTAAACAGAGTTATTTGGGGGTAGCCAGTGTAGTTTTTATTTTATGTATTGGTTTAATATCTATTTTCGCTTACGTTTTGGCGCCAGATAATACTCAGTATGCCAATCAAATGCATGTGAGTATCCATTCAAAATCACCAGGTTTTACCGTGCAAATGTTGGTGTTACCCAACAATGATAAACAAGGCGATCAAAGTGCATTCAATCAGATTCTTTTTGGCTCTAAATTTCCCGATACAGAGTTGCCTATATCTTCTTACAGAATAGAAAATGATAAAATGATTTACACCCCTTATGAAGCTCAAGATTTAGAAGGATTAGAGCAGTTTGTAGATTATGCTAAATCTCCAAAACCATATGTTGTTTCAAAAACATTTCATTTGGGTACAGACAACTATGGAAGAGATGTTTTGAGTCGGATTTTGGTGGGTACACGGATATCCTTTTTTATTGGATTTGTAGCAGTTTTTATTTCTTTAGTCATAGGTATTTTTTTGGGAAGTATTTCAGGGTATTTTGGAGGAAAAATTGATGATTTGGTCATGTTCTTAATCAATGTGACTTGGTCTATTCCTACCTTGTTGTTGGTTATTGCTATTACTTTGGCATTAGGAAAAGGGTATTGGCAAGTTTTTATTGCTGTAGGACTTACGATGTGGGTAGAGGTGGCTCGCGTAGTTCGTGGCGAGGTCATGAGTGTAAAAGAACAACAATACATTACCGCAGCTCGTGCATTGGGATACACAAATTTTAGAATAATTTCCAAGCATATAATGCCCAATATTATGGCGCCTGTAATTGTTATCTCAGCAGCCAATTTTGCTGCTGCGATTCTTATAGAAAGTGGTCTGAGTTTTTTGGGTATTGGTGCACAACCGCCAATGGCGAGTTGGGGTGCCATGATCAAGACGCACTATAATGCTATAATTTTGGGTCAACCCCATCTGGCCATTATTCCAGGGCTGTGTATCATGAGTCTAGTGATGGCTTTTATGTTAATGGGCAATACTTTACGTGAAGCATTGGACGTCAAGGCATAGTCCTAATTTTTTGATTCTGGTGGATATTTTGATAAAACTGATGATACAAATTTTTTGATCCGTTCAGCTTTACGCTCCATATTTGTACTCAAATATCCATGACCTACGCCTTGCCAAACCAATTCTTTTTTTTGTGCATCAATCAAATCAATAAAAAGTGTACCTCGAGTAGAATTAGAAACACTAGTCTGATTCCATCCCATCATTGGATTCCATCCCCAGCCCCAACCCCAGCCGTACATGCCAAAACTTCTATTGTATACATTCACTTCTTGGCGTTCTTTGGTAAAAATATTTACCAATAAATCAGGTGTTTTGGATTTTGTAAAACCCTTTGCCAAGAGTTCCGATTCTATGGCGCGTAAGATTCGACGCTTATCCAAATCGCTAATTTTTGCTTTGTCTATGCCATCTTTAAAAAAGGCAAAAGTTTTGTACGTTTCAAAGTTAGCAGAACGGTCATAATCTGCAGCAACACGCACAGAATCACAAGAAATTAGTGTAAACAATAGAAAAGTAAGAGATAAAATGTGTTTTTTCATAATGGTGTAATTTAATCTGTTAAATCTGATCAAAAAGCATGTCATCTACGTTGTTTGGTAAGGTGACTTTCAGGTTTGGCTCTTGTTCCATAGCCCTTTTAATGGCAAAAGTAGCGCCTTTATTTCGCGCCCAATTCCGTCTAGCAATGCCATTATTAACGTCCCAAAATAACATCGATTTTAAACGTTTTTCAGCTTCTTTAGAACCATCAAGAACCATACCAAACCCACCATTAATGACTTCACCCCATCCAACTCCGCCACCGTTGTGAATACTCACCCATGTAGCACCTCTAAAGCTGTCACCAATGACGTTGTGGATGGCCATATCGGCTGTAAATTTTGAGCCATCATAAATATTGCTTGTTTCTCTATAAGGAGAATCGGTACCAGAAACGTCGTGGTGATCACGTCCAAGAATAATGGGTCCAATTTTACCTTCAGCTATCGCAGAGTTAAATGCCGCTGCAATTTTCATTCTGCCTTCAGCATCGGCATATAAAATACGGGCTTGCGATCCAACCACAAGATTGTTTTTTTGAGCCCCTTTGATCCATTGAATATTATCCTTCATTTGTTGCTGAATTTCCGAAGGTGCAGTAGCTTCTATTTCTTCAAGAACCTTACAGGCAATGGCATCCGTTTTGGCTAAATCTTCTTCTAATCCACGAGCACAAACCCAACGGAAAGGACCAAAACCATAGTCAAAACACATAGGTCCCATGATGTCTTGAACATAGCTTGGGTAGATGAAATCTTCGCCATTGGTTTCTAAAATATCAGCACCAGCGCGTGATGCTTCAAGTAGAAAGGCATTTCCATAATCAAAAAAATAGGTTCCTTTTTTGGTGTGTTTTTTGATAATTTCAGCATGACGAATTAAGCTTTTTTGTACGGCTTTTTTAAATTCTTTAGGGTGGTTTCGCATCATATCATTGGCTTCTTCAAAGCTTAATTCTACAGGGTAGTAACCACCTGCCCACGGATTATGCAATGAAGTTTGATCGCTGCCAAGTTCAACGAAAATATCAGCTTCATAAAAAGCTTCCCAAACATCGATTACGTTGCCTTGGTAGGCAATGGAAACCACTTCTTTTTTATCTTTTGCTCGCTGGACT
This sequence comes from Flavobacteriaceae bacterium, assembly GCA_029238515.1. GTDB lineage: Bacteria > Bacteroidota > Bacteroidia > Flavobacteriales > Flavobacteriaceae > UBA3537. Next base: position 44,206 of record JAQWFW010000020.1, on the reverse strand, counting down.
CGTTTTACAAGTTCATCTATTTTATAGATTACTTCGTCGACCCAACCTTGTTCGTGCCTTGTTTGCGTTGCTTTGGGGTTTACTTCGGCACAAATGGTGATGCATCCAGCAATATTTCCTGCTTTTGGTTGTGCACCACTCATACCGCCCAATCCAGCAGTGAGGAAGAGATGTCCGCTAGGGCTTTTTTTTATTTTTCTAAAGGCATTCAATACGGTGATGGTTGTGCCATGAACAATGCCTTGTGGACCAATGTACATATAACTCCCTGCAGTCATTTGACCAAATTGAGTAACACCTAATGCATTGAATTTTTCCCAATCGTCGGGCTGAGAATAATTTGGAATCATCATTCCGTTGGTGACCACTACTCTTGGTGCATTTTTATGTGATGGGAAGAGTCCCATAGGATGACCAGAATACATGACTAAGGTTTGTTCGTCGTTCATTTCGGACAAGTATTTCATGGTCAATCGATACTGTGCCCAATTTGAAAAAACCCCACCATTTCCTCCATAGGTAATCAATTCATGGGGGTGTTGAGCTACAGCATCGTCCAAGTTGTTTTGAATCATCAACATGATGGCTGCCGCTTGTTTACTTTGGGCAGGATACTCGTCTATAGGGCGGGCATAAATTTTGTGATGAGGACGAAAACGGTACATGTAAATTCGTCCATATGCGTCCAACTCATTTTTAAATTCTTTAATGAGAACAGGATGAAATTTTTTATCAAAATAACGCAACGCATTTCTAAGTGCTAGTTTTTGTTCTTTAGCATTCAAGATAGCTTTGCGCTTTGGCGCATGATTGTAAGTAGGGTTAAAGGGTTTTAGTGGAGGTAATTCTTTGGGAATTCCTTCTATAATCTCGTCTTTAAAAGTATTTGATTTTGGCGTCATGGGCATCAATTTTTTATTTTTTGGAGGTGTTAAAACCATAAGGACAATGTCTACAATTACTTTCACAACAATATCCGCGCTTCAAATGATATTGTTCTGTAAAACAACGGTATCCTTCCGGAGTCCAATAAAAATCACCTTCTTCTATGGGTATTCTTTTGTTCATTTCTAACAAATATAGTGTAAATTTCAAAGAACATCGATCTGTCTTTTTTTGTCAAAAAATAGATTTTAAGCTGGGTTCAAATGCTCTAAAGATTTGTATTTTTACGTTTTAGCACTTTAGTTATATGATGCTCGACATACGACCTATAGAAAATATTACATTAACACCTCAACTTTCTTTGAAACCAGAATTTAGAATTCACCCTACGGTTTCTGGAAATAAATTCAGAAAATTGAAATATAATATTCAAGCTGTAATCGATGGGCATTTTGAAGGGATTTTGACTTTTGGAGGAGCATTTTCGAATCATATCGCTGCGACTGCAGCTGCAGGAAAAGACCTAAACATTCCTACTGTTGGAATTATTCGAGGAGAGGAATTGGTTGACAATCTGGACTCTAATCCAACACTTTCGTATGCGAAAGCATGTGGAATGCATTTAGAATTTATAAGTCGTGCCGCATATCGTCAAAAAACTGAGGATTTATTTCTTCAAGACTTACAAAAAAAACACCCCAATTTTTATATCCTTCCAGAAGGTGGCACCAATGCATTGGCCATAGCTGGCTGTAAAGAAATTTTGACTGAAGCTGATCATGAATTTGATGTTATTTGTTGTGCAGTTGGAACTGGAGGTACCATTTCGGGTTTGATTAATTCTAGTCTACCTCATCAAAAAATAATTGGATTTCCAGCCCTAAAAGGCGCATTTATAAGGGAAGATATTTGTAAATTTGCGCAACAATCTAATTGGGATTTATGCCATGAATACCATTTTGGAGGGTACGCCAAAGTGAATTTGGAGTTGATACAATTTATCAATAAGTTTAAACAAGAATTTAAACTCTCTTTAGATCCAATTTATACTGGGAAAATGATGTATGGCATTTTTGATTTAATTCAAAACGGATTTTTTTCAAAATCTGCAAAAATTTTGGCCATTCATACTGGTGGATTGCAGGGCATTGAAGGGATGAATCATTATTTGAGTAAACATAATTTAGAGTTGATCGCATGAGGCGCATTGTAATTTTGATTTTGGTAGGTGTAGTTTTGTCGAGCTGTGGCGCTCGAAAAAGAACAAACCAAAAAAAGCGAGTTGATGTAAAGATAAACCCCACTCAACTACCTGAAACCCCTTCAGTAGTCATTTCGCCAACCTACAATTCCACCGAAGATTATATTACTTTCTTTAGAGCAGTGGCTATTCATGAAATGAAACTTTATGGTATTCCTGCCAGTATTACTCTTGCGCAAGGTATTTTGGAATCTGGCTCTGGAAAGGGACGTTTGGCTAGAGAAGCCAACAATCACTTTGGCATCAAGTGTCATGATTGGTCAGGTCCTCGAATTTATCACGATGATGATCGTGCTCAAGAGTGTTTTAGAAAATACAATGACCCTAATCAATCCTACAGAGATCATTCCCTATTTTTGGCCAAAAGGAAACGTTATTCAGGTTTATTTAAGTATAAGTCTACCAATTATAAAGCATGGGCAAAAGGACTAAAAAAAGCAGGTTATGCCACCGATCCGAAATACCCTAAAAAACTTATTAGTCTTATCGAGCGATACAAATTATACCGCTACGATATTTTTGACAAAAAAGCCAAAAATAAAAATGCTCAACAACAAATTGCAGAAACACATATCGTCCAAAAAGGGGATACCCTGTACTCCATTGCAAAAAGCTACAACACTACTGTGGAACGTATAAAATCTGCTAATAAACTCAATTCCAACGAATTAAGCATTGGACAAACACTCATCATTAGACCAAATTAAACCTTATGAAATACCAACGCAGCAGTCAATTATTTAAAGAAGCCAGTGCGGTAATTCCTGGTGGAGTCAATTCCCCAGTTCGTGCATTTAAAGCTGTGGGTGGCACACCAATTTTTGTCAAAAAAGCAGAAGGCCCATACCTTTATGATGAAGATGATAATCGTTTAATCGATTATATTAATTCTTGGGGCCCAATGATTTTAGGGCATGCCTACAAACCAGTTGTAGATGCTGTAGTGGATAAAGCCAAAAAAGGAACTTCATTTGGAATGCCCACCGAAATTGAAACGCAAATTGCAGCATTAGCCATTTCAATGGTTCCGAATATTGATAAAATCCGATTTGTAAATTCTGGCACAGAGGCATGTATGAGTGCAGTGCGTTTGGCAAGAGGATACACAGGTAAAGAAAAAATTATTAAATTTTCAGGGTGCTACCACGGACATTCCGACTCTTTTTTGATTCAGGCAGGTAGTGGTGCTGTAACCTTTGGTAGTCCCAACAGTCCAGGTGTAACTCAAGGAACAGCCAAAGACACTTTGTTGGCACCTTATAATAATTTGGCAGCTGTAGCGCGTATTTTTGAGGCCAATCAAAATGAAATTGCGGCTATTATTGTTGAACCTGTAGCAGGGAATATGGGTTGTATTCCACCAGTAGAAGGATTTTTGGAAGGGCTACGTGTGTTGTGCGACCAACACAAAGCTGTACTTATTTTTGATGAGGTGATGACTGGATTTCGCTTGGCAAAAGGCGGAGTTCAAGAGCTTTATGGCATCAAAGCAGATCTTGTATGCTTTGGTAAAGTGATTGGTGGTGGTTTGCCTGTAGGCGCTTTTGCGGCACGGAAAGAAATCATGCAACATTTGGCTCCTGAAGGGCCTGTGTATCAGGCAGGAACTTTAAGCGGAAATCCGTTGGCTATGGCAGCTGGGTATGCACTTTTAAATGCATTAAACAATGATGCTGAGGTTTATGATCGCTTAGCCCAAAAAACCGCTTATTTGCACGAAGGTATCTCTAAAGCGTTGGTAGCTAACAATATAGAGCATAGCATCAATAGAGTAGGGTCTATGATTTCTGTACATTTTTCCGAAACCCCTGTAGTCGATTTTGAAACAGCGGCCCACGGCAACAATGACCGCTTCAAACAATTTTTCCACGGTATGCTCGATGCAGGTGTATACATTGCACCAAGTGCTTTTGAAAGTTGGTTTATTACTGATGCTTTGTCTTATGAAGATTTAGATGCTACTATTGCGGCAGTTGCGACAGTTGCCAAAAAATTATAACCTAATATTTATTTTTTGGTCTTTACATCACCTCTCGTTCCAATGCTATAAAATGCGTAGTTTTTGTATTATAAAGAGGAAAAATGTGCACCTCACAATTATAGGTCGATTTATTTTTACGGTAATTCACTAAATTAGTGCTGAAAGGTTTATCTTCCTTTAATCGAAACTTGATTTCAGCCGTTGTTTTTTTTGACGTTTTTTTGCCTTGTAAAAAGCCCGGCGTTCTATCTATTACTTCCTTTTTGGAATAGCCCGTCATTGTGGTAAAGCCTTCATTTACCCAGATGATATTTTGATTCTTATCGGTAAGAATAATGGCCTCAAAATCATTTGCATCAAAAATGGCTTCAATGTCATTTTTCCAGCAATGCCTTTTGGCGTATGCCTTTATTTTTTTCAAATCCAAAGCTTTTTTTGATGCATTGAGTTGCTTGAAATAGCTTTCGCTAAACACATCCCAACTGATCAATGGGAGTACTCTAGTGGCATCTTCATGGGATTGGTGCTCATTGATGATTTCAGAATTGTCTTTTGTGCCTGACAAAAATAAATCGAGGCATAACAACTTGTTGAGGTCTTGTTTTATAATATTAGGTTAAGCATTTAACGTTTTTAAATCCCAATCAAAATTCAATGTGATGGGTAAAATGTCGAAATTTAAATACCTAAATTATGCGTTTTCTTGGTTATGAAGATTAGACTTGGGGGTCTATTCTTATTCAAATATATAAAAAAAAGCGGTTGCTTGGTGCAACCGCTTTATAAAATTATGAAACAGTTTACATTAAACCTTTGCAGATTTTACTGTTTTGATAATACGTGCAGCAATTTTGTATGGATCTCCATTAGAAGCTGGACGTCTATCTTCTAGCCATCCTTTCCATCCTTTTTCTACAGTAATAATCGGAATTCTGATGGAAGCTCCACGGTCAGAAATTCCGTAAGAGAAATCATTGATTGAAGCAGTTTCATGCAATCCAGTCAAACGCTGATCGTTGAACTCTCCATAAACCTCGATATGCTCTTTTACTACAGGTCTGAATGATTCACAAATTTTCTCATAAACTTCTTGAGAACCACAAGTTCTAAGGGTTGTGTTAGAGAAATTGGCATGCATTCCAGAACCATTCCAATCCATGTCTTTTCCAAGTGGTTTTGGGTGGTAGTCAATATAATATCCATATTTTTCAGTCAAACGGTCGAGGAGGTATCGTGCAACCCAAATCTCGTCACCTGCTTTTTGTGCACCTTTGGCAAACAATTGGAATTCCCATTGTCCAGAGGCAACTTCTTGATTAATTCCTTCGAAGTTAAGTCCAGCATCAATACATAAATCTGCATGTTCTTCAACAAGATCTCTACCATGTGTGTTTTTTCCACCTACTGAACAGTAATACATTCCCTGTGGTGCAGGATAACCTCCTACTGGAAATCCAAGAGGAAGCTGAGTTTTTGTGTCCATGATGAAATACTCTTGTTCAAAACCAAACCAGAAATCGTTATCTTCATCTTCAATAGTAGCACGTCCATTGGATTCGTGAGGAGTTCCATCGGCATTTAGAACTTCAGTCATTACTAAATAACCATCGCGTCTTGCAGGGTCTGGGTAAATTGCAACAGGTTTCAACAAGCAGTCTGAAGAATTTCCTTCAGCTTGTCTTGTAGAAGATCCATCGAAAGACCATATTGGGCAATCTTCTAGTTTTCCACTAAAATTTTCTTCAACTTTGGTTTTGCTTCTCATATTTTGAGTTGGGTAGTACCCATCCAACCAAATGTATTCTAATTTTGATTTTGACATAATGCGTTTAATTTTGATTAAAAAATTCTGCAACAAATATATAAATTAGCTATATTGGTCATGAAAAACAAGGGTATAAATTATTAACATATATGCTTTTTTTATGTATACCCTATTTTTTTTGGGGTATAACCAAAAGATTAATAATTTTTAGTTCTTTTATTGTTCAAATTGTTAATAAAAAATTATTTGCATTTCATTTTTTTGCTACAATACCTTTAATTTTGTGTAGAATTTTAATCCTATTATTATGTCAACGCTACGCTTTCATGCACTAAAAACGTCAATGAACAGAGCGGCAGTTTCTGTTCAAGAAAACCCAAAACGATCCGAAGTTTATGGTTCCAATGTCTTCGGCATTGCAGCCATGCGCAGTTCTTTGCCCAAAGCTACATTCAAAAATTTATCTGCTGCAATAGAAAAAAATCAAACTATAAATCGCGACATGGCCGACCAGATTGCGACAGCCATGAAAGAATGGGCTATGGCCAAGGGCGTTACACACTATACCCACTGGTTTCAACCCCTTACTGGTGCCACAGCCGAAAAGCATGACGCATTTTTTGAAACCCTTGGGCCTGGAGAAGCAATAGAACAGTTTGAGGGCAATCAATTGGTACAACAAGAACCTGATGCATCTTCTTTTCCAAATGGAGGAATACGAAATACTTTTGAAGCCCGTGGCTACACGGCATGGGATCCTACATCACCTGCATTTATTTTTGGTACAACGCTTTGTATTCCGACTGTTTTTGTTGCTTACACAGGTGAAGCACTAGATTACAAAACACCATTATTGCGTGCATTACACACAATAGATGATGCTGCAACTTCTGTTGCACGTTATTTTGACAAGAATGTCAAAAAAGTTTCTGCCTCACTGGGATGGGAGCAAGAGTATTTTTTAATTGATAAATCTTTAGCGGTAGCTCGACCTGATTTAGAATTAACTGGACGTACTTTGTTGGGGCATTCTTCTGCTAAAGGTCAACAACTTGATGATCATTACTTTGGAACCATACCCAATCGCGCTTTGAACTTCATGCGAGATTTAGAAAAGGAGTCCATTTTATTGGGAATCCCTGTAAAAACAAGACATAATGAAGTAGCGCCAAATCAATTTGAATTGGCACCCATTTATGAAGAAGCCAACTTAGCTGTAGACCATAATTCACTTGTAATGGACCTCATGAAAAAAGTGGCAGAACGCCACCATTTTAAAGTGCTTTTTCATGAAAAACCTTTTGCAGGGGTCAATGGTTCAGGAAAGCACAACAACTGGAGTTTGAGTACCGATACAGGAGTTAATCTTTTGGCTCCAGGGAAAACTCCTATGAGTAATCTTCAATTTTTGACTTTTTTCATCAATACCATAAAAGCAGTATGTGACAATGAAGAGTTGTTGCGTGCTTCTATAGCATCGGCAAGCAATGATCATCGTTTGGGAGCCAATGAAGCACCGCCGGCAATCATGTCTGTTTTTATAGGTGCCCAACTCACCAAAGTTTTGAGTGAACTTGAAGGAGTAACCAAAGGAAAATTATCACCAAAAGAAAAAACCGATTTGAAACTCAATGTTGTGGGTAAAATCCCTGAAATTCTTCTTGATAATACCGATAGAAATCGAACCTCACCATTTGCTTTTACTGGTAATAAATTCGAATTCCGCGCTGTAGGTTCTACAGCAAATTGCGCCAATCCAATGACAGTACTCAACACTATTGTTGCTAAACAATTGATTGATTTTAAAGTTGAAGCAGATGTTTTGATTGATAAAAAAGGCCTCAAAAAAGATGAAGCTATTTTTAATGTATTGAGAGAATATATCAAAACATCAAAAGCGATACTTTTTGAAGGTAATGGATATGGGGAGGAATGGCAAAAAGAAGCTAAAAAACGCGGTTTGAGTAACAATAAAAATACACCAGAGGCATTAAAAGTTAAAATCGCGCCTAAAACTGTGGCACTTTACGAAAGCTTAGGAGTAATGAATAAAACTGAAATTGAAGCTCGTTACGAAATTGAAGTAGAAGACTACATAAACCGAATACAAATTGAAGGACGGGTTCTTGGCGATGTAGCACGAAATCACATTATTCCAACGGCCGTAAAATACCAAAACATACTCATCAATAACGTACGTGGACTAAAAGACATTTATGGCAATGATTTTAAAAAATATGCCAGCGAACAATTGGTTTTAATCAAAGATATTTCCAATTATATCGAATCCATTAATTCAGGTGTAACAGCTATGATTAATGAACGTAAGAAAGCCAATGTCATTTCAGAATCCATCAAAAAAGCCGAAACCTATTGCAACAAAGTGAGACCACTTTTTGATGAAATTCGTTACAATTGTGATAAGTTAGAATTGCTTATAGACGACGAACTTTGGCCATTACCAAAATACAGAGAACTACTCTTTACTAGGTAATTATTGAAAATTTTTAAGCGTTTTTTATTCCAAAACATCAAATACTGTATTACATTTGTAGTTCACAATAATTTATGGGAAACGAAGTAAGTCAACGGTATGCACAACGAGGTGTTTCAGCATCAAAAACAGATGTGCACAATGCCATAAAAAACATCGACAAAGGATTATTTCCAAAAGCATTTTGCAAAATTGTTCCAGATCACTTGACCCATGATGAAGATTACTGTCTGGTTATGCATGCAGATGGTGCAGGAACCAAAAGTTCTCTTGCCTATGCGTATTGGAAAGAAACTGGAGACCTTTCAGTTTGGAAAGGTATTGCACAAGATGCACTCATCATGAATATTGATGATTTGTTGTGCGTTGGTGCAACAGATGATATTATGTTGTCTTCAACCATTGGTCGAAACAAAAATTTGATTCCCGGTGAAGTAATTTCAGCGATTATTAATGGAACTGAAGAATTGATTACCGATTTAAAAAACTATGGAGTTACCATACATTCAACTGGAGGAGAGACTGCAGATGTAGGTGATTTGGTGCGTACGATTATTGTAGATTCTACGGTTACAGCCCGAATGAAGCGCAGTGCGGTTATTGATAATGCTAATATTCGTCCAGGCGATGTTATAGTTGGTTTGGCCTCTTTTGGAAAAGCTACATATGAAGCGCAGTACAATGGTGGTATGGGCAGCAATGGACTCACTTCTGCAAGACACGATGTTTTTCATAAAGATGTTGCCAAAAAATATCCAGAAACTTTTGATGCGGCAGTTCCCCGAGAATTAGTCTATTCAGGTCAAGTTCAACTCACAGATGTCGTAGAAAATGTACCAATTGACGCAGGAAAATTGGTCCTTTCACCCACACGTACCTATGCACCCATCATAAAAGCTATTTTGGACTCTTGCGCCATAAAAAACATTCACGGGATGGTGCATTGTAGTGGTGGTGCGCAAACTAAAATCCTTCATTTTGTTGATGAACACCACATTATAAAAGACAATATGTTTCCAATTCCACCTTTGTTTAAATTGATTCAAGAACAATCCAAAACGGATTGGAAGGAAATGTATCAAGTGTTCAATTGTGGTCATCGTATGGAATTGTATGTACAGCCAGAAATTGCAGAACACATAATAGAAATCGCCTCAACATTTGATGTAGATGCCCAAATAATTGGTCGCGTTGAAGCTTCAGCAACCAAGAAATTGACCATCAAAAGTGACTATGGTACGTTTGAGTATTAGATTTTAAGGCCAATTTCGTCTTAAAGTACTATTTTTGCTCTCAATATTTATAATCCATGTTAGAAAGAATTCAAATTATAAAACAACGCTTCGATGAGGTGAGCGATCTTATCATCCAACCAGAAATAATTTCTGATCAAAAGCGCTATGTTCAAATCAACAAGGAATATAAAGATTTAAAGAAAATTTTGGATCGAGGGGAAATCTATAAAGAATTAGTATCCAACATCGAAGAAGCGCAGGAAATTATAGCAGATGGGAGTGATGCAGAAATGGTGGAAATGGCCAAAATGCAACTCGATGAAGCCAAAACAAAATTACCTGAAATCGAAGAAGAAATAAAATTTCTACTCATTCCCCAAGATCCAGAAGATGCCAAAAATGTAGTTGTTGAAGTTCGTGCAGGTACTGGTGGTGACGAGGCAAGTATTTTTGCAGGAGATCTCCATAGGATGTACACCAAATATTGTGAATCTAAGGGCTGGAAGGTCGATGTTGTAGATTTTAACGAAGGAACCTCAGGGGGCTACAAAGAAATTATTTTTGAAGTCTCTGGCGCTGATGTTTATGGCACCATGAAATTTGAAGCTGGAGTTCACCGTGTTCAACGGGTGCCACAAACAGAAACGCAAGGCCGTGTACACACCAGTGCTGCCTCTGTGATTGTTCTTCCAGAAGCCGAAGAATTTGATGTTGAGCTCGACATGACTGAGGTTCGAATTGAGCGTACAACTTCTACAGGGCCAGGAGGTCAGTCGGTCAATACAACCTATTCTGCCATCAAACTACATCACGAGCCAACGGGTATGATTGTCAGTTGTCAAGATCAAAAATCATCTCACAAAAATTTAGAAAAAGCATTAAAAGTCCTTCGTTCTCGACTGTACGAAATGGAGTTGGCCAAAAAACAAGCTGCGGATTCTGAGAAACGAAAAAGTATGGTTTCATCTGGTGATCGAAGTGCAAAAATCAGAACATATAATTATCCACAAGGCAGGGTTACAGACCACAGAATTGGATTGACTTTGTACGATTTATCGAACATCATCAATGGCGATGTTCAAAAAATTATTGACGAGTTGATGCTCGCTGAAAATACCGAAAAGTTGAAGGCAGATTCAAATCAAATTTAATACGAATGCATACAGAAAAACTCATATCAGAAATAAAAAGAAAGCAGTCTTTTTTGTGTATTGGATTGGATGTTGATTTGTCTAAAATTCCTACACATCTATTAAAATTGGCTTCGCCAATCTTTGAATTTAACAAAGCAATTATTGATGCAACACATCATTTGTGTGTGGCCTATAAGCCCAATATTGCTTTTTATGAGGCCTATGGTCAAGAGGGTTGGGATGCTTTGAAATTAACGATAGATTATTTGAACTCAAATTACCCTGAAATTTTCACTATTGCTGATGCGAAACGAGGAGATATTGGCAATACTAGCCGTATGTATGCTAAAGCATTTTTTGAAGATTTAGGATTCGATAGCATTACTACAGCGCCATATATGGGCAAGGATTCAATAGAACCCTTTTTAGAATTTGAAAACAAGCACACCATCTTGTTGGCATTAACCTCTAATCCTGGTGCTTTTGATTTTCAAACTATTAAGTCCAAAGAAAAACCGCTTTATCAATCGGTTTTGCAAACTTCAAAATCATGGAAAAATTCTAAAAATTTGATGTATGTCGTTGGTGCTACAAAAGCAGAGTATTTTAAAGCCATTAGAGCCATTGTTCCAAATAGCTTTTTGTTGGTACCAGGTGTTGGTGCACAAGGAGGTAGTTTAGAAGATGTATGTGCCTATGGATTAAATTCTGATGTTGGACTATTGGTCAATTCATCAAGAGGGATTATTTATGCATCTAATGCAACAGATTTTGCCGAACAAGCTGCACAAAAAGCTGAAAATTTGCAACAGCAAATGAAAGCCATTTTGTCTAAAAAATTAAACGCCAATTTAATTTAGCATGATATTTGTTACGTTTTTAACAAATAAAAAATGATGTCTTTAAAACCTTTTAAAATTGCCCTTTTTTTGGGTGTTTTTATTTTTTCAAATCAAGCTTTTGCTCAAGTCAAAATTTCTGAACTTTTACAAGCTTCAGATTACCACACACCAACCTCCAAACAAAAGCTATTCATGATTGAATTTTGGGCCACTTGGTGTGGTCCATGTATTACGGTTTCAGATTATTTAGATGTCCTTCAGGAGCAGTACAAAGATGATTTATTCATCATTTCACTCTCAGAAGAAACGTCAGCAACCGTACAGAAATTTTTAACCAAACGCCCTTCGCGTTTTGCGACTGCAATTGACTATGATGGGCAAACATTTAAAAAATATAGCGTCAGAGATTTACCTTATGCTGTACTACTTGATGCAAATGCTACACCCATTTGGCAAGGTAATCCAGCGAATTTGACAGCTTATGATTTAAAACAATATATACAAAGCTCGTCGGTTCGTTTTGATCCTCGTACATTTATCGATTTGGTGCCTTATGAATTGGAAAGCGATACACCAAAAACCTTAGATGGGACTTATAAACTCTCAGAATTTGAGTCAGATTTAAGTCCTGGAATTACAGTTTTCCGCACCCCAAATTTTATAAAAATGGAAGGGAGCTTAAAATATATTTTAAGTTATATGCTAAAAACTTCTCCAGAGCAAATAGAGCTTGAAGGGGAGCATAACAAAATGTATGTTTTGGAGCTTCAATACAAAAAAGAATTTTTGAGTGTCGCTAAGAAAGTATTGAAAGTTTTGGGTTTAAAGCTTAAAACATCGCAGAAAAAAGTAAATGCACTTGTGCTCAATTGTACAGACTGTGAAGACAAATTTTGGCCTCAAAATCAAATCGATTGGGGTAGCGATAGTCCTCAGTTTTTGGTGGATGATATTCAGTTCTCAGCAGATAACAGTTCACTTAGTGATTTTAAACACAAGCTTTCAACACTCTTAAAAACTCCGGTGATTGTCGAACTTTATATTGAAGATGAGCACCAAAAATTTGATTGGCAGCTTCATTACAAATTTTATGATTTGATGGTTGATGATCTTCTATTTAATTTCGGAATTGAGGTACAAAAAGCTAAGCGAGATGTTTCTTTTTATTCTATAGAAAAGAAATAGAACGAAAAAAAAGAGCACCATTAGGTGCTCTTTTTCTGGGGTTTAGAGGCAACTTTATCGTCGCTCTTAGTTATTTAGTACTCTAAATTCTGTTCTTCTGTTGCGTTTATGTTCTGTTTCTGAACATTGAACACCATTAGAACAACGATTTACCAATCGAGTTTCACCAAATCCTCTTGCAGATAATCTGCTTCTAGAAATTCCTTTAGAAACCAAATAGTTTACAACAGCATTGGCACGTTGTTGTGACAATGACATATTGTATGCATCGTTTCCTCTTGAATCTGTGTGGGACATGATTTCAATGTTCACATTTTTAGAATTAAGAATAGGCATCAAAGTATTGTCTATAATTCCTTTAGACTCGGAAGTTAAGCGTGCACTTGCAAGTTCATAAAAGATTGGCAGTACATTAGGATCCAATAGTTTACAATCAATTTCTTCCCATGTTGTGATTCCTCCTTTAGATTTTAATATTGTTCTCGTAATAGTTTGTGTTTTGGCTGGAACAGTTTGGCTTACAGTTCTCGCTGGCTGATCTACAACTTGCTTTTTTATTGTTTTATAGACTGCTGGTATGACTTCTTCATTTACTTGAGCAGGTGTTTTTATCACTTGCTTTTTGTAGGTTTTTGTTTTTGCTGCGGCCGCAGGACCTCTACTCGTTGAAGCTTCTCTTGTAATAGTTGTTATGGTAACATCCCGAAACTGTGCCGGACGCTCAACATAACAAGCAGCAACACAATCCTCTTTGTTTAAAGATTGACAATCTTCGAGTTGTTTGTATTCCCACCCTGATGTTTTTGGATAGACTTCAAAAGACTGTGTTGAAGTACCAAAAGTTGCTGGAATAACAGTTAATTCTTCTGCACCGCCTCCAGTGGTGTAAGATACATCTACAGTTTCCTAGACTGCGGGAACAAATGAGTAGCGTTTAGTGGCTTCTTTCACGAGTACACGTTCTTCAACTGTTTTGTAAGTAGCAGGTACTACAGAGAGTGTTTGATAAGCAGGCTGCACCTGAACGGTTTCTGTTACTGTGTCAAAAACATCTTTAGTGATACATTTTACATAACATTTTCCAGGATCTGGATTTGTTGGTAAATTTTGCGCTGTTACAACTGTTGTGCTTATTAGCAGCAATAAACAAGCATAGAGTGATAATTTTTTCATCATGATAAAATTTTGTAGGTTGTTAATTAAATTTAATTTTTTGAAGAGCATTTTAGAACTCCCTATTAGTTTAGACACAAGATTTATTAAAAAGTCACATTTTTTTTGAACTTTTTTTTAAATTAATTTAAAAAACAAAAATATTGGGTGTTTTTAGCTGATTTTCAAGCTGTTAGTTGTGGAGTTTAATTTCTTTTTTTTGCTTACAAGCTAAGCATCCACTGCTTTTGAAGTTTTTTGAACTTTTTCAACTCTTTTTTTAAGATCATCATGAAATCTTTGCCATTACTACTACATTGTTCCAATCTCCTGCAGTTTTGATTCAATCTGTAGGTAAGCCATTTTAGTGTGTGAGCGTGGTAATATTTTTTTTCTGATTGCGTAGTTTGTTCTGCCTTTAAAATTTCTGTAGACAAAGACATAGAATGTTGAATGATATCACCAGAGAAGTAAATATCGGGGTTTTCTTTACCAGTTTCGGAAAGGGGTGCAAGATCTGCATTTAGATAATCTGAAATCTTTTTGGATAGACTTCCAATTTCTAGCGCTTTGTTGTAGAATGCCGAATTAAAATTTAAATACATTTCGCTGTTTATCTGATTAGAGTAAACTTACCACTGTAAAATTAGTGGATAATAAATGTATTTTTATTTAAATATTAATGTTTAATATATTTTTATATTTAATTTTTTATTATTTTTATTAAAATATATTTAAAAATGAAACTAGATACGATTCATTCTAAGATTCTAAATTTATTACAGAAAAATGCACGCATTTCGAATACTGAAATTGCTAGACAAGTTGGTATATCATCCCCTGCTGTTGCCGAGCGTATCAAAAAGATGGAAGACTTAGGAATTATTTCTGATTATCTCACCAAAGTTGATCATAATGCGTTGGGTTATGGACTTCGAGCGCTTATTACTGTACGTGCTTTTATGGGGCGATTAAAACCTTTTTTACATCAAATTAAATTTTATAAAGAAGTGATAAATTGTTACAGAATTACTGGTAATGAAAATATTGTGATGGAAGTGGTGTTTGAGAATCAACAACATTTAGAAAAATTTATTGATGAGTTGATTTCTTATGGCGAAACAAAAACCCAGATTATTCTATCCAATGTGGTAGCACACAATCCAATTGATAAAGTGTAGAGTTATGTCAAATTCCTTAAAATCTCTTTTTCTTTTCTGTCTTTTAGTTTTTCTCGTATTGTCATGTACAGAGCACAAAGTAAAAGTTCAGTATGCGTCTGCATTTCAAAAGAAAATGAATGAATTGTTTAAAGACGCCTCCAAATCACCCTTAAAGCCCAAGGATTTAAAAACATTTTCTTCGCTTTCGTTTTTCCCAATTGATTCTAGTTTTGTGGTCAAAGCCAAATTGACACCAACCCCAAATTCCGAATATTTTGA
Source organism: Flavobacteriaceae bacterium (assembly GCA_029238515.1). Classification (GTDB taxonomy): domain Bacteria; phylum Bacteroidota; class Bacteroidia; order Flavobacteriales; family Flavobacteriaceae; genus UBA3537. Next base: position 28,831 of record JAQWFW010000020.1, on the reverse strand, counting down.
TATGAAAACCACAACAGAACGCGTTTCTAAAGAGCGTATTTTTGGTGTTTTATCTTTTAGCTTATTAGGCCAAAGCGTTGAGTTGAATGTCTATCAAGCTATGGACACCAAAGAAGAACAACCAAATTACCTTTTTCTTCCGTTTTTGGACGATACAAATGGTTTATCTACTTACGGTGGAGGACGTTACATGGATTTAACTGTACCTAAATCGGATAGTATTTGGTTAGATTTCAATACGGCCTACAATCCCTATTGCGTATACAATGAGTTGTATTCTTGCCCAATTGTGCCTCGACAAAATTACATTCCATTGGGTGTAAATGCTGGTGTGAAAAACTTTAAGTGATTTAGAAATTTTTCGACAGAAACAATCCTAAAATCACAGCTGAAATTCCTAAAAATAAAGACCCAAAAGTATATATTACGAATGAAGTATAATCTCCAGTTTTTAAAAACGTTTGATTTTCTAAAGCAAATGTAGAAAATGTGGTAAATCCCCCACAAAAACCTGTGACCAAAAGGAGTGTTTGTGGCTCAGAGAGTCCTCCATTTTTTAGGCCATAGCCCACAAGAATACCGATAAGCAGACTACCAATAACATTGACCGTCATGGTTCCCGTAGGGAATGTCCCAAGTGGCCCTTGAAACAGCTTTCCAACCAAATAGCGCAATACGCTACCAATACCACCCCCCAAGAATACTAGTAAAGCATATTTCATAACGTTTTATCTTTTAAAATTAATTAGCAATAGGAATAAAAAGCTCTGTAATCCAATCTGCTGGATTGGTATTTTCTTGAGGATAGGTCAAATATAACTCAAATGGTTTCAATTTCGAAGGATTTAAGTTCATTTTATTCATGTTTTGATAGCTTTTGGTCCATGCTTCTTCAAGATTTTTATAATCCCCTTTAAGCGTTGTTTTGAGTACTTTTGTTCGCGGCATATATCCACACAAAACACCACTGGCGTCTTTTATTCTGTAGTACTGATTAACAGGTATTCCGCAGCTGAGAATCATCGATCCATCTTCAGGGTTTCGATATTGATAAATACTCATAGGAGCACCATTGCCTCTTATGTTATTGGCGCCATATAATTGTACAATACAGCATAGTTTTTTTCCATGGTCATACTGATGTTCTCTGGTGTTGTACTTGAGGTAATGTACAAATAAAATCCACCTCCATACTCCGTAATTCCCTTATTTTCAATGCTGTATACGGCCATTTGTTCATGCACATATGCATCAAGATTTGCCAGTCCTTTTTCATAATCTGGAGCCACCATTTTTTCCATTCCCCCATTAATGAGTGCAAAAAATTTAAGCATAAAAGGAACATCATCACTTTTCATGCCCCATGTAACTTCTGTAACATTTGGTTCTTTGTATTCAAAATTCCAATAAACTTTCGATGCAGGAAATTGTTCAAACTTTAGCTCTTGAAGTAAAGAGTCGTTTGGTGATGCAGCAAGGGTTTTCATTGTGCCTTTTCCGTCCTTACCACTCCATGAATAAGCACCACCAATACCTTTGGTGAGCTCTGGATATTCGAAAGTCAGTGAAGGGTCTTTTTCTTTCCATGGTGACCACGATTCCCAATTATGATAATCATTTACGGTATTATAAATGACATCCACTGGTGCTGAAATTGTTCGTGTACGAAAAAAATCATAAGTGTTGGGCTGAACTGCAACATAGGTGCTTCCAGCCAAAACAAAAAATAACAGTAGAAATAAAATAAATTTGAGTGCTTTCATAAGATTTTAGGGTTGTTGTTTTTACTAATTTATAAATTTCTATGAAATCTATACGAAACAAATTAATTTTTTATTTTTTTTAGAAAAAGCTATATTCGTAAACTTTGAATATTCAAAGTCAATCATTATAAATACCATATACTATGAACTCTAGCTACAAATTCATGCTTATTTTTTTGGCATGTACTCAACTGTTTTTTTCATGCCAAACAGACCATTCATCTTCAAATAACGACGATTTATACATTGCCGTAGATACAGAAAGTTTTCCGTACATGGTCGAGCAATTTGCCGATCTTAAAATTTTACGTTACCAACTACCTGGGTGGGAAAATCTTTCTTTGAACGAACAAAAATTAGTTTATTACTTGACACAAGCCGGTCTTTCTGGACGAGACATCATGTGGGATCAAAATTACCGCCATAATCTGACCATTCGAGAAGCTTTGCAAACCATTTACACCACTTATGATAGCGATAAATCCAACGAGGATTGGAATGCTTTTGAAACTTATCTTAAACGTGTATGGTTTAGCAATGGAATTCACCACCACTACAGTAATGCAAAACTCAAACCAGCTTTCTCGGCAGATTATCTTCAATCCTTACTCGATGCAACCTCTGCAACACTAGAAGGGGAAGCTTTTGATGTTATTTTCAATGACAAGGATGCAAAAAAAGTAAATCAAGCCAAAGGGGTTGACAATGTTTTAGCGTCTGCTGTTAATTTTTATGGCCCCAATGTAACGAACCAAGATGTAGAAACATTTTATGCCGCCAAAACTTCGCCAAATCCAGATAAACCGCTATCATTTGGTTTAAATTCTCAACTTGTCAAAGAAAACGGAGTACTTAAAGAACGTATATACAAATCAGGAGGACTTTACGGAGCAGCTATTGACGAAATTGTCAAATGGTTAGAACTCGCCAAAGGCGTAGCCGAAAACAAAGCACAAGGCGATGCACTTGCTTTGCTTATCGAATATTACAACTCTGGAGATTTACAAACTTGGGACGATTATAACGTGGCTTGGACTGCAGCAACAGAAGGTAATATCGATTACATCAATAGTTTTATAGAAGTATATAACGATCCTTTGGGCTATAGAGGTTCGTACGAAACCATAGTTCAAATAAAAGATTTCGATATGTCTGCAAAAATGGCTGTACTTTCAGAAAATGCACAGTGGTTTGAAGACAATTCGCCCTTAATGCCAGAGCATAAAAAGAAAAATGTTGTTGGTGTAAGTTACAAAACCGTAAATGTTGCTGGCGAAGCAGGAGATGCTTCTCCATCGACGCCAATAGGCGTCAATTTACCCAATGCAAACTGGATTCGTGCCGAAGTTGGTAGTAAGTCTGTTTCATTAGGAAATATCATCAATGCGTATAACAACTCTGGAAGTTCTGGTCGATTAAAAGAATTTGTCCATGATGAAGAAGAATATGAACTTGAGAAAAAGCATGGGCAATTAGCCGATAAACTCCATACAGCACTCCATGAAGTCGTAGGTCATGCTTCAGGGCAATTGAATCCTGGAGTAGGCGAAACAAAAGAAACTCTAAAAAACTACGCATCAACATTAGAAGAAGGACGCGCTGACTTGGTAGGATTATATTACTTATATGATTCAAAACTTCAAGAACTTGGTCTCGTGGAAGATTGGAAAGCTGTTGGTATGGCTGCTTTTGACGGATATATTCGTAATGGACTTATGACACAACTCATTAGATTGGAACTTGGCGATGATGTCGAAGAAGCCCATATGCGCAATAGACAATGGGTGAGTGCTTGGGTTTTTGAAAAAGGTCAAAAAGATAATGTTATTGAAAAAGTAAATAGAGATGGTAAAACCTATTTTAATATCAACGATTATGATAAGCTACACAGCTTATTCGGTGAATTATTGAGAGAAACACAACGCATCAAATCCGAAGGTGATTTTGAAGCAGTTCAAGCGCTTGTTGAGGGCTACGGAGTAAAGGTTGATCAAGCAATTCATGCAGAGGTCTTGGAACGTAACAAACAGTTTAAATCTGCACCTTACGGTGGTTTTGTCAACCCTGTATTGGAGCCCGTAACTGATGAGAGCGGTGCCATTACAGCTATAAATATAAATTATGCAAAAGATTTTGCCAGTCAAATGTTGTACTATGCAAAGCACTACAACTTTTTGCCTAATGTGAATTAAAAACAGTTTTAAATTTTTAAACAAAAACCACTTGTATATTTTATGAGTGGTTTTTTTAGTACCCTAGAAGAAATTTAATGGCAGCAATACCTAAAATAAAGCCAATAAAAATAAGGAGTACCCAAATACTACCTCTGTAGTATTTCTTATTCAGCGCTGCATCTTTTCTATACGCTCCAAAAAGAATCACCGCAAATACTACAGCAAAAAGAATTCCGAAAATTAGTTGTCCTTGACTGAACATATTTCTGTATTTTTAAATTTGAATTCTTTTCAAAATTACAAAAAAAATATAGATAGATGAAAAACAAAATAAAAGCGGTGCAACGTTTTCATGAGGCCTTTAAAATTGGCTACAGAACATCACCAAAGGCAGATTTAGGCGCTGCAAAAAACCAACTCCGATTTGACTTGATGAAGGAAGAAAACGAAGAATATTTTGAAGCGGCACAAAACAATGACTTAGTTGAGGTCGCCGATGCTTTAGGCGATATGTTATACATCTTATGTGGTACCATCATTGAGCATGGTATGCAACACAAAATTGAAGCCGTTTTTGATGAAATTCAGCGCAGTAATATGAGTAAACTTGGTCCAGATGAGCAACCCATTTACAGAGAAGACGGTAAGGTATTGAAAGGGCCAAATTATTTCAAGCCCAATATTGAAGCTATCCTAAATCAATAGCATTAAACCTTGTAGCGCCACCCAAAAGGATCAGGTGCAATATTGGTTTGAATTGAGGTAATTTGATCTTTCAGACGTGCAGCATATGAAGTTTCAAGTTCTGGAAGGTCGTAGTCTTGCTCTCTAAATCCAAACGAAGAAATAGGAGAGATGACTGCCGCAGTACCTGCACCAAACATTTCTTTTAATTGTCCATTTTTAGAAGCATTGATGACTTCTGAAACTGTAAACTTGCGCACTTCGACAGGAATACCTTCAGCTTTTGCAATTTCAATAATACTTTTGCGCGTTACACCATCCAAAATACGGTCGCTTGTTGGACCTGTAATGAGAGTGTCATTGATGCGAATAAAAATATTCATTGCACCAGCTTCTTCAATATATTCATGAGTATTATCGTCGGTCCAAATCACTTGATTGTACCCCTTTTCAATGGCTAGTTGTGTAGGATAAAATTGGCCTGCATAATTTCCCCCAGCTTTTGCAAATCCAACACCACCATTGGCTGACCTCGAATATTTCTCCTCAATAAGGACACTTACTTTTCCAGAAAAATACGGTCCAGACGGTGCAGTAGCAACCAAAAAGCGATAGCCATCAGCTGGTGAAGCATGAAAACCTTCACCAGTCGCAAAAATAATAGGTCTAATATAAAGTGAACTTCCTGCTGTTGTTGGAATCCAGTCGTTATCAACCTTAAGAAGCGCTTTTAGTCCTTCAAAAAATACAGATTCTGGTAACTCAGGAATTGCCAATCGTTTGGCCGATTTGTTCAATCGCTTAAAATTTTCTTCTGGACGAAACAACCAAGTTGTGGCATCTTCGTCTTTGTAGGCCTTCATACCTTCAAAAATAGATTGACCATAATGGAAAATCTTTGCAGATGGCATCAGCGAGATCTCTTGAAATGGAATGATTTCAGGTTGACCCCAACCACCATTTTTAAAGTCGCAAACAAGCATATGATCGGAAAACACATTGCCAAATCCTAAATTATTAAAATCAACCTTACTAAGTTTTGATTGCGCAATCTTTGTGGTCTTTATTGGGTCCATTTTTTTTGTATTTCTATTCAAAGTTAAAACAAAATTACTAAAATAACAGCTATAGTTACATACATTACCAAAAGTTATTATCTTTAAGTTTTTATTGAAATTTTTTCAACATGAGAAACTATTTTTTACTCCTATTAGCATTTCTTTTCTTTATCAATTGTAAAGAAAAACAACAGCGTCGAGTTCCTGTTCAGGTCCAATCAAAAACCTACAATTTATATGGTACTGCATTTCAAACCGACTCAATAGCAACCTTAAGTGAAATGTCCAGACGTGTACAGAACAAAGAAGACACACTCCAATTGACCCTGAGCGGAACCATAAAAGAAGTGTGTGCCAAAAAAGGGTGTTGGATGACGCTGTCTATGCCTGACGATAACGATTTGATGGTACGGTTCAAAGATTATGGCTTTTTTGTTCCACTGGATGCGCAGGGTGAGGTACTCATCAATGGAAAAGCATTTATTTCTGAAACATCAGTTGAGGACTTACGTCATTATGCTGAAGATGCTGGTGCATCCAAAGAAGAAATTGAGCGAATAACAACCTCAAAAGTTTCTTATAATTTTGAAGCTGATGGTGTTCTAATTATGCAATAAACACAAGTTGAAACGCTCCATAATTACTACGGCAGACGGATCTAAGACCATCCAAATAGAGCACTGGAACGAACAATACCATTCCATACATGGCGCTTTTCAAGAGGCCAAACACGTCTATATCGAAATGGGTTTAGGTGCTTTTGTTCAACGGCATCCACAACAAAAACAACTCACTATTTTAGAAATAGGTTTTGGTACTGGTCTAAATGCAATGCTAACAGCCACAAATGAATCAACAAAACAAAAATTAATCACTTATCATGGTATTGAGGCCTATCCTGTCTCCAATGAGGAATTGCAAGCACTTAATTATACTGCATTGCTTTCTTCAAACAGTTTTATTTTTGATGAACTCCATAAAGTATCGTGGAATACTGTTCATAAATTGACCCCTTTTTTCACCCTCAAAAAGCGTAAAGAATATTTTGCTGATCTGAACGATTTGGATGTTTTTGATGTGGTATATTTTGATGCTTTTGGTCCCCGCGTTCAGCCAGAGCTTTGGACAACCGCTATTTTTGAACTTATTTTTAAAGCCATGAACACTCAAGGAATTTTAGTCACGTATTCTGCCAAAGGCAGTGTCCGTCGTGCTTTACAGCAGGTCGGATTTGAGGTCGAACGTTTACCAGGTCCACCTGGAAAGAGAGAAATGTTACGCGCTACAAAACTTAGCTAATTTTCGTTAATTTTCACCTGTTTTTTACATGAAATAAGCATAAATAATTGTTAAACCCCTTTTTTTAACACATCAGAGCGATAGGATTCAATAATTTTGGCTAATGGCGGCGACAATTTTGATCACAGGGGCAACGGGTTTAGTGGGTAAAGCACTCACAAAACACCTTTTACATAAAGGTTACGCTATTCATATCTTGACCACTCAAAAAACATTATTGGGTTCAGATAAAAAACTTCAATATTTTTACTGGAATCCTCAAGTAAATGAAATTGACACCTCTTGTTTTGATGGTGTTGAAGCGGTGATTAATCTTGCTGGGTCTTCGATTGCACAACGTTGGACCAAATCCGCCAAAACATCTATACTCAACAGCCGAATACAATCCTTACATGTTTTATCAAAAGCCATAAAAGAAGGCAATTTCCCCATAAATCAATTAATCTCTGCTAGTGCTATTGGTATATATTCGGATTCAAAAACAAACTATTACGAGGAAGAATATGTATCTGCTGAAGATTCATCATTTTTAAGATCTGTAGTTCGAGCATGGGAGTCTGCAACAACTCAGTTTCAAGAAATGGGCATCAAAACGACAATTCTGAGAATTGGAATTGTTTTGGATGCTAAAGATGGTGCGTTGCCAAAAATCATGGCGCCTATTGAAAAGTATTGCGGTGCGGTTTTGGCATCTGGAGAACAATGGCAATCTTGGATTCATATCGATGATTTGGTGGCTCTATTTACACATACTTTGGAACTCAAATTAGAAGGAGTGTACAACGCTGTAGCGCCAAACCCTGTACAGCAAGCAGAACTAACAAAATCTATTGCACAGGTACTTAAAAGGCCAGTGTTTCTCCCAAACGTACCCGAATTTGCACTCAAACTTTTGCTAGGAGAAATGAGTGCTATAGTTCTTGAAAGTCAACGTGTTTGTTCCAAAAAAATCCAAAATACAGGGTTTAAATTTAATTACCACGAATTGTCAGCAGCACTCAAAAACCTTTTGAATTAGAGTTTGCACACAATCTCTAACAACTTTTTTAATTTTTTTTCGTGACATTATGACATTTTATGCAGAATGGCAGTACTTTTGCCATCAATTAAAAAAATAATTAATTTCTTTTAGGATGACCAAAAAGGCAAAACAGCAAAAGGCAAAAGAAGAGGATGTAAAGACACCAGAAGTTGAAATTTCTATTGAAGATCAACTTAAGGCAGAATTAGTGCAAGAAAAAGATAAGTTTTTACGTTTGTTTGCAGAATTTGAAAATTATAAGCGCCGTACTTCAAAAGAGCGTGTAGAATTGTTTTCTACAGCAAGTCAAGATGTCATTCAGGCACTTCTGCCTGTTTTGGACGATTTTGACCGTGCCATGTTAGAAATTTCAAAACATAAAGAATCAGAACTATCTAAAGGAGTGGAGTTGATTCAAAATAAGCTCAATAATACCTTGCAGCAAAAAGGGCTTAGCATTATTGAAGTTCAAAAAGGCGACGACTTTAACGCTGATGATCATGAGGCAGTCACTCAAATTCCTGCACCAACTGAAGACTTAAAAGGAAAAGTAATTGATGTGATAGAACAGGGCTACAAACTAGGAGAAAAGGTGATTCGTTTCCCAAAAGTAGTCATCGGACAATAATAAAATAAACCATCCATACATGGCAAAGCAGGATTATTACGAAGTATTAGGGGTAAACAAAAATGCCTCTGCAGCAGAAATAAAAAAGGCCTACCGAAAAATGGCCATAAAATATCATCCAGATAAAAATCCAGATGATAAATCGGCTGAAGAAAAATTTAAAGTTGCAGCAGAGGCCTATGAAGTTTTAAGTAATCCAGACAAAAAGGCGCGTTACGATCAATTTGGACATCAGGCCTTTGATGGTGCAGGTGGTTTTGGTGGTGGTTCCATGAATATGGACGATATTTTCAGTCAGTTTGGTGATATTTTTGGCGGTGCTTTTGGCGGTGGTGGATTTGGTGGTCAACGCCAACGATCCGTTAGAGGAAGTAATCTAAGAATTCGTGTCAAGCTTACACTTGAAGAAATTGCCAATGGTGTAGAGAAAAAAGTTAAGGTAAAACGAAAAAAACAGGCCAAGGGTGTTACGTATAAAACTTGCGGAACATGTAATGGATCTGGACAAGTAACACGCATCACAAATACCATTTTGGGACGAATGCAAACAGCTTCGCCATGTACAGCTTGTGGTGGATCTGGACAGACGATCGACCATCGTCCAGCCAATGCCGACGCCAATGGTTTTGTTGTAGAAGAAGAAACCGTTTCTATCAAAATCCCTGCTGGCGTACAAGATGGGATGCAACTTAAAGTTTCGGGTAAAGGAAATGCTGCGCCTGGTAATGGAATTTCTGGAGATCTATTGGTTGCAATTTCAGAAGAAGCGCATCCAAAATTGCAACGTGAGGGTGACAATTTGCATTATGATTTGTATGTGAGTCTTCCAGATGCTGTTTTAGGTTCTTCCGTCGAAATTGATACTGTAACAGGGAAAGTCCGCCTCAAAATTGAAGCTGGTGTACAATCAGGCAAAATACTTCGTTTACGCGGAAAAGGCATACCAAACATCAATGGCTACAACAAAGGGGATTTGTTAGTTCATATCAATGTGTGGACACCAAAAACTTTAGACAAAGAACAAAAAGCATTTTTTGAAAAAATGCGTACAAATGAGCACTTTGAACCCAAACCTGAACATTCAGACAAATCTTTTTTTGAAAAGGTAAAGGACATGTTTTCTTGATATTGAAGTTCTATGTTTGACATTTTTTTTAGATTTACAGTGTAACGAATACCCTCTTTACACGACCTACAGTAAATCGAAAAACATATGAGCATTCTTCTCGAAGCAAACAATATTTCAAAAAACTTTGCTGATTTTCAAGCACTTTCTGATGTTTCTATACAAGTGCCAAAACGTAGTATTTTTGGGCTTTTAGGTCCAAATGGTGCTGGCAAAACAACACTGATACGCATCATCAATCAAATTACAATGCCTGATGCAGGTCAAGTGATTTTAGATGGCGAACCATTAACACCAGAACATGTACAATATATTGGCTACTTGCCAGAAGAACGGGGGCTGTACAAGTCCATGAAAGTTGGTGAGCAAGCACTATATTTGGCTCAACTCAAAGGGCTCTCCTATGCACAAGCCAAAAAACGATTAAATTATTGGTTTGAAAAATTTGAAATAGCACATTGGTGGGAAAAAAAAATTCAAGAATTGTCAAAAGGAATGGCCCAAAAAATTCAATTTATTGTAACGGTTTTACATCAGCCAAAGCTACTTATTTTTGATGAACCTTTTTCTGGATTTGATCCAATAAATGCTAACATTATAAAAGATGAAATTTTGTATTTGAGAGATGAAGGTGCTACCGTAATCTTTTCGACACATCGAATGGAATCTGTAGAAGAATTATGTGATCATATTGCACTTATCCATCAGTCCAAAAAAATCTTAGAAGGAAAACTTAACGACATAAAAAGAACACATAAAACAAACACCTTTGAAGTTGGTTTATCCGCAAATGATTTAGTGCAATTGAAAAGTGAAATTGCAAGTCGTTTTAAATTTTCAAAAGCGGATTTCAGATCTTTGGAAGATGATTTGAAATTAAACATTCAGTTGGGCGCAAAAGACACCCCTAGAGATTTGTTAGCATTTTTAAATGAAAATGCGCAAATCAATCACTTTGTAGAGGTCATTCCTAATGCAAATGATATTTTTATTCAAACCGTAAATAATAATTGATAATGAACCACTTACCTTTAATAATCAAAAGAGAATTTTTTGCAAAAGTGAAGAATAAGTCATTCATTATAATGACGTTTTTGAGTCCAATCATTATTGTAGGTGTTCTTTCATTGATTGCCTATTTGACGAGTGTCAACAATGATAAAGTACGTACAGTTTCTGTTCTTGACCCTTCAGACCTTTTACAAAAAGTATTGGTATCCACAGATTATACCATCTATCAAAATTTGGAAGACATGGATTTGGAGGATGCCAAGCAGCTCTCGAGCAGTAATGGCTCTTACGGCTTACTGCATGTTCCAAATGTGGAGTTGGATAAAGTTTCTGATCAAATTAAATTTTATTCCAAAGAATCACCTTCTTTGAGTTTTATTTCATCTCTCGAATCCAAAATTGAAAAGCATCTTGGCGAACTAAAATTAATCCAATATGGAGTTGATCTTTCAAAAATAGAAGCCGCAAAAACCTATGTCGATGTAAATCAAGAAAGTTTTGAAGGCGTAAAGACCTCAAAAGCAGGAAGTTTCCTTAAACTACTTTTTGGCGCTGTTGCGGGTTATTTGCTGTTTATTTTTATTATCGTCTATGGAAATTCAATCATGCGTAGTGTCATTGAAGAAAAAACCAGTAGAATCATAGAAGTTATAATATCTTCTGTAAAACCCATACAATTGATGCTTGGAAAGATTTTTGGCACATCATTGGCTGGGATTACACAATTTGCAATGTGGGTTGTTTTGTGTTTTGTATTGTCTTTAGTTGCTTCTTTTGTTTTTGGTGTAGATTTATCTGCTGCTCAAACATCGCATCAAGCAGAGGTTGTGGAAGCCATGTCCAATCCGCAAGTCAACTCTGATTTTCAAGAATTAATTTTAGAATTTCATTCTTTACCCATGTGGAATTTAGTCATTGCATTTGTCTTATTTTTTATAGGAGGCTATTTATTGTACAGTTCACTCTATGCCGCCATTGGTGCTGCTGTGGACAACGAAACTGACACTCAACAGTTTATGTTGCCTGTTATTATGCCATTGATGTTGGCCGTTTATATTGGTGCTTTCACCGTGGTCGAAGATCCACATGGAAGTATATCAACACTGTTTTCATACATCCCATTTACCTCACCCGTAGTGATGCTGATGCGGATCCCTTTTGGCGTTCCTTTGTGGGAACAAATTTTATCCTTACTGATTTTGGTTTTATCTTTTGTTATCACCGTTTGGATTGCTGCCAAAATTTACCGTGTAGGTATTTTGATGCATGGAAAAAAACCGACTTATAAAGAGCTTTTAAAGTGGTTAAAATATTAAATCTATATTTGTATAATTTCACTTATAATATATGTCAAAAATATTAATCATTGAAGACGAAGAGGCCATTCGCCGAGTTTTAGTCAAAATTTTGACCGAAGAGAGTAAAGACTATCAAGTATTTGAAGCTAGTGACGGACTTGCTGGGGTTGAAGCTTTTAAAAAAGATGATTTTGACTTGATTTTATGTGACATTAAAATGCCAAAAATGGACGGTGTTGAGGTATTAGAAGCCGCCAAAAAAATAAAACCCGAAATACCAATCGTTATGATTTCTGGTCACGGAGATCTCGACACTGCAGTAAGTACTATGCGTTTGGGTGCTTATGATTATATTTCCAAACCACCAGATTTAAATCGGCTTTTAAATACCATCAGAAATGCGCTCGACCGAAAAGAGTTGGTTGTCGAAAACAAACGTTTAAAACGAAAAATCAGTCAGAACTATGAGATGATTGGCGAAAGTGCCCCAATTACAAACATCAAAACCATTATCGAAAAAGTTGCCCCCACAGAAGCTCGAGTGCTGGTCACTGGGCCCAATGGGACTGGGAAAGAATTAGTAGCGCATTGGTTGCACCAAAAAAGTAACCGATCCAAAGGGCCAATGGTAGAAGTCAATTGTGCTGCAATTCCAAGTGAACTCATAGAAAGTGAGCTTTTTGGTCATATCAAAGGCGCTTTTACAAGTGCCCATAAAGATCGTGCAGGGAAATTTGAAGCCGCCAATAAAGGTACTTTGTTTTTGGATGAAATAGGTGATATGAGTTTGTCAGCTCAGGCCAAAGTATTACGCGCCCTTCAAGAAAATCGCATCCAAAGGGTAGGAAGTGATAAAAGCATTAAAGTCGATGTTCGTGTTGTTGCTGCGACAAACAAAGACCTAAAGAAAGAAATACAAGAAGGCCGTTTTCGTGAAGATTTATATCATAGATTGGCTGTTATTCTTATCGAAGTTCCTGCCCTAAACGACCGCAGAGATGATATTCCATTGCTTGTCAATTTTTTTAGTGCGAAAATTGCATCTGAGCAAGGCACAGCAACAAAACAATTTTCGACTTCAGCTATGGAGCTTTTGAAAAGTTACAATTGGACCGGTAACATTCGAGAATTGAGAAATGTTATAGAACGCCTTATCATACTTGGTTCCGATGAAATTACGGATAAAGACGTTCGTACTTTTGCTAGTAAATCTTAAATCTAAATCTTTCCCCAATGAACAGTAAAATCGTCATTATCTTTTTATCATTAACTTTTTTTGTTCATGCTCAAGATGATACCGCACAAATAAAAAACATATACAGTACTTCACTAACCAATGGTAAAAGCTATGAGTGGCTAAGGTATCTATCTAATGAAATAGGAGGTCGTCTATCGGGATCACTCAATGCAGAATTGGCTGTAGAATACACCAAAAATGAGTTGGAACAGTTAGGTTTAGATAAAGTTTGGCTCCAACTCGTAATGGTGCCAAAATGGGTGCGTGGCAACCCCGAATTTGCGTATATAGAAACTGAACCGGGTAAAACAATCCCTGTCAATCTTTGTGCCTTAGGGGGGTCTGTTTCCACCCCGTTGCAAGGACTAAAGGCCGAACTCATAGAAGTACAAGGAATTGAGGATCTGAACACCAAGAATCGCGCTGATGTTGAAGGCAAAATTGTATTTTTCAATAGACCTATGCAAGCCGATTTGATTTCAACTTTTGAGGCCTATGGTGGATGTGTCGATCAGCGATACGATGGTGCAAAAGAAGCTGCCAAATTGGGTGCTGTGGGTACCATTGTACGCTCCATGAATCTACGTCTAGACGATTTGCCACACACTGGTGCCATGTCCTATGGCAACACTCCTGTACACGAAAGAATTCCCTCCGCAGCCATCAGTACCAATGATGCCGAACGCTTAAGCGGTATTTTAAAAATTGAACCAAAAATAAAATTTTATTTCAAGCAAAATTGCAAACAACTGAAAGATGTTCAGTCCTACAACGTCATTGGCGAAATTACAGGTAGTCAATACCCCAACGAAATCATTATTGTTGGTGGACATTTGGATTCTTGGGATTTAGGCGATGGTTCCCACGACGATGGCGCAGGTTGTGTACAATCGATGGATGTATTACGTCTGTTGAAGGAAACTGGAGTTCGTCCAAAGCGAACCATACGTGTAGTGCTTTTTATGAATGAAGAAAATGGACTTCGCGGTGGCCGAAAGTATGCTGAGGTTGCCAAGAAGAAAGGAGAAAAACACATTTTTGCTTTAGAAAGTGATTCTGGTGGTTTTACGCCAAGAGGTTTTTCTTTTGATGGTCCGGATTATAAGATCAATCAAATTTTAAATTGGAAACCACTTTTTGAACCCTATCTTATTCATTATTTCAAAAAAGGAGGAAGCGGTGCTGATATCGGTCCACTAAAAAATGATAATCTTGTTTTGGCTGGGTTACGCCCAGATTCTCAGCGCTATTTTGATCATCATCATGCTGCGAACGACACTTTTGATGCCGTAAACAAACGTGAGTTAGAATTGGGTGCAGCAACAATGACATCGCTTATTTATCTTATTGATAAATACGGTTTCAACGATATTCAGCATCAAAGTAAAATCAAAGATTAGCTTAATACTAGTTTATTTATAGTTTTTTTACCGTAGTTCTAATGGCTGCTAGATTGGTCAAAAGTTTTTCTAAATGATTCAAATCCAGCATATTAGCACCATCACTTTTGGCATTAGCAGGATCGAAATGGGTTTCTATAAATAAACCATCAATATTATTGACTACACCAGCTCTGGCAATTGTCTCAATCATTTCTGGGCGACCACCTGTGACGCCACTTGTTTGATTTGGTTGTTGTAGTGAATGGGTCACATCCAAAACGGTTGGTGCAAATTGGCGCATGGTAGGTATTCCTCTAAAATCTACAATCATGTCCTGATAGCCAAACATTGTCCCACGATCAGTAATCCAAACCTTTTCGTTACCAGCGTCTTTTACTTTTTGAACAGCGTGTTTCATAGCTTCTGGACTCATGAATTGCCCTTTCTTTAGGTTTACAACCTTAGCAGTTTTTGCGGCGGCAACAACAAGATCGGTTTGCCGTACAAGAAATGCGGGAATCTGTAGTACATCTACATAAGCAGCAGCCATTGTAGCGTCGCTAACTTCGTGAATGTCTGTAACAGTTGGTATATCAAAAGTTTCGGAAACTTTACGTAGAATTTTTAGTGCTTTTTCGTCACCAATTCCTGTAAAACTATCGATTCTGCTACGGTTTGCTTTTTTAAAACTTCCCTTGAAAATATATGGAATTTTAAGTTTGTCTGTGAGTTCGCAAACGCGTTCCGCAATACGTAGAGCCATTGTTTCTCCTTCAATAGCACAAGGGCCAGCTAGCAAGAAAAATTGATTAGAATCGGTATGTTTTAACTTTGGAATATTATGAAGTTCCATCAAAAATATATTTAAAATGCAAATATAAACAAATTAAAAACCTCATGATTGTTTTTATAAATCAGAATAGTCCTAAAAATTAAGCGTACCTTTGCTCGCTCTAAATAGGGTACGCTATGAACACAATTAAAAATATTGCCATCATTGCTCATGTCGATCATGGGAAAACAACTTTAGTTGACAAAATTTTATACCACTGTCAATTGTTTCGTGAAAACGAAAACAAAGGGGATTTGATTTTAGACAACAACGATTTGGAGCGTGAGCGAGGCATTACAATAACCTCCAAAAACGTTTCGGTAGTATACAAAGACACCAAAATTAACATTATCGATACCCCTGGTCACGCCGATTTTGGTGGAGAAGTAGAGCGCGTACTTAATATGGCCGATGGTGTTTTGTTGCTTGTAGATGCATTTGAAGGGCCGATGCCTCAAACACGATTTGTATTACAAAAAGCCATCAGTTTGGGTCTAAAACCTTGTGTTGTTGTCAACAAAGTTGATAAAGAAAATTGCACTCCTGATGAAGTGCATGAGGCGGTATTTGACCTTATGTTTGAGCTTGAAGCTGAAGAGTGGCAGTTGGATTTTCCAACAGTTTACGGTTCAGCAAAATTCAATTGGATGAGTGATGATTGGAATGACAAAACAGACTCAATTGCGCCATTGTTGGATATGGTTATCGATCATATTCCATCGCCAAAATTTGATGAAGGCAATACGCAGATGTTGATTACTTCTTTGGATTATTCATCTTTTACAGGACGAATAGCCATTGGTCGTTTGCAACGTGGAACACTCGAAACAAATCAAGCTGTTGCATTGATTAAAAGAGATGGTTCAACCATAAAATCAAAAATTAAAGAACTTCATGTTTTTGAAGGATTGGGCAGAAAGAAAGTCGAAAAAATAAATGCAGGAGAAATTTGTGCACTTGTTGGGTTAGATGGATTTGAGATTGGCGATACCATCGCCGATATTGAAGCCCCTGAAGCTTTAGAAACTATTGCAATAGACGAACCCACTATGAGTATGCTTTTTACCATAAATGATTCTCCATTTTTTGGTAAAGAGGGAAAATTTGTGACTTCACGCCATTTGAAAGAGCGTTTAGAAAAAGAGTTAGAAAAGAATTTAGCACTCCGTGTAGAAGCAACGGATAGTGCCGACAAATTCATGGTTTTTGGCCGTGGTGTACTACACTTATCAGTCCTTATCGAAACCATGCGTAGAGAAGGATACGAACTTCAAATTGGTCAGCCACAAGTCATTTTAAAAGAAATTGATGGGGTCAAATGTGAACCTGTTGAAGAAATGACTATTGATTTACCGGAAAGCATATCGGGCAAAGCCGTAGAAATGGTTACGATGCGTAAAGGAGAGCTTTTGAGCATGGAAGTCAAAGGTCAGCGTATGGTTTGCCAATTTATTATACCTTCAAGAGGAATCATTGGTTTGCGGAATCAATTGCTTACAGCCACTGCTGGAGAGGCCATTATGGCACATCGATTTAAAGAATATCAACCTTTGAAAGGGGGTATTCCTGAGCGTCAAAATGGTTCTTTAGTTTCTATGGAAAACGGTTCAGCAATTCCTTATTCTATTGATAAACTTCAAGATCGTGGAAAATTCTTTGTAGACCCCGGTGAATCGATTTATGAAGGTCAAGTTATTGGAGAAAATTCTCGTGGCGATGACATGGTCGTGAATGTTACCAAAACAAAAAAATTGAGTAATGTTCGTAGTTCTGGAGCCGATGACAAAGCAAAAATTGTTCCTGCTATTAAGTTTTCATTAGAAGAAG
Source organism: Flavobacteriaceae bacterium (assembly GCA_029238515.1). GTDB lineage: Bacteria > Bacteroidota > Bacteroidia > Flavobacteriales > Flavobacteriaceae > UBA3537. The sequence continues at coordinate 11,491 of JAQWFW010000020.1, read as the reverse complement.
CTTTAGAATACATTCAAAAGGATGAGTATGTAGAAGTTACTCCAAATAGTCTTAGACTACGAAAAATCTTCCTTAAAGAAGTAGATCGAAAGCGAAATAAAGCACTATAAAATGGATTTTTCAGGGATTTCTACTGCCGAATGGATTGGCTATGCCGCAACTGTGGTACTGCTTATTTCCTTTGCTATGCCACATCTGCGTGCGCTTAGAATGGTTAATTCTGTTGCCTGTTTGTTGTTTGTCGCATATGGAGTTTTGCTTTCCAATGCATGGCCTATTATTATTTCCAATGCCGCAATTTTTGGGATTAATATCTATTACCTGTTTTTGAAGAAAAATCAGTAAATTGCAATAAATCAAATTTTTAACAATATTACCATAAATTATTATGCAATTTTTATATTTTGATCCAGGCTTGGGCGCAATGATTGTACAAGCTATAGTTGCAGCTGTGGCAGGTGTTTTGCTTTTTACTAAAAATATAGTTTACAAGTTAAAGATAATTTTTGGTATAATAGATAAAGAGAATAAGACTGATTCAATAGATATTGATGACAACAATAGTGCATCAAATGATGATTAAAAAGAATACTCATGAGGCTTCCTTTAGGGATCCATCGGGCTATTTGTTTTACGATCAAGCTGTTTTACGTAGATCAATACAACCAATTTATTTTCCTCAATATGCAGCATTAAAAGAAAGAGGTTTCTTTGATAGTTTAATCCAAAAAAAACTATTAATTCCCCACACAGAAACTTCAATTTCAGATGAAGAAATCATTATCACTCCAGAAAAGATTCCTTTTGTGACCAACCCCTACGAGTGGAGTTTCGAGCAATATAAACAGGCCGCACTTTTAACTTTAAAAATTCAAAACTATGCACTATCCAAAGGGTTTATTTTGAAAGATGCGTCTGCATACAATGTAACATTTCATATGGGAAAACCTACTTTTATTGATACATTGTCTTTTGATTTTTATAGGGAAGATACACCTTGGAGGGCTTACAAACAATTTATCACACATTTCCTAGGGCCTTTGGTTTTGGCAAAGTATCATGGTGCTGAAATGCTTAAAATGATGCAAACCCATATTGATGGATTACCGATACAATTAATATCATCTTTGTTGCCTTCAAAAACTCGACTTAATTCAATACTTTATCCAAATATTCATCTTCTAGCAAAGATGGAACGCAAGTATAGTGATGATTATAAAAACGAGGCTAAATCAGGAAATTTATCAAAAAAAGCACACGAAAATATCTTAACTAGTTTATATGACTATATTTCAAAATTAAAACAAAATAATCGATCAGAATGGGGTGATTATTATTCCAAAACCAATTACAATTCAAAGGCTTTTTTAAACAAGAAAAAGTTAGTCAAAGATTGGGTATTGCAATTGAAAACAAATTCTTTAATAGATATAGGTGGAAATGATGGAACTTTTGCAAGAACAGTCATTAAAGATGTTGCAAATATTTTAGTCACAGATATTGACAGCAATGCAATCGACTTGTGTTATAATAAGGTTAGGGAAAATGACGAAGTAAATTTACTTCCTTTTGTTTGCGATATCTTGCAACCTCCTGCAGGAATAGGTTTTTGTAATACAGAGCGAGAGTCGTTAATTAAAAGATTAATTAATTTTTCGCCTGATGTGACTCTTGCCTTGGCGCTTATCCACCATTTAACATTGTCTGGTAATGTTCCTTTTGAAAAGTCTGCAGCATTTTTTGCCTCTTTTTCTAAAAATTTGATTATTGAATTTCCAAAAAGAGAAGACTCATGGGTTAAGTCTTTATTGATTAGAAAGCGAGAGTTTATAAATCATTTTGATTTTTATGATCAAGATAATTTTGAAGCTAAATTTGGGATTTATTTTATTTTAGTCCATAAGGTAAAAATTGAAGGTACACACCGAATTATGTATCTTTATAAGAAAAAATAAGGTATGCTAAAGACATTAAAGGGAATGCTTGATGGCTATTATGAAAATGACTCTGATAATCCTTTTTTTTTAGGTTTTATTTGTGGCTTTTTTCCTTTAGTGTTTTACTTTTCCAACAATTTTTTTGCAATAAACTCCTTGAATCACCTTACTTCCATTGGAAGTTTATTTTTGGGAATCCCAATACTTTATTTTGTTCTCTTACAAATATTTTTTGAATTCAATCCAAAGTTTTTGAAATGCAAAAAGCATGTATTGTTCGTTTCTTTGATCTTTTGTACTGCTGTACTATTAACGTATGTAATGTTTCTCGTCATTAAAAAAAAAATATTACTATGTATATTAATAATTAGTTTTTTGTTATCCTTAAAACTTTTTAGAGAATATAAAAAAATTGTAGTCCTAATTATTTTAATGACCATAATACCAATTTTTAAAGTCTCTAACCATTTAATAGAAAGTATAGTCAATGGACGATATAATTTTAATGATTTTGAAATTTTAAATACAAAACTAAAAAAAACACCTAATATTTATTTGATACAACCCGATGGATATGTTGCTCAAAGTATGATGAAAAGTAATATATATCAACACGAAAGTGATTTATATGGTTGGTTGCGAAAAAATGAGTTTACGATATATGATCGCTTTAGGAGTAATTATCCTGCGAGTTTAACATCAAATTCTTCAATGTTTTTGATGAAGCAACACTTATTTGGGAAAACGATATTTCCATCCATAGAAATGCCCAATGCAAGAGAAATAATTTGTGGAGATAATCCCGTAAATACAATTTTAACAAACAATAATTATAAAACCCATTTTATTGTTCAAGATGATTATTTTCAACAGAACTATTCTGAAATGAAATATGATTATTCAAATATTATAAACGAGGAAATCCCATTGTTTACAGATGGAAATAAAATCAAAAAAGTAGTTTTTGAAGATCTGTTGGATGTAATTAATAAAAATTCTTTTTCTAATTTTTATTTTATCGAAAAGTTGATGCCTCATCATGTGCGTTTTTCAGCCCCAGATGACAGAGTAGAAACTGAACGTAAGTTATATATTCAAAAAATAGAAGAGGTGAATGTTTGGCTAAAAGAAACTATTTCATATATTTCAGAAGTAGACAATGAAGCTATTATTATTGTTTTAGCCGATCATGGAGGTTGGGTAGGTATGGTAAATTACAATGAAATGTTTCAAACTCAGGATCAAGCAAAAATTGAATCAATTTTTTCTACACTTGCTGCAATTAAATGGAATGGTGTAGATCCCAAAGGATACGATACAGACTTAGTATCAAATGTAAACCTATTTCGTGTATTATTTTCAGTGTTAAGTGAAAATAAGCAGTACCTTGACAATATGGAAGATGATTCAAGCTACAATATTCATATAAAGAATTACTTTTATAATTCAGTATATCAAGTTGTAAATGATAAAGGAGAATTTGTATTTATTGAAAAATAACCATTTATTTAGTACTATCGCCATATATTTTATTTTAGAATGGTTTTTAAACATTAGATTATTTATAAAGTAAAAAAATATAAAGTAGAAGACCAAATGATTTGGAATCGTTTTATAGACGGTTCCAAAAACGCTACTTTTCTTTTTAAAAGAGATTTTTTAGAATATCATAAAGACAGATTTCAGGATCATTCGTTGCTATTTTTCAAGGATGAGCTCCTTGTGGGTTTATTGCCTGCAAATCGTGTTGGAGATGAAATATATTCTCATCAAGGCTTGAGCTACGGTGGAGTTCTTTTAAGTTCTAAAACGAAATTTGATGATATTTTTTATATTTATTATTCACTTTTAAAATATTTAGAGCAATATAATATTTATAAACTTCATTTAAAATTATTACCTGAGATTTATACTAAACTACCAAGCGATGAGATTTCTTATTTGTTGTTCAAGACAGAAGCATCTTTGGTGCGGAAAGATATTTCTTCTGTAATTGAATATTCACATCAGCTACAAATTGATTCTTCAAATCGAAAGAGGGGAATTAAAAAAGGAATTAAGAATAATTTAACCATAAAGGAAGAGACTGACTTATCTGCTTTTTGGAACGAGATATTGATTCCAAACCTAAAAGAGAGTCATAATGTTTTGCCGGTACATACAGTTTCGGAAATTAGTAAGCTCAGAAATAAATTTCCAAATCATATTAAACAGTATAGTGTTTTTCATGAAAATAAAATTGTAGCCGGTGCCACTATTTTTGAAACAGACACAGTAGCGCATGTACAATATATTTCGGCAAATAAAGATCGTCAACAACAAGGTGGTTTGGACGTTTTGTTTAATTATTTAATAAATGAAAAATATAAACACAAAAAATATTTTGATTTTGGTATTTCAACAGAAAATCAAGGTCGTCATGTAAATCAGGGCTTGTTATCTTGGAAAGAAAGTTTTGGTGCGCGAAGTATTGTGCATGAATTTTATGAAATTAGCACAAAAAATCATGTGCTACTAAATGATTTGTTTTTATGATACCGTTTTTAGATCTTTCAAAAATCAATAAACGTTTTGAAAATGAGTTTAAATCTGTCTTTAATTCATTTTTAGATTCTGGCTATTATATTTTAGGATCTCATGTAAAGGCCTTTGAAGAAGAATTTGCATCTTATTGTGGGGTTTCTCATTGTGTAGGTGTAGGGAATGGATTGGATGCTTTGCGTTTAATTTTAGAGGGTTATATTATTTTAGGTCACCTAAAAAAAGGAGATGAGGTTTTAGTTGCTTCAAATACTTATATCGCAACAATACTCGCTATCAAACAGGTTGGTTTAGTTCCAAAACTTGTAGAATCAGAATCGGTAACTCATAATTTTAATTTAGAAGAATTAGCGTCTTTAATATCAGAAAAAACAAAGGCAATTTTGCCTGTACATTTGTATGGTCAGCTCTCTCCAATGAGTAAAATTTTAGCGTTAGCAAAGTCGAAAAACTTATTGGTAATTGAAGATGCAGCACAAGCTCATGGCGCTACAAATGAAAATGGCACAAAAGCTGGCGCATTAGCAGATGCAGCAGGGTTTAGTTTCTATCCTTCAAAAAATCTTGGAGCACTAGGAGATGCAGGAGCAGTAACCACAAACAATGAGCAACTCGCAGATGTAATTAAAAAGCTAAGAAACTATGGAACATCTTCTAAATACGTGAATGAGTATGTTGGTATAAATTCCCGTTTGGATGAATTGCAAGCAGCAATATTAAGGAAAAAACTACCTTCTCTTGATCAAGACAATCTAATGAGGATAGAGATTGCAAAAAAATATTTGAAGTATGTTAATAATAAACACATTAAATTACCTTCATTTAGATATAAGAATGATCATGTTTTTCATCTTTTTGTAATTCGTGTCGAGGATAGAGATAAGTTTTTAACTCATTTTGAAGCACATGAAATAGGAACTTTAATTCACTATCCAATTGCACCCCATCAACAAAAGGCTCTTTTGGAATATTCAGATTTACATTTTCCAGTTACAGAGAAAATCCAAAAACAGCTAGTAAGTATTCCTATTAGCCCAGTACTTTCAGAAAAAGATGTTAACTTTATCATATCAGTTTTAAATTCATATCATTGAAGCTTCCAAAATTTATAAGAGAAAATTTATTATTAAAAATAACTTCATTAAATGCTGGAGTTATTTTCGTGAGACTTTTTATAGGTTTCTTTATTCAAAGAGAACTTACACAAAACCTTGTGAGTGGGGGATATGCCAAAGTTGGATCGCTTCGCAACTTAATGCAAATCTTATCATCATTCACATCATTAGGAATTTTTAATGGCATAGTTAAATATGTGGCTGAATACAAAGAAAATAAACAGTATCTACAAAAATTATTTTCAACCGCATTTGTTTTTACAGTTATAGGTAGCATAATGACATTTGTCATTCTCTATTTTTTTTCAGAAGCAATTAGTACTTATTTTTTTTTCTCATCAGACTATAGTTACATCGTAAAAGTAATAGCAGTCATAGCTCCATTTATAGCAATTCAGCGTGTTTTTAATGGTGTGATTAATGGTTTATCGGAGTATAAATATTTTGCAAAAATCGAATTAGTAAGCTATATAATTTCTTCAACCCTAATCATTTGGTTTTTGTATCAATTCAATTTATCAGGAGTATTATTAGCCATAGCAAGTATTCCAATCATTCAAGTTATTGTAATGATGTTTGTTTTTGTGAAGGTATTGAAGGAATATGTTCAGTTTTCAAAAATTCAATTTAGAACGTCTCTATTCAAAAGTTTGCTTGCATTTTCATTGATGTCATTTATTTCTACAATACTATTAAACTTTGTAGAGGCAGATATTCGCATAATGATAGAAGATAAAATTGGTGCTAATGACGCTGACGTCTGGACAGCTATGACAACATTATCAAGTAATTATATGGTTTTTTCTGGTGCTATCTTTACGCTATATGTGATTCCGAAATTTTCAGGAATCTACAGCAAAAAAGATTTTGTAACAGAAGTAGTTAATATATACAAAACGTTATTGCCTCTATTCGCAGCCGGCATGTTTGTTATATTTCTAGGCCGTCAATTGTTTATCGATTATATTTTTTTGGATTATAAAGGAATGAAACCACTATTCAAATGGCAATTAACAGCAGATTTTATTAAATTAATTTCAATAGTTTTAGCGCATCAATTTTTTGCTAAAAAATTAGCAAGAAATTTTATTTTCACTGAAATTCTATCGCTTGTTCTATTTTATGTTTTTGCAAACTATTTGAGCGGTATCTATGGTGTTGAAGGTGTTGTGATGGGGCATTTATTTCGATATATAATTTATTTACTAGTTGTCGTCTTTTTAGTATTTCGATATTTTAGATTTGAAAATCAAAATAACTAATCAAATTACTACATAATCTCTCCAAACCTGAATATATTTACTTGCAACTGTTTTGTGATGGTGTTCTTTTTCGATAAATTCGCGCGCTTTTTCACCAATCTTATTTATTTTTTCAGGATTTAAAATTAAATTTTCTAGCTCTGAATAAATTTGATCAGTATCAGGTAAAGCATTAATGCACACCCGGTGCTTCAAATTGTAGTGTTCCATAAATTCAATTTCAGCTCCTGTAAATACAACTTTTCCTCTTGCCATTGCTTCCAAGGCATTGTAACCTTGATCGTAATAAAAAATGGCATCCAAAAGGATATCACAGGATTCTAAATGTATTATATACTCATCAAATGGCAAGTTTTTCGTCAGTCTAATTTCTACTTTATTTGCATAATTTTTTTGTAATTTTTCTAATGCTTTTTCAAAATATTTATATCCTTTTTTTGAATAATTAAGCGTATTGATACCTAGGAAAACAATCACTTTTCTGTTCATGCAATTTATAGGACTGTATATTTGAGGAATTAAAACGGGATTAGGAATTACAGGCATAATTTTTTTCCAATTTGCCCATGGAAGCTTATAGTCAATGTCACTTGGAATAACAGCTTTTGCATGTTGATATACAAAATCAAATAAGGATTTAAATTTAGGGGATATATATTTTAATGAAAAATCAGCATAATTTTTCCCTTTGCTTTCCAAATAAGGAGTTAGAATATTATAACGTTCATTACCCTCTAAGTAGTGCTTAATTACGGGATAGTCATCGCCGCAAGCCATCAAAAAAATATTTTTATTTTGGGCAAAAAGTACTTTTAATAATTTTTTTTCTTTTTTTGGAAAAGCTCCTATACTATGCGAATTGATCAGTTGAACTACATCGTAGTCTTTTAATTGAGGCAGTAATTTTTCGAAACGATATCCTATTTCCCAATGCGCAAGGTCTTTTTTTATTAATCTAAAAAATAGTTTTCTTATAAAGTGAGGAAATGGCTTATTTGATAAAAATTTAGGTTTTATTGATATATCTACAGGATAATGTTTAAACAAATCACCTGTACCAACAAGTAAAACCTCATGGCCAAGTTCCGATAATCCTTTTTTTAAAGAATTGTGAAGTCTACTGTATTCACCAATTAGTAAAATCCTCATCTATATTTTATACATTTGTTGTAATATCGAATTTGAATGACTAAAGTTAAAGATAAAAATACAGAATTAGAGATTTTAATTTCAACAATGAACAGAACATCTTTAGATTTTTTAAAAAAGATGTTTTCGAAGTGTAATTTTTTAGATTTTAGTATTTTAATAATAAATCAGACAACAGAGAACAAACTACTAATCTCTGACCATAGCACAATACGAGTTATAAACTCTTTTGAAAAAGGACTCTCCAAAAGCAGGAATCTAGCGCTTAAAAATGCAATAAAGCCAATATGTTTAATCGCTGATGACGATGTAATTTTTTTAGAGGGATTCGAAAAAATTATTATTGAAGCTCATCAAAATAATAAACAACCTATAATCACATTTCAAACAACGACTACAGAAAATAAACTTTACTGGAAGTATCCAAAATCATCTAGACAGTTAAATGAGTATATGTTTCGCCAAACTCTATCAGTTGAAATGACTTTAAAAAAAGATTTTTTAGATGAATTAATATATGATGAACGATTTGGACTAGGTGCTAATTTTGAAGATGGGGAAAATTATATTTTCCTTACAGAAGCCAAAAAAAAACAACTAAAAATGTGGTTTGTTAATAAGTCAATTTCTCTACACAAACCCTTTTCGTCAAGCGATAAAGTAGCAAGCGAACGAATTTTATACGCAACAGGAGCAATAAATTCTTACAAATATAATAACCTAGCGTATTTTTTAGTATTAAAATTTGTATTTTTCTTGTTAAGAAAAAATTATATTTCATTAGAAGAAGTTACAAGTAAAATTAAAATTGGATTCAAAGGAATTCATAATTATAAATCATATATGAAATGAATAACAAAACCATAACTTTAGATGATATTAATTTAATAGAAATTCCAACAATAACAGACGTAAGAGGGAATCTAGCCATCATTGAAAAGGAAACGATTCCTTATAAAATTAAAAGGGTATATTATCTATTTGATGTCCCAAGTAATTCTTACCGTGGCGGACATGCTCACAAAGAGCAATCGGCATTCTTGGTTGCATTAAGCGGTAGCTTTAATGTGATTTTAGACGATGGTTTTTCAAAAAAAAATTTTTTTTTAAATAATCCAAACAAGGGTTTATTGGTACCAACTTGGATATGGCGTGAATTAGAAGATTTTTCATCTGGAGCAGTTTGTTTAGTGCTATCTTCAGGAGAGTTTTCAGAAGATGATTATATTAGAGAATATAATGAATTTAAAACTCTAAAAGGCGCTTAGTTTAACTCCAAGGTATTCAAGACTGTTTTTAATTTTAAGTAATGAGATTAATAAAAATGTAGGTGTTTTTAATAAGAAAAGTTGTTTGTTGTTCAGATTTCCAAAATCTATAGTTTCACACAAATCATTATACATTTTGTTGCTTTTTGCCATTTTATATTGCAAAGCCAATGAGTACCTATTGAGGTCTAGATATTTTTTTAAATATTTATTGTTTTTTTCTTCTTTGGAAAACTTATTGAAATTTAGGTTTTTACGATCCCTTATATTAATTATTGAGGAACGATTATTACTCGTTAAGTTATATTGGACAGTGACTTTATTAGAAAAAATCAAGTTTTCTTTGAGACCAGCTCTAACCCAAAGGTCAGTATCTTCGCCATGAGAAATTTTAGTATCGAAACCTTCTAGCGAAATAAAAAATTCTTTTTTCATCGCAACCGAAGAAGAAGAAGTAAGGCAGTCTATGAAACTGTGCATAAAAAAATCAGAAACTTCGCCAAACCATTCCTTCCCTTTATTTAAAATAGGTGAGTTTATAGATTTAATTAAATTTGAACTATATCTTTTTTCATAAGCCGAAGCAAACCAACTATGATTTGGAAAAGTAGACGTTAATACATTTAATTTTTCTAGATGTTGTGTATACCAATAATCATCAGCATCCAAAAACACAATATAATCCGATTGTGCTTTTTCAACTCCATAATTTCTTGCCCTAGAAACCCCCCCATTAATTGTTGAAAATATTTTAATTCGAGAGTCTTCTATTTGCTCTGCAACCTTTAAACCCTCATCCGTTGACCCATCATTAACGACAATAATTTCAAAATCTGTAAAGGTTTGATTTAGAGCACTTTCAATGGTATTTTGAATGTAGTTTTCTTTGTTATAAAGCGGTATGACAACTGAAAAAAATGGCATTAATTTCTGAAAATATAACAAATGTAACTTATTTTGTATAAGTCAAAAATAAGCAAAGATGGTTTTTTGGACTGTAAACACTGATTTAAAAATTCACCAAATATTTTGTAGTTAAACGCAAACAGAAAATCAATTTTTAGTCGCTTCAGTTTGAAATACAGACGCGAAATTTTCATATAATCTTCACTCATCAAGTTTTCCTGAACAAACCCAATGGAAGAGGCGGCATAACCCAAAGATTTTTTTAAAAATACGGAATTACTTTCCGAAATATCATGATAAACTGGATTTTCAATGTGAGTTATAGAAATATTGTTGGTTTTTAGATTATAAGAAAATAAGGTGTCTTCATTGGCCTTTTTTGGTATCGATGTATTGAATTGGATTGTGTTGAAAATTTTTTTCTGAATAAAAAAATTGCACCCCAAAAGATTAATGTACGGACGTAGTTGACGTTGTTCTTTGCTTTTGATTTCTCGTTTCCTCCCATATTTCCATCTTAAATAGTTGTCACTTTCAGGTTCCTCATTGACATAATCTAAACCACCAACGGTAACTTCTGAATTTGAATCTATTGCGTCAAGATAATTTCTGACAAAAAGTTCTGATTTTGGGAGAACATCAGCATCTAAAAAGAGTAGCCATTCGTATTGGGCTATTTTTGCAAGCTTATTTCTAATAGCACTTCGGCCAATGTTGGTTTTCAGAAGATTATATTTTACACCTTCTAATTCACAGATTTTTTTATTAATTTTTGTAAATTTTCTATCAGTTGAAGCATCATCCAAACAAATGATTTCAAAGGCGATTTTTTCTGCTGTCAATTGTTTGTGCAAACTTTGGACCAATGGTGTAATCAAATAATTGTGTACAGGAATTAATACTGAAATCATAAACGAAATATTAGCCACAAAATACAATTTTTATTTTTTTATTGAATCAAAAGTCTTAAATTTAAATCATTCACTTCCAACAATGAAAAATGGATTATAACAAGTCAGAAATAGCAGACTTGATTTTAGCTCAATTAAAATCAAACAAAAAGGAAATTCTAGCATCTTATATGGATTCTGAGCATTCTATTGGCTATTTTTTTATTGACGATTTACTCCCAAAAGAATTAGTGTTAGATATTTATCAGAATTTTCCATATGTGAAAGATGCTGTACTCAAAAAAAGTTTGAGAGAGTTCAAATATGTGGCCTATCAAATGGATAAATATCATCCAATACTTCAAGATATAATTTATGCTTTTCAAGACCAAATAATTGTAGACTTTTTCAAAGAAAGCTTAA
>JAQWFW010000008.1 GCA_029238515.1 Flavobacteriaceae bacterium | reverse complement strand
GTAAGAAGTATCTCCTAAGGCAATCACAACTGTATGCGCATTTGGTGTGTATACAAGTTTAGAGAATGCCAATTCTGCTGCTGAGAAATGTACTGGCTGATCTCCTCCGTATAATACGCAAGGAACCTGTCCAGCATTACGTAAGGCCTTTGTTGCTTTTTTGCCTACGCTTTCTCTTTTCGATCCATTGATTGTAATTGATTTCATTTATATTAAATTTAAGTGTTTACATTATAAATTTTGAGCTTATAGACTCATTTTGATGCACTTTGTGCATCACATCTGCAAATAACTCTGCACATGACAATACTCTTATTTTTGGACTCTCCTGCGTTACAGGAATTGAGTCTGTAACAATGAGTTCTTCTAGTTTAGAATCTTCTAAACGTTGGTATGCTGTTCCAGACAATATTGGGTGTGTACAGATGGCACGTACGCTTTTTGCACCGCGTTCAATCATAAGGTCAGCGGCTTTAGTTAGTGTTCCTGCTGTATCGACCATGTCATCGACAAGGACAACGTTTTTTCCGGTAACATCGCCAATAAGCTCCATGTGTGAAATGACATTGGCTTTGGCGCGTTGCTTGTAACAAATTACCACATCACTTTCCAATGCTTTGGAGTAGGCATATGCTCTTTTGGAACCGCCCATATCTGGTGAAGCAATGGTTAGATTATCTAGATTAAGAGATCTTAAATAGGGTAAAAATATAGTAGAGGCAAACAAATGATCTACTGGTTTTTCAAAAAATCCTTGAATTTGATCGGCGTGTAAATCCATGGTAATGATGCGCGTAGCCCCTGCTGTTTCGAGCATTTTGGCGACTAGTTTTGCTGCAATTGGTACTCTGGGTTTGTCTTTTCGATCTTGACGAGCCCAACCAAAATAAGGAATCACTGCGGTTATGTGACGAGCCGAAGCACGTTTTGCCGCATCTAACATTAATAAAAGCTCCATCAAATTCTCTGGACCAGGGTTTGTTGACGCAATGACAAAAATGCGTGTGCCACGAATGGATTCTTCGTAAGAGGGTTGAAATTCACCATCGCTATATGTCGAAGTAATCACATTCCCTAAATCTTCACCAAAAGCTTTAGCAATACGTTCTCCAAGAACTTTGGAGTTGGTGCAGGCAAAAATTTTGGGTTGTAAGATGGACTTAGACATTTTATTATGCTGTTTTTGAGTGATTTACGATATTTATTTTTATCGAGTGGCAAATTTATGAATTTATTTGAACTGTAAAAGCATAAAACCAACTATTTTGTATTTAAATAACGAATAAATTTTATAGATTTGCAGTCCAAAATTTAGCTCAAGTGGCGGAATTGGTAGACGCGCTGGATTCAAAATCCAGTTCTTTCGGGAGTGTGGGTTCGATTCCCACCTTGAGTACAAAAAAGACCTCCAATTTGGAGGTCTTTTATATTTTGGTTCGTTAGTAAAAACTTATTTGATGACTAACTTTTTAGTTGATTTTTGTGTCCCTAAGGTCATTTGAACGAAATATAGTCCAGAATTTAATTCAGAAACATTAACTGCATTTTTTACGCTATCGACACGCAATACAGATTTCCCGAGCATATCAAAAATCTGAATATTCAAATTCTCATTAGAATTTGTTGAGAATCGAACATAATCTTTTGCAGGATTAGGGAACATTTTGACTGTGTTAAATACATTGTCATTTACACTTGCAGACGCATCAGCTGCTATAACAACACTTCCAAGAGCTGATTCATTGTCAGGATTAGCATTTAGACCATAAATCTCAAAACCATACTGAATAATCAGTCCATCAGCAAGCTCGGCTGCAGTTGCTGTAACGGTAAAAGGTCCACTCTCTGGCAAATCATAGGTTTGAGTGATTACATTAGCGTAACCACTAGCAGGATCTAAAGCTTTGATAAAGTACTTTGCTGTATAACCAGCATCTAAAGTATTAGAAACTACGTAACCTGAAAAAGTCAAATCTGCTTCATTGAATGTGGCACCAGGCTCTGCCTTGGTAGTAGCTTCCATAAGTTTATTCCCATTACCATTACCATCAGACCAATAAGCATCAGTAGCATTATATGTATTGATGTTTGGCTCAAGTGTTATTGTTCCTGCAGTTTCATCTAAAATAGTTTGAAGATCAGCAACACCCCAGGCTTCACCGAACAGATAGCCACCAGCAGTGTCAAAAACATTCATATATCCAGTCCAAGTTGATGAAGCGTCTGCAGTGACTGAGTTTTGTGCGTGTGAAATAATACAAGTTAGTATTAAAATGTAAATTGTAATTTTTTTCATATTTAATTTTTTTAAGTTTTATGATAATTCCAAACATAGTTTAATTATTAAATGAAAATGTTAAACAAAACACTACAATTTTGATACAACAGATAAAAAAATTAGACTATAATCAAGAATATTGTAATTTTAATCTAATAAACATGTAAAATCAATAAACGAAAACGTTTAATAAAAGGGAATTTACAATTAAGACCAAGCGACAAAATCAATAATGTAGTGCTATTGTATGGTTTGTTTTAACAATTCTATAAGTAAAAAAAGTTTAGAATATTTCATTTTGTTTAAAATATCGACGAAAAATGCTAAACAAAAGAAAAAATCTATAACGATTGCGGAATCGTAGAAAGTTCAAAATAATAGAAAAAACAATCCAAAAAGCACAAAAAAAGGCACCATATGGTGCCTTTTATATTTTGGTTGGTGAGTAGGAATACTATTAATTCACTACTAATTTTTTTGTTGCCTTTTGATCACCTAAAGCGATGTGAACAAAATATAACCCTGAATTTAATTCAGAAACATTCACTTCATTTTGTACGTTATCAATACGCAGGACAGATTTCCCAAGCACATCAAATATTTCAATAGCTAACTGCTCATTTGCATTTATAGAAAACTGAACGACATCTTTAGCGGGGTTAGGGAACATTTTAACCGCATTAAATATGTTGTCGTCAAGACCTGCTGTGCTACCAAATGATAGCTGATCAAAATAACTCACATTATTTTGAGTACGATCCGCAAAATCTGGGATAATAACAAGTCGATTATAGGTATTGCCTATTTGAGCACTAAAATCAAAGGTAAGCTGTTCCCAGCTGCCATCCGTAACTGTGTTAGGTTTTACAAGCTGAACATGAGTTCCAGTCCCTGCTACCTCAAACTTAATGCCTACATCTGAGATTACTGATTTGTTGACCATCAGCGTTACAATTTTATTGTTTTGATCAAATGTAAATGAACCAATATAGTCGGTAAAGGTCAATGCATAGGATTCACCAAAATCTAATGAAGTAAATTTAGCTACAGTTGACGTACTGTTGATTCCGCTTGTGTTGGGGTTAGCAACAAATTCTAGTGCCGGATTTGTATTGTTTTGGTGTACCGTCCACACCCAATCTGCACCAAAACCGTTGGTTTCAAAATCAATATCTTCTAAGTTATAGCTGACTACACTACCCCCAGAATTGAAGGAAATATCATCAAAATAAATAGTGGTATCTATAGAACGATCATAAAAATCGGGAATAATAATCATCCTGTTAAAGGTCTCCCCAATGGCAATACTAAAATTAAAGGTCAATTCTTCCCAGTCTCCATTAACCTGTGTGTTGGCCACTTCAACTATTCTAGATGGGTATGGTGGTGGTACAGAAGTATCTTCAAATTTAAGCCCTACAGGTGTGGGTATGTCTTTACGGACCTTGATTTTAACAATACTGTTGTTTTCTGAAAAGGTAAAGCTCCCCACATTATCGGTATATGTGAGCGCCCAAGGTTCTCCTGCTCCTGTAGCCGTAAATTTTGCAACACTAGCGGAAGTGTTTAATCCTGTTGCATTGGGATTGGCCACAATTTCTAAGGCAGGGTTTGAAGAATTTTGATCTACAGTCCACGTCCATGAAGCTCCTGTACCGCCTGGTTCAAAATCTACTGTGGTTTGCCCAAAAGCAAAAACACCAATAGAAATAAATATTAATGTAATTTTTTTCATTTGTAATTAGTTTAAGTTTTTTAAACATAATCCTATTTATAATCTAACAGCAACAATTGAACACTACCAAAACCATACAACTAAAAAATAATCCGATTGGTACAAAATTTTTACTGATTAGTGGTACTAAAAAAGACCTGCATGTAATAGGCAGGTCTTTATCTTGGTTGGCGGGGTTGAATTGTTAGTTTATAAGCAACTTTTTAGTTGCTTTTTGATTGCCTAAAGACATATGTACAAAGTATAATCCTGAATTTAATTCAGAAACATTCACTTCATTTCGAACATTATCCATACGCAAAACAGACTTTCTAAGCACATCAAAATTTGAATGTCTAACTGATCATTTGAATTTTTTGAAAATTGAAGACTGTTTTTGGTAGGATTTGGAAACATTTTTACGGCATTCAAAGCAATGTCTTTTGTGCTCGCAGTTACTGAAGCTTCCACAACTAGACTTCCTAAAGTAGTATCACTTGGATCTGCAGGAAGACAATTCATTGCAAATCCATATTGAATTATTGCACCGGCTGCTGTTTCTGCAGCAGTTGCTGATACACTGAAATCTCCTGTTCCAAGAGCAACTGTTTTCAGTGTTAGTTGTTGATATCCTCCGTCAAGTACTTTAATAAAAGCAATCAAAGTATGGTTTGAATTTAAATCATTCGATGTTACTGTACCCGAAAACGTCAAAGCATCTGAAGTAAGTGCATTATTTTCAATATACGAGTTTACTTCTATAGTTTTCACTGGCACCTGAGCCCCAGAAGAATTATCAAACCAAGCAGTATTATTAGCTTCTGCTGTCCAAATAGCGATGTTTGGTGCTAATGTTATAGAGGTAGAAGTGGCAGTTGCTCGATTATCACTTAAAGTGTACGCAAAACCAAATGCAAAAGCGCCGTCAGAAACATTATAAGCATTGACGTAAGAATTCCACGAAGTAGAAGTTTCTACTGTCACTTCGTTCTGAGCGGAGGCAAATCCAAAAAGGATTGAAAATACAAAATAAGTAGTTTTTTTTATAATAGATTTGTTTTAAGATTACTGCAATTTATTTTATACCTCTTAAAACCATCTACGAAAACGATATATTTATACCATACAAATGGAGAAAATTATTGTACTTCAAAAACAATGTTTAATCAAAATCGAAAACTACATAAACAAAAAAAAGACATTCCGAAAAATGTCTTTTTTAGTTTGGTTGGTTAGTGAAATTAGATCAATCTAATTTTTTAAACGGTTTTTGTACTGCAATCATCATTTAAACAAAACTTTAAAATCAAGAATCGGTACAATAAAATTCATTCATTTTCAATTGCTTATGAAAACAATAATGATGTGTAATATTAACAAAATGTGTGGTGCAATTCAATATCTAGACCACTACAATTTTGATACAATTTTAGTTGTTACAAAGCATAGATGTATAAAATTACGATTTATTCAAAAATGTTTGACAAATGAGAAAAATAATTGAACATTTTAACAGAATTATAATTTCGATAAATATAGAAAATTGGGTTGATGTATAGTTATTGTATAGTTTATTTCGTTATTTTTTACTTTATATAAGACCCAAAACAAAAATTAATAATTAGCTTTATGAGTCAATAACAGTAAAACATCAAATTATATGAGTAAAACCTATTATGATCCGGCAGATTTAAAAAAATTTACAAACATTAGCGAATGGAATGAAGAATTGGGACAAAAGTTTTTTGACTATTATGGAAAAGTCTTTGAGGAAGGTGCCCTTAGTGCACGCGAAAAATCGCTCATTGCATTGGCGGTGGCGCATGTGGTCAAGTGCCCCTATTGCATCGATGCCTACACGAAAGATGGACTGCAACGCGGCATTACCAAAGAGGAAATGATGGAAGCCGTTCATGCCGGTGCCGCTATAGAGAGTGGTGCAACATTGGTACATGGGGTTCAAATGATGAATAAATACAATAAACTGTCCATGTAAGTATGCTCAAAAAATCATTGAAACAACGCAAAAGTGAATTGGCCAACACACAACGACAGTTGGATATTCTGTCCAATGGAATTTTTCAAAATAATGAATTACCAACGTTTGCAAGCACCCTTAAAAATATAAATGCACACCCATTACAACCTAATACGGTTGAGATTTTACAAATCAACTTGGGGTATATGTGCAATCAAGTGTGTGCGCATTGCCATGTCGATGCAGGCCCCGACCGCAAAGAAATCATGACCAAAGCAACCATGCAGCAATGTCTGGATGTCCTCAAAAAATCGAAAGTACATACCTTGGACCTCACAGGTGGAGCTCCTGAAATGAATCCAAATTTTCGTTGGTTTGTAGAAGAAGCCCACAAAATTGGGGTGAATGATTTTATCGTACGCTCAAATTTGACCATCATTATGGCCAATAAAAAATACAATGATCTTCCAGAATTTTTCAAAAAACATAACATTCATGTTGTTTCGTCTATGCCGCATTGGACGAGAAATAAAACAGACCAACAACGAGGTGAAGGAGTCTTCAATGCATCCATTGAAGCACTAAAAAAACTAAACAATGTGGGCTATGGCACAAAGGAGTCTAATCTAAAATTAGACTTGGTCTATAACCCTTCTGGAGCATTTTTGCCTGGCGATCAAAACAGTTTGGAACTGGACTTTAAAAAAGCATTATACGATGATTTTGGGATTGAATTTCACCAACTTTTTGCCATTACAAATTTACCCATCAGTCGGTTTTTGGATTATTTATTGGCCTCAGAAAATTATGAGGATTATATGTACACACTGGTTGAAGCGTTTAATCCAAAAGCTGTAGACAATGTGATGTGTAAAAACACTATTTCTGTAGGTTGGGATGGCTTTTTGTATGATTGTGATTTTAATCAAATGCTAAATTTGAAACTGAAAGGCCCAATGGTACACATCAAAGATTTTGATGAAGAACTTCTAAAAAACCGTACTATTCAAATCGCTCAACATTGTTATGGATGTACCGCAGGTGCTGGAAGCAGTTGTCAGGGTAGTGTAGTATAATCTTATGCAAGAAAATTTAATTATCATATTTGCTCGAAATCCAAAATTGGGATGCGTCAAAACACGATTGGCCAAAACTATTGGCGATTTTGCTGCTCTAGAAACGTATAAAATCCTCATGAAACACACCGCAAACGTGGTGCAAAAAAGTGTTGTTGATAAAATTGTATTTTATTCCGAATTCATCGAAAAAAAGGATGTATGGACCAAACTTAGGTGCAAAAAAGCAAAACAAAGTGAAGGTGATTTAGGGGCAAAAATGCAAACAGCATTCGAATATGCCTTCGGATTGGGATACAAAAAAGTTGTCATCATAGGCAGCGATGTGTATAGCTTGAAAACCGAGCATATCGACTCTGCTTTTGCTCACCTCGAAACCCATGATGCGGTGATTGGTCCTGCACACGATGGAGGGTATTATTTATTGGGATTAAATTTTACAATTCCAGGACTTTTTAAACAAAAAAAATGGGGGACATCTTCAGTTTTGGAGGATAGCTTAACGGATTTAAATGAATTTAATGTTATCTTGCTAGAACCCTTAAATGATATCGACACCTACGAAGACCTGAAAAAAGAACCTCAATTATTAAAAAAATTAAATATTCATGATTAAACTTATAAATGAAACGGTAACTTATCTAAAAGAAAAAGGATTTGAATCTCCAGAAATTGGGATTATATTAGGTACTGGTCTTGGACAACTCATCAATGAAATTGAAATCATAAACGAAGTAAGCTACAACCACATTCCAAATTTCCCAACTGCCACAGTGGAGTTTCATAAAGGAAAACTCATTTTTGGAATAATTGAAGGCAAAAAAGTTGTTGTGATGCAAGGCCGTTTTCATTTGTATGAGGGCTATTCTTCACAAGACGTAACGTATCCTGTACGGATTATGAATGCATTGGGTATTTCTACACTGTTAGTTTCAAATGCTTCAGGTGCCATCAACTTGAATTTCAAAAAAAGTGAACTCATGCTTGTTGATGATCATATCAATCTTCAAGGCGGTTCTCCCCTAGCATTCAAAGGCGTAGAACTTCAAGGTGAACGGTTTGTAGACATGAGTAGACCTTATGACCAACAAATGAATAGCATGTTAAAAACTATAGCGGCACAAAAGAACATTACCTTGCACAGTGGTGTATATACCAGTGTTTATGGCCCTCAACTAGAAACTCGAGCAGAATACAGAATGCTAAAACTCATTGGCTCTGATGCTGTGGGAATGAGTACAGTCCCAGAGGTTATTGTAGCCAATCACCTAGGGATAAAAGTGGCCGCAATTTCTGTAATTACTGATGAATGTGATCCAAATCACCTCAACCCTGTAGATGTTCAAGATATCATGAAAATGGCTGCAATTGCAGAACCAAACATGATCGCTTTGTTCAAAGAACTGATTAAATCCTTATGATCAAATTCAGAAGCAAAACAATTTGAGTAACTTTGAATTTCAAAAACAAATATTATGACCCAAGAAAAAGATCCTAACCTCGTTAAATGGGGTGTCAAATATTCCATAAGTGCAGCAATAGCTGGTATTTTGTGTTGTGTGGCCCCTGCAGTTTTATTTATGTTTGGCCTCATGGGTGGCGTGTATGCCATCTCATTTGCAGACTTTTTTTATAAAGATGACGGAAGTTCAGGGGTTGGCGCATGGATTCTAAAAATTTTAGCCCTATGCATCGGAATTTATGGCGTATATAGCTTTCGCAAAAAACAAAATCAATGCTCTATTGATCCTAAACGAAAGAAAAAAAATCTGATTTTACTCATCACCATGATTTTGGTCTTAGGTGTTGGTCTTTTTTTAAGTCTTGAAAAGTGGTCTGCATGGTATTTTGACGAATATATTGTTCCCGCACAACAACAAGAATTGAAGATCAAGCATTAGATGCCTTTAGAGTCCAACATAAGAGTCATCATTCCAGCCCACAATGAAGCCGATGCTGTAGCAAAAGTGATTCATGATGTTCCAAAAATTGTGAAAGAAATTATTGTGGTTGATAATGCCTCAAGTGATGCTACATCTGAAATTGCCAAAAAAGCTGGTGCTACAGTTCTTTTTGAACCCAAAAAAGGATATGGCCATGCTTGCCTAAAAGGACTCCATTACGTAGAACAACAAGACCAAACGGATATTGTAGTTTTTTTAGATGGTGATTATAGCGATTATCCCGAAGAACTGGAACAACTTGTATCGCCAATCCTAAACGAAAACATAGACTTTACCTTGGGTTGCAGAACTCGTGCACTTAGAGAACAAGGCGCTATGCAACCACAACAAATTTTTGGCAACTGGCTTGCTACTCGCCTAATGAAGATGTTTTTTAATTCTAAATTTACAGATTTAGGACCATTTAGAGCCATCAAATATCCTGTATTGCAAACTCTAAACATGGAAGACAAAACATATGGATGGACGGTAGAGATGCAGCTCAAAATACTTAAGAAAAAATATACCTATGTAGAAATTCCTGTAAATTATAGAAACAGAATTGGCGTCTCAAAGGTGTCTGGTACGCTAAAAGGTAGTATATTTGCGGGAATCAAAATTTTAACCTGGATTTTTAAATACAGTTTTAAATAATGCTCTTAGAGTCCATCATTATTGTTGTCTATTCTACTGCGCTCGTCCTTATTTTTATGTATGCGCTAGCACAATTGAACCTATTGTTCAACTATTTGAGTGCCAACAAATCTAACAATAAGGATGAAAAATTTGATTTATCTGACCCCAATCAAACCCCTTTTGTCACCATTCAGCTTCCTGTATACAACGAACTTTATGTTATGGAGCGCTTATTGGATAATATTGTAAAACTAGAATATCCAAGTGATAAATTAGAAATCCAAGTGCTCGACGATTCTACAGATGAATCTATCGAAACAACAGCAAAACACATTAAACTTTTACAAGAAAAAGGATTTGATATTCAGCACATCCGTAGAGCAAATAGAAATGGATTTAAGGCGGGTGCACTTAAAGAAGGATTAATCCTAGCAAAAGGCGAGTTTATCGCTATTTTTGATGCCGATTTTCTACCAAAATCTGATTGGCTGAAGCGCACCATCCCCTATTTTAAAGATGAACAAATTGGTGTTGTTCAAACTCGTTGGGGACACATCAACAGAGATTATTCTATACTTACTAGAGTACAAGCATTTGCGCTCGACGCACACTTTACTCTAGAGCAAGTAGGAAGAAATGCAAAAGGTCATTTTATCAACTTTAACGGAACAGCAGGGATATGGCGAAAAGAGTGTATTCTTGATGCTGGAAATTGGGAAGGCGACACACTTACCGAAGACCTAGATTTAAGCTACCGTGCACAACTGAAAAACTGGAAATTCAAATATCTAGAGCACGTAGAAACTCCTGCAGAATTGCCCGTGGTAATCAGTGCAGCGCGTTCGCAACAATTCCGTTGGAACAAAGGGGGTGCAGAAAATTTCAGAAAAATGATAGGCCGTGTGTTTTCAAATAAAAACCTGTCGTTGAAAACAAAAATTCACGGTATGTTGCATTTACTCAACAGTACCATGTTTTTGAATGTTCTGATTGTTGGGATTTTGAGTATTCCGATGCTGTACATCAAAAATGAATATGCGCATCTGAAGGTCTACTTTTATGTTATGAGTTTCTTTGTGATCAGTACAGTTATATTTTTTATTTGCTACTGGTTTATGTACAAAAAAACACATGGATCTTCTCTAAAAAGCTTTGTACAATATATCGTTTTATTTTTTACATTTTTCTCTATTGCAATGGGCTTTTCTTTACACAATTCTATAGCTGTTATCGAAGGTCATATTGGCAAACGAAGTGAATTTGTACGGACCCCAAAATTCAATATAAACTCAGTCTCTGACAGTTGGAAAAACAATAAATACTTACGTAAAAAACCGTCTTTAAATGTTATCTTAGAAGGTCTTTTGATGCTTTATTTTGGGTTTGGAATGTACAGCGCTTTTATTGTTGGTGATCAAGGTGGTGACTTTGGATTGTTTCCATTTCACCTTATGCTATTTATCGGATTTGGGTTTGTGTTTTTTAATTCACTCAAATCCAGAACCTAATTTTGCTTGACCATGACGTCAAGATACCTCCACAATAGCGTCCTTAGTTTTGTTTTTTGGAGTACGCTTTCCACTTTTGTTTTTATTTATTTTTCATGTGCCCTAGAGCGGCACGAACATTTAGAACTTGGACTTTGTGTCAGTTTGCTTTTTGCTGCATATTATTTTATCTTAAAAACTCCAGTACAAACCTCTTTTTTGGTGGGTATAGGTTTGTTTTTTAGGTTAGTATTTTTATTCAGTATCCCAAATTTGTCACAAGATTTTTACCGCTTTATATGGGACGGACGAATGTTGATCAATGGTCTAAGCCCCTATCTGTTTAGTCCAAATGACATCATCAATACACACGAATCAATATTTGCACAAATGCAAATACTCCACAGTGGAATGGGAACGCTCAGTGCTCAACATTTTTCAAATTATCCGCCAATACATCAACTCTCCTTTGTTTTGGCAGCATTAATTTCCGGAAAATCTATCACCGGAAGTGTTGCAGTTTTTAGAATCATAATCTTGTCCGCAGATATAGGTATTCTTGTTTTTGGGAAAAAATTATTAAAGAACTTAAAATTACCTGAACGAAATATATTCTATTACTACCTGAATCCATTGATCATTATCGAACTGACAGGAAATCTTCATTTTGAAGGATTGATGTTGTTGTTTTTTATCATTGCACTGGTGTTTTTGCAACAACAGAAAAGCATACAATCGGCAGTTTTTATGAGTTTTTCTATTCTTACCAAACTCCTTCCCATACTCCTACTCCCCCTTTTTATATATCGTCTAAAACCAAAAAAAATAATGCGCTTTTATGCCGTAATTGCGCTTTGCATCATCATAGCTTTTGTGCCATTTTTTGAATTTGATTTTATAAAAAATTACAGCAACACAGTCGGTCTGTGGTTTACAAATTTTGAATTTAATTCGAGTATATATTGTCTTGCGAAAATATTGATGGCTCATTTTTTGGGGCTTTCACTCATCAATTATATGGTCTACACCACACCTCTGCTGATGGGTATGATACTGGTTTATTTTATACGCAGGAAATATAAAGATACAAAGAGCATTATACAGATATCATTGTGGGTCCTAACGTTCTATTTTCTTATTACTACAACGGTGCATCCTTGGTATGTCTGCACATTAGTTTTACTCAGTTGTTTTACAACATACAGGTTTGCTATGGTTTGGAGTGGTAGCGTATTTTTAAGTTATTTTGCTTACCATCAGAATGTTGTAAGCGAAAATCTAATCTGGATCCTCTTGGAATATTTAATTTTTGGAGGATATATGATGTTTGAAGTTGTAAGACAACACCGCGCTAAAGCATCATCATTAGACTAAGCTCTTGACTAGAAAGATGTTTCCAATGCCCTCTGGGCAAATCTTTTTTGGTGAGAGGACCTATAGAAACACAATCGAGTTTTTCGATTTCATAGCTAAAATGCGTAAAAATTGTTCGCAAAAGCGTATTTCCAGTGTTCTTTATTTTGATACCAATTTCGTTTTTCTTTGCGCCTTCAACATAACTAATGGCTTCTACTTTTATGAGTTTACCTTTAAGCTTGAATCCCTCCTGAATTTGTTTCAGATGTTCGAACTTCAAAGGTTTATCCAATGTCATTTGAAAAAGACGCGCAACACCGTTTTTGGAATTGGTGAATTTGGCATGCAGTTTTTCGTCATTAGTAAAGAGGATTAGTCCTAAAGAATTTCTCCCCAAACGACCTATGGGACGAATGTTTGAAGAACTTGCCTTGGCAACCAAGTCCATCACTGTACGGCCTTTACCTTCACTGGTTGTGGTCGCAAAACCTTTGGGTTTATTCAACAAAACATAGGCTTTTTGTTCTGGAAAAATTCGAGCACCATCAAAACGAACATCGTCTTCAGGTTTGACTTTATAACCCATTTCTGTAACGACCTTGCCATTCACAGTAACATTTCCAATACTGATAAACATGTCGGCTTCACGACGCGAACAAACGCCTGAATTTGAAATGAATTTATTCAACCGAATAAGGCCTGATTTCTCTTGTGCTTTTGCAATTGATTGAGGTTTTTTAGGACGGTTTTTAGCTGACATGATTAATTTTTTTCAAAGGTACTGTATAAAATAGGATCTTATGTCGCTATGGTTAAAAAATCTTATTGATAATTAATTCTGGATTGAGCAAGGTAATGCTTAAAACGCCTAAAAAAATCAACAGTTTTAAGATATTGTGAATGGAATTGTATCGTTTTTGTGATGAGGTTGACCAAGTCATCGTCAATGCAACAACTAAGGTTAGAATAGAATACAAAAAGAAATAATCCATTAATCCTAGATCGAAACCAAGAACTAAAAATAAACTTACAACGATATTAATTAAAACCAATATGCTAATCATTCTTTTCGTCAAACGTTCGCCATAAACAACAGGAACTGTTTTGTAGTCCAACGCCAAATCACCTTTGATACTTTCAAGGTCTTTTATCAATTCTCGTGTAGCCAGGATGAGAAACAAATAAAACCCAAAAACATAAATCAACTGGTTGAGATTTTTGAAATACAGAAAAATCGCAAAAAATGGACTGATCGAAAGTAATGCTGAAGTCAAATTTCCAATAAGGGGCATTTTTTTTATTTTATGTGAATAAAACCATATGGCAAAAATATAAGCCACAAAAAACAAGACCGCACGAAAAGAAATGGCGCTAGCAGAAAGTAAAACTAAAAAATTCAAAATAAAATAGAGCTTAAGTTTTGTTTGTTGACTGACCATGCGTTCCAAAACAAATTTTTGAGGTCTATTGATTAAATCTTTTTCTTGATCGTAAAAATTATTAATAATATATCCTGATGCTACAGCACCCACAGTAGCCAGAACAACAGCAAACAAATAGGGGTCTAAAAGCACATCGAGTACAGAGACATTGGGGGCTAAAATAAAAACAGAAGTGAGGTACTGTGCAAGGATAATCAGACCAATGTTGTAGCCACGAACGACTGAGAACATGCTAAAAATTTTCAGCAATGTATGTTTAGAATTTGAATGCATTTGTAAAGTTTAGAAGTTATAGACGACTTCTAATTTGTAGTCCGATAGTGCTTTTCGCGCTTTTTCGATATCTTCTGTAAACCCAAGGATGTAACCGCCACCACCTGAGCCACAAAGTTTTAGGTAGTACGTATTAGATTCAATTCCAGAAGCCCATAATTGATGAAATTTTCTTGGAATCATTGGTTTGAAGTGATTCAAAACAACTTTTGAAAGCTGTTTGGTACTTTGAAAAAGCGTTGGTACATCACCCGCAAGAAAGGCATCAACACATACATCTGTGTGTTTTATAAATTGATCTTTGAGCATGGCTCGAAATCCTTCTTGTTTCATTTTTTGCATAAAAATATGTACCATTGGAGCAGTTTCGCCCACAATACCACTATCCAGCAAAAAAACAGTGCCTTTTCCAGTCGTGTTCTGCGAAGGTATTCCTGTCGCTTCTATCTGATCCTGGGCAGAAATCAAAATAGGAAGACTTAAATAACTATTCAATGGATCTAGACCAGAAGACTTACCATGAAAAAAAGATTCCATTTGAGAAAAAACAGTTTTCAATTTCAATAATTTCTCACGTGTCAAGTTCTCAAGAACTGTAATTTTATGCTTTGCATATTTGTCATAAATGGCCGCAACCAATGCACCGCTACTGCCCACACCATAACCTTGAGGAATGGAAGAATCGAAGTACATGCCATTGGAAATATCTTCGCCCATTTGCTCAAAAGCAAACTCAACAATCGCTTTATCCAATGTTTTTAAATACACTAAATATTCCGATAAAATAGTATTGGATTTCAAAGCTTCATCTGTAGCATTTTGATCAGATTTTAACGCTCCTTTATAAAAATTATAAGGTATAGAAAGCCCCTTGGAATCTTTGATGATTCCGTATTCGCCGAAAAGTAAAATCTTAGAATAAAAAAGTGGCCCTTTCATTTAATTTATGCTTGTAATCTATTGAAAATACGATTCAAATATACTAAATTTTGATGGGTTCTACACCTTTGCCAACATGATCTAAAATGTATTGTCCATTTTGACAATAGCCAGACAGCTTATTTTGAATGAATTGTTCAACTTCTGTAGCGTATCGTTTTGGATACAACACATGAACATTTGCCCCAGCATCTAATGTAAAACAGATAGGGATTTGTGTCTCTTTTCTAAAACTCCATAATGTATTGATGACTTTTAATGTATTGGGTTTCATCAATATAAAATAAGGGTCACTGGACATCATCATCGCATGAAGAGTAAGTGCTTCACGTTCTATAATATGGATAAAAGCATTCAAATCTCCAGACTTAAGAATAGGAATCAAAGCATCGAGATGATCGTGTGCCTGTTGAAAACGTTCTTTTGCAAATGGATGATTGTGCATCAAATTGTGTCCTACCGAACTACTCACTTGTTTTTCACCTTTATCGACCAAAAGAATAGCATCTTGATAGTCCTTAAAAACCTCATGCACTTCAAAAGGAAAGGCAACGCCTTCCAAATCTGAGCTGCCTAAAATCGACGAATGTGCGCCCCAAACAACGAATCCGCCTTCGATACTACGACAAGCACTTCCAGAACCTAGGCGTGCTAAAAACGAGGCCTTTCGCTTCAAGAATTGTGCATCTGAATCCTCGTAAACCAATGCCTCCAGTGCAACAATACACATTGCCAAGGCACTCATCCCCGAGGCAGACGAAGCTATTCCAGAACTGTGCGGAAATGTATTTGTGGTTTCTATATCAAAATGAAAGTTTGCTAAAAAGGGACTATAGATCGATATCCGTTCGAAAAACTGTTCTATTTTCGGTCTAAACTCTGGTTGTTTTTTTCCATCCAAATAAACCTCAAAAGAAAAACCATCAGAAGTTTTTGGGGTGTAACGCAAAAATGTTTCTGTTTTGCAATTATTTAGCGTAAAGCTTATTGAAGGGTTTGCCGGAATCTGATGGGGTTTTTTACCCCAATATTTTACCAATGCAATGTTACTTGGTGAGGTAAATCCGACCGAACCTTCGCCGATCTTTTTTTGTGGGGTATTTGGAATAAATTCTTCTACATGCATAAAATGGCAATCTTCTTAAACAAAGATACTAACTTCGATTTGTTTTTTTTGTCATTTACTTAATTCTTGTGCAGCCAAATACGCTCCGGTCCATGCATTTTGAAAATTAAATCCACCCGTTACACCGTCAACATTAATGATTTCACCGGCAAAAAAAAGATTTTTAAACCGCTTACTTTCATAGGTTTTAAAATTGATTTCTTTGAGATCTATACCGCCGGCTGTGACAAATTCTTCTTTGAACGTACTTTTCCCACTAACCTGAAAAACAGCGCTTGTGAGCTGATGTACCAAAGCATGTAGTTGCACTTTATTAAGGTCTGCCCAACGCAATGTGTCATCAATTTCTGAGGATTCAATTAACTTTACCCACAATCTCTTCGGAAGTTCAAAAAGAGGTGTGTTGCGCATGTATTTTTTGGACATCTCAAATTTATTTTTCATCAAAATTTGCATACAAGAAATAGCATCCTGTTGAATAAAATTAATTTTGATTTTAAATGTATAATTCAATTGAGCTAGCTCTATAGCGCCAAAAGCAGACAATTTTAAAATTGATGGAGCACTCAATCCCGAATGAGTGACCAACAATGGCCCTTCAGAAAACAAAGATGTGCCTAGCACTTCTACAGAAACATCGTTTGCAACAACTCCAGGAATATCTTTGATGCGTGGGTCATCGATATCAAAAGTAAAAAGTGATGGCACAGCAGGCATAATAGTATGACCTAGGGCTTCCATTAAACGCCAAATCTTTGGATTACTCCCTGTAGCAATCAATAATTTGTGACAAGAAAAAGAGCCATTTGTCGTTTCTAAATTCCATGAATGTAGTCCCTGTTCTATAGTCCGAACAGCATGATTTTTTTTAACCTCAACACCAAATTTTTGAGCTTGTGCCAAAAAACAATCTATGATGGATTGTGAGGAATTAGACGTTGGAAAAATGCGGCCATCTTCTTCAATCTTAAGTGGAACACCGCGCTCCTCGAACCACGCCATTGTATCCCCTGTCATGAATGAGTGAAAAGGCCCTTTAAGTTCTTTTTCTCCTCTAGGATAATAGCTCGCTAATTCGTTGGGGACAAACTCTGCATGAGTTACATTGCAACGG
Organism: Flavobacteriaceae bacterium; assembly: GCA_029238515.1. Lineage (GTDB taxonomy): Bacteria > Bacteroidota > Bacteroidia > Flavobacteriales > Flavobacteriaceae > UBA3537. The sequence goes on along the minus strand of JAQWFW010000008.1, from coordinate 4,514 downwards.
CCTCCCCCTGAAATTTTCACCTTAGAAAGTACAGCATTTCCACGCTCCAAAATAGCAATGCTTAAAGCCGGGTTTTGTTCGGCTGTATTAATCGCCGCAAAGAATCCTGCAGCGCCTCCACCTACAACCAACACATCGTAATGTTCCATTGACCAAAAATATAAAAAGCTTCTCAAAACTGAGAAGCTTTTTTTTGCAGTGCGGGCGGAGAGACTCGAACTCTCACACCTCGCGGCACTAGATCCTAAGTCTAGCGTGTCTACCAATTCCACCACGCCCGCGCAATCCCAAAATATAGGGACGCAAATATAAACAATAGTTTATAAATTCAAACTGAAGAATAGAAATTTATTTGATGGCATTTCGTAATTTTGAAAAAAAACAAAAACCCATGAAAGCGCTAAAAACTTATGTTGAAACACACAAAGATCGATTTCTTAATGAGCTCTTTGAATTGTTGAAAATTCCTTCTGTAAGTGCGGATTCGACTTATAAAAAAGAGGTTATTGATACAGCAAAATTTGTAGCAAAAAGTTTAGAAAATGCAGGTTGTGAGCACGTTGAACTTTGCGAAACAGAAGGATACCCTATTGTTTATGGCGAAAAATTAATTGATCCTAAATTACCCACAGTATTGGTTTATGGGCATTATGATGTTCAACCTGCAGACCCCATCGAACTTTGGGACTCACCTCCTTTTGAACCCATCATCAAAAAAACAGAATTACACCCTGAAGGCGCTATTTTTGCGCGTGGTGCATGTGATGACAAGGGTCAAATGTATATGCACGTCAAGGCATTAGAATTTATGACCTCTACAGATCAACTGCCTTGCAATGTCAAATTCATGATTGAAGGGGAAGAAGAAGTAGGAAGTGAAAATTTAGCCACTTTTGTCAAAGCACATGCCGAAAAACTCAGCAATGATGTTATTCTTATTTCAGATACAGGCATGATTTCTAAAGACACACCCTCCATTACTACTGGACTACGAGGTCTAAGTTATGTAGAAGTTGAAGTTACAGGACCAAATCGTGATTTACACTCTGGAATTTATGGTGGTGCTGTCGCAAACCCAATCAATGTTTTATCTAAAATGATTGCGTCTTTGCACGACGAGAATAATCGTATTACCATTCCTGGATTTTATGATAAAGTAGAAGAATTATCGAAAGAAGAACGTGCAGCCATGGCCGAAGCCCCTTTTTCTTTAGAAAATTATAAAAAAGCACTAGAAATTGATGCGGTATATGGTGAAAATGGTTACAGTACTAATGAACGGAATTCTATTCGCCCGACCCTTGATGTGAATGGTATTTGGGGTGGCTATACTGGTGAAGGCGCCAAAACAGTGATTGCCAGTAAAGCTTATGCTAAGATTTCTATGCGACTGGTTCCTCATCAAGACCATCACGAAATTACAGCACTTTTCAAAACACATTTTGAATCTATCGCACCAAAAGGCGTTCGCGTAAAAGTCACTCCACACCATGGTGGACAAGGATATGTAACACCTATCGACAATATTGGCTATCAAGCTGCATCAAAAGCATATTTTGATACTTTTGGCAAAAACCCCATTCCACAACGAGGTGGAGGAAGTATTCCTATTGTTGCTCTTTTTGAGGAAACATTAAAAAGCAAAACGATTCTGATGGGGTTTGGACTCAACAGCGATGCAATTCATTCTCCTAATGAGCATTACGGCGTTTTTAATTACCTTAAAGGTATTGAGACCATTCCGTTGTTTTACAAGTATTTTGTGGATTTAAAGCAACAAAAATAACTTATCCGAATGTTCTGTTTGGATTATAAGGAGCTAAATCTACGGACGCTTTTTGATTCAAAATAAGTTCAGAAACTAATTTTCCAGTGCCTGGGCCAAGTGTCCACCCAATCATGGCATGGCCTGTTGCAATAGTAAGGTTTTTAAAAAAATATGAACGTCCAATATAAGGCATGCCATCTGGCGAAAGCGGTCTATAACCAAACTTTGCTTTAGAGGTTTCATCAGGATTTAAAGACAATTCTGGATAAAAACGTTTTGTACAGGTGATGTTTTTGTCATTGGGAGTTATGTTCCTCATGTATTCAAATCAACAAAGGAGTACCTCCCCTCTGTCGTTATGGAATCAATTTTTTTTACCTCTTCTTCATTTGGAATCGATTTTTTCAATACTGTTGCCTTAGAAGAATTGACACCCTTGTTTGAAAAAATACCCAGGGGGATAAGATTAAAATCTTCGAGAACAGAGATTGCGCATTTATTTGAAGCATTCAAAAACGCTTCAAAACTTAATCAAGTAGTTATTTTTTTGACTCTTTTAAGTGAAATTTCGACTGCGAAATTTGATTGTCTTTCATCGTTTATTAGTGAAAAAAAATACTCCGCCAATGAAGGTGAACGAATGCGAAAAGTATTGGAGTATACGATGAAAAATTACAGCGATAAAATAACGCTAAAAGATGTTTCTGATGTGGCTGTGATGACAAAAAATGCATTTTGTAAGTACTTCAAAAAAAGAACCAATAAAACCTATTTTGAGTTTTTAAAAACGATTAGAATAGAACATGCTTGTGCGTTGCTTAGAGAAAAAAAAGAAATGAGCATTTCGGAAATTGCGCGAAGAACTGGCTATAATAACATCTCAAACTTTAATCGACAGTTTAGAGCAGTTATAAATATCTCACCACAGAAATTTAGAACACTGTATTGAATTGTGCGCGTTGTTTTTTAGTCATGTTTTTTATGACCATTTCATAGCTGTGCGTGATCAATTCCAATAAAAAATCTGGAGCTAACTCATTGGTATTCAATTGTATGGTGTTCCAATGTTTTTTGTTGGCATGAAATCCAGGTACAATACAGTTGTACTCTACTCTGAGTTGTTCTGCATATTCTGGAGCACACTTCAAGGTAATTGAAGGCGCGCCTTCCTCCCATTGCTTCAAAGGACAAAGTGCGAATATTTTGCCTAAAACTTTGAACACCAAAGTATCCTCATCAAAAGGAAATTCCTCTGTTGTTTTTTGTTTATTTAAACAAAATGAGCGAATGTCTTCAATGGTCATTGGGTTATTTTAATCGTGAAGTTTATACAATACTGGTTTACTCGGAGAGGCATCATTTTGGAACGGTGCAATGAGTAAATTTAAAATATATTTTCCATCACTAACCGAATTGGGAACATAAATGAGTTCTGTAATAGTTGCATCCATGCGTACATCACCATCTACATCCCAAAAGGCCTTGTGTGCCAATAACTGCCCATCATCTTTTTCCTTATCTACACTGGGCAGATCCACCAACAAATGCTTGATCCCTTTATTTCTTAAATAAATTGCTGCTGCTTGCGAAAGAAAAGGCGGATTAGAGTGGGCATACTGCCGATTAAGTTTGTCTTTGGTGTTTGGCAATGTACGGATCACAACAGCTTCGCGTTTTTTGTTGCCTATAGCATAGCGCAATTGTTTTTCAGAAATAATCAAATCTTCCCCTTTTTTTTCGGGAACAACCGTAATCACTTCTGTTACAAACAAAAACTGTTTCAAACATGTATTGATGCTGTGTACTTCTTCTGTAATATGCCCAACACATTCGGTATGCGTGCCGTGTGCATGAGGGTTAAATTCAATAGAATTAAAATTGACCGAAGCACCACTTTTGATGCTACCTGTCCAATTTTTTATGGTTGCTGGAAAAATTTTTGGTGGTGGCAAATACCATGCATTCACATTGTCTTTGCTTGCTCGTAATGGAATTGAAATATCAATTGGTTGGTCCACAAAAATAGTGTACGTTCTGCTGTTGGCATGGATAATGGCTTTCATAAAATGAAGATTTCACTAAATTTAATAAAAATTTACAGCATAAATAAATCTGAAGCAATACCATCACACAAAAATTTTCCTTTTTGGGTTGTTTTTAAATGATTTTGATCTAAAATCAGCGTTTTGGCATCAAAATGTTTTTGAGCATTTTTTAGAAGTTGTGTTTGAAAAGCTGTTCCATATTCTTTTTCGATACGATCTAATGAAACACCCCAAATGGTGCGTAGTCCGGTCATCAAATATTCGTTAAAACAATTTTCTGGAGTTAGAATTTCTGATGTTAGTGGCAAATTATCATTGGCCAAGGCATTGATGTATTTTTTATTGTTGGAAATGTTCCAAGATCGCTTTTTACCATCAAAAGAATGCGCTGATGGGCCAAGACCGAGATAAGGTTTCCCCAACCAATAACTACTGTTGTGTTTGGAAAAATAGCCCGGTTTACCAAAACTACATACTTCATAATGAGTAAACCCCGCTTTGGCTGTTTCATCTACTAAAATTTGAAAATGTGCGGCCGCCACAGCATCATCCATGGGGGGGTGTTGGTCTGTTTTTATAAAATGTTCTAAAGCTGTTTTTGGCTCTACCGTAAGAGCATAACTCGACAAGTGGTTTAGCCCCAAATCAAAGGTGATTTGAAGGTTCTCTCGCCACCGCGTATTAGTCATTTGCGGCATCCC
>JAQWFW010000043.1 GCA_029238515.1 Flavobacteriaceae bacterium | reverse complement strand
AGTTCACTCTTTTGTTTTGTACTGTCTTTTATTCTGATTCAATACCGCGTCGATCGTTATATCTTCAAAAGAATTGAAAAAATTTATAAGGATGTCATCTTTTTAGAATCTGAAACAGGGCCAGTCAATAGCGTGCCTATTTCTACAGATTTGGATTTTTTATCCAAAGAACTTAACAAGTACACACGACTGAAAAAAATGGAGTTGGAGTCTTTTCGTGCGCGGGAGGAATTCCGAAAGGAGTTTGTGGGTAATGTAGCCCATGAGCTCAAAACGCCATTATTTACAGTTCAAGGATATATTTCTACCCTTTTGGATGGTGCGATGGAAGATCCTGAAGTTTTGAAAAAGTATTTAAAAAGAGCCGACAAGGGTGTCGATCGCTTAATTTACATTGTTAAAGATTTGGATATGATCACTAAGATTGAATTTGGTGATGCGAAATTGGAAAAAACTAACTTCAACATTTTAGAATTGATTGCCAATGTTTTTGATCAATTGGAAATGAAAGCCAAAAAGAAAAAAATTACACTCGCTTTGGATGAATTTTCTAACACGCCAGTATATGTTTTTGCCGATATGGAGCGTATTCAGCAAGTGCTTACCAATCTTCTGGTCAATTCCATAAAATACGGCCATACCAATGGAACTACCGAAGTCAGTGTCGAATCTTTAAACAAAGATAAAGTTGTGGTGCGCATTACCGACAATGGCGAAGGTATAGAGCAAGAACATATTCCACGTCTTTTTGAGCGGTTTTATAGAGTAGATAAAAGTGGAGCACGCAGTGAAGGCGGATCGGGTCTTGGACTCGCCATTGTAAAACATATTGTTGAAGCACACGACGAAAAAATCTTTATAGAAAGCAAGTACGGCATAGGAAGTGAGTTTTCATTTACCCTTCAAAAACAAGAATAACTTCTGGGTAATTTCCCTATTTTTGCTGAAAATTATGACTTGTGGGAAGCAAAAATAAACTTAAAAGATTTCGAGAAAACGAAACATTTCACAATGTGATTCAGCCCAAGCGAGAAGAACTTGCAGACGCCGAATTTCCATTGAAAGGTAAATGGCGTACAGAATTCTTTAAGAACAAAAATCCATTGGTTTTAGAATTGGGCTGTGGTAAAGGCGAATACACTGTAGGTCTGGCCAAGCGTTATCCCAACAAAAATTTTATTGGCATCGACATCAAAGGGGCACGTTTTTGGCGAGGAGCCAAAACAGCTGTTGAAGACCAAATGCCTAACGCAGCATTTATACGCGCACAAATCGAACTTATAGAACACCTATTTGCTGAAAACGAAGTTGATGAAATTTGGATTACGTTTCCCGATCCTCAAATCAAATACAAACGTACCAAGCACCGCCTCACCAACGATGCTTTTTTGAAACGTTACAAACATATCTTGAGCGATACTGGCGTTGTTCATCTCAAAACAGATAGCGAGTTTATGCATGGCTACACCCTTGGGCTTTTACATGGTCAAGGGCATGAGGTGCAATATGCCAACCACTATGTTTATCATCAAGAAGGAAGTCCAGAAGAAGTGACGGCCATTCAGACGTTTTATGAACAAACGTATTTGGAACAAAACAAAGCAATTACCTATATTAGATTCAAAATCAACTAAAATTTGAACAATACACTTATCTTTTTTATTAGTCTTTTGATTTCATTTATTGGGGTTATTCCACCTGGTTTGCTGAATGTGTCCGCAGCTAAAATCAGTTTAAAGGAAGGCCACAACAGAAGTTTTATTTTTTCTTTTGGGGTGTGTATAGTTGTTTCTGTTCAGGTTTATATAGCAGTTATTTTTGCAAAATACCTTAGTTTGCACCCCGAAGTTACAGTGATTTTAAAACGTGTGGCGTTTGTCATTTTTTTGTTGGTTTCGGCTTATTTTTTCAGCACGGCAAAATCAACGAATATACAACTGGAGCATTCCATAAAAAGCAAACAAAGTCGTTTTTTTCAGGGGATGTTCATGTCTGCCCTTAATGTTTTTCCCATTCCATTTCAGGCCTATGTAGTTACTACCCTTTTGTCGTTCAAATGGATGAATTTGGAAGCTACAACCATAGGAACTTATGTTTCAGGCGCAGTGATGGGTACATTTATGGCTTTGTACATCTATATTTTATTTTTTGATACCCTAAAAAACACCAAATTAGCAAGCCCAAAAAATATGAACTATACCATCGGAATCATTACATTGTTGGTTGCGATAGTGACTTTAATCAATCTTGTTAGCGGAAATTAACATGCCAAAAGCTTTAAATTTTTTTGAGCAATGCTACGCTGTAGCACGTCAAATTCCATATGGTCGAGTCACTTCATATGGTGCAATTGCTGCCTATTTGGCTTCACCTCGAAGCGCTAGAGCTGTTGGCTATGCCATGACGGCATCGCATGAAAAAGATGTGCCTGCTCATCGAGTTGTCAATAGAAAAGGGTTACTTACGGGCAAACACCATTTTCAAGGCATCAACCTTATGCAACAACACTTAGAAAGTGAAGGGATTGAGGTAAAAAATAACCAAATCCAAAACTTTGAAGCTGTTTTTTGGGATCCTACCAAAGAACTTTAGCTTTTTTAACAAATCAAGCGTATATTTGCACTTTAGAATAAGTCTAAATTATCTACCTTGAAATTTACAAAAAAAGACATAGAAACTGCGCTTAAAACCTTAACCGTTCCTGGTGAAGGTAAAAATATGATTGAGAGTCAGGCAGTTAAGAATATTGTGGTGTTTAATGATGAGGTTATTGTAGATCTTACGATATCGAACCCCAGTCTTCAAGCCAAAAAGCGTACCGAAGTAGACATCATGAAAACCATTCATGAATTGGTTTATCCAAAGGCCAAAATTCAAGTCAATGTAAAAGTCGAAGCGACTTCTACACCTAAAAATGAAATAAAAGGAAAGCCAATTCCTGGCATCAAGCACATCATCGCCATTGCTTCAGGAAAAGGAGGTGTAGGCAAGTCTACAGTTACTTCTAATATGGCCGTAACATTGGCCAAAATGGGTTTCAAAGTAGGGGTGTTGGATGCCGATATTTATGGGCCATCCATTCCTTTGATGTTTGATGTTGCGCTAGAACGCCCATTGGCCGTACAAGTCAATGGTGCTTCTAAAATGCAACCTGTTGAAAATTACGGTGTCAAGATATTATCTATAGGATTTTTTACAAAGCCCAATCAAGCAGTGGTGTGGCGTGGACCTATGGCCGCCAAAGCACTCAACCAAATGATTTTTGATGCCGCTTGGGGCGAATTAGATTTTTTACTCATTGATTTGCCTCCAGGAACAGGAGACATTCACTTGAGTATCATGCAGTCTTTACCCATTACTGGAGCTGTGGTTGTCAGTACTCCACAAAATGTTGCCCTTGCCGATGCAAAAAAGGGTGTAGCCATGTTTCAGCAAAATAGTATCAACGTACCGGTACTCGGAATTATAGAAAATATGGCCTATTTTGTACCTGAAGAATTGCCAAACCATAAATATTATATTTTTGGACAGCAAGGCGCAAGACATCTTGCAACGGATTTGGAAGTTCCATTTTTAGGAGAGATTCCAATTATTCAAAGCATTCGTGAAGCAGGAGATTTTGGTCGTCCAGCTGCGATGCAGTCCAATACGCCTTTGGAATCCTCATTTAGAGAGATTACGCAAAATGTGGTTCAGGAAGTGGTCAAACGCAACAAAAATTTACCGCCTACAGAAGCTATAAAAATTACCACAATGGCTGGTTGTAGCGCCGTAAAAAAATAAAATTAAAACGATTATGAATTCAGAAGAATTGCAAAAAAATGTAGAGAAAGCACTGGATGAAATTCGTCCATTTCTTCAAAATGATGGAGGGAATATTAACCTCATTGCCATAGAAAATGATGAGGTGGTCAAAGTTCAACTCATTGGCGCATGCTCTTCGTGCAGTGTCAATCAAATGACCTTAAAATCTGGTGTAGAAATGACCATTAAAAAATATGCACCTCAAATTCAATCTGTAATCAATATTGAAGCATAGGATGATCAAAACTGATATACTCATTATCGGTGCAGGCCCAACAGGGCTGTTTACTGTTTTTGAAGCGGGATTGCTCAAGCTTAAATGTCATCTTATAGATGCTTTGCCTCAGCCCGGAGGACAGTGTTCGGAAATTTACCCCAAAAAACCCATTTATGATATTCCTGCTTATCCGGAAATTTTAGCAGGTGAACTCACAGAAAAATTATTGGAGCAATCCAAACAATTTGAACCTGGATTCACATTGGGCGAACGCGCCGAAACTATTGAAAAACAAACCGACGGGACTTTTCTAGTCACCACAAACAAAGGGACTCAACATTGCGCTCCTGTGGTGGCCATTGCTGGTGGATTGGGTAGTTTCGAACCGCGAAAACCACTTTTGGATAATATTTCAAATTTTGAAGATAAAGGCGTTGCCTATATGATTAAAGATCCCGAAGTTTATCGCGATAAACGAGTGGTTATTGCAGGTGGTGGTGATTCTGCGTTGGACTGGTCAATTTTTTTAAGTGACGTTGCCAAAGAAGTTACACTAATTCACAGAAGAACAGAATTTAGAGGCGCATTGGATTCTGTAGAAAAAGTTCAAGAACTAAAAGACAAAGGGCTCATCAATTTGATTACCCCTGCCGAAGTTACAGGTCTTTTTGGTGCCAACCATCTCGAAGCCATAGAAGTTACAAAAGCGGATGAAGCACCACAACGTATAGAAACAGATGCGTTTATCCCATTGTTTGGGTTATCCCCTAAACTAGGGCCAATTGCCAATTGGGGACTTGAGATTGAAAAAAATGCCATCAAGGTCAACAATGCTTTGGATTATCAAACAAACATTCCAGGGATTTTTGCCATAGGTGATGTCAATACATATCCAGGGAAATTGAAACTTATTTTGTGTGGTTTTCATGAGGCCACACTCATGTGTCAAGCTGCTTATAAAATCATCAATCCGGGGAAGCGTTTGATCCTTAAATATACCACAGTTACTGGTGTAGACGGTTTTGATGGTTCACGCAAAGAAGCGCCCAAAAGTGTTGTAAAATCGATAGATTAATGTCCTCATCAGATATTCATATAAAAATCACTGATCGATTGGGTAAAGCCCACACAGTAGAGGCGCCTACCGACATGGCCCTCAACCTTATGGAAATTGTGCGGATGTATGAACTTGCACCGGAGGGCACGATTGGTGTGTGTGGAGGCATGGCCATGTGTGCATCTTGTCAGTGCTATATCCAAAGTACACACGAATTACCAGAAAAGTCGGATGATGAAGAAGCCATGCTGAGCGAAGCACTTCATGTACAACCGAACAGCCGATTGGGATGTCAAATTCAAATTTTACCCGAACTGGAAGGTTTGGAAATTAAATTGGCACCTGAAGAGTAAATTTATTCAATTTTTTCTATCGCAAAAGGGAGTATGCGCTTAACAAATTTGGTGTATGCCAAAGTAGAGGGGTGAAGATTATCTGTTGCAACCAAATCAGGATTATTAAGTCCTTCTTGTGTAATGTCTGTAATGTAGACATAAGACAATCCATTGGCAGTACAATAATCTTGAGCATAATTGTTATACGTTTCTAACGCCGCAGAAATAGTTTCAGGATTTGTATTTTGTCCAAAAGGGGTATAGGTATAATCTGGAATAGATACCACAATCAGTCTTGAGGATTCACCACCAACCAATGCAATGGCAGTATCCACAAGCTCTATAAATTCTGTTTCATACAACGAAAAAGGTTTGTTTTGGTACTGATTATTTACCCCAATCAAAAGGGTTACAAGGTCAAAATCTGAGGGTAAATTTGTACTTGCAATAGCAGATTTTAAGTTGGTCGTAGTCCATCCAGTTTGTGCAATAATCTCTAGAGAAAAAGTATCTTGATTATTAAAATTGTTGATTAAACTGTCTTTGAGTTGTTCTGGAAAACGGCAACTTGTACATACACTTTGCCCAATGGTATAGCTGTCGCCAAGAGCCAAAAGCTTGAATGTGCGTGCAGTCGTTTCTTCTTCTTCTTCTTCTTCTTCTTCGTCTTCGTCATCGCCAATAGCGTTGTAGGGTTCCACATACGGAACTTCGGCTTTTTGGTTACAGCTCAAAGCAGTGATGCTGAGCAGTAATATTTTGCCTATTAACAGGTAAAGAAGTTTTTTATTTAAATGCATTGAGTCCAGTAATATCAAGCCCTGTGATGAGCAAATGAATATCATGTGTTCCTTCGTAGGTGACTACGCTTTCAAGGTTCATCATGTGGCGCATAATACTGTATTCGCCTGTGATCCCCATACCACCCAAAATCTGTCGCGCTTCACGAGCAACCTTTAAGGCCATATCTACATTATTCCTTTTGGCCATCGAAATTTGTGCCGAGGTGGCTTTGTCTTCATTTTTTAGTTGACCTAATCGAAAGGCCAACAATTGTGCTTTGGTGATTTCAGTAATCATTTCGGCTAATTTTTTCTGTTGCAGTTGAAATCCAGCAATAGGTTTTCCAAACTGAACACGTTCTTTAGCATAACGCAAAGCCGTATCGTAGCAGTCCATTGCTGCACCAATAGCACCCCATGCAATGCCATAACGTGCTGAATCTAAGCACCCTAGAGGTGCACCCAAACCAGATTTGTTGGGCAGTAAATTCTCTTTAGGCACTTTCACATCTTGAAAAATAAGCTCACCCGTTGCACTGGCTCTTAACGACCATTTGTTGTGAGTTTCTGGTGTAGAAAATCCTTCCATACCACGTTCGACAATAAGCCCATGAATACGGCCTTCTTCATTTTTGGCCCATACGACTGCAACATCGCAAAAAGGCGCATTAGAAATCCATAGTTTTGCACCATTCAGCAAGTAATGGTCGCCCATATCTTTGTAGTTTGTGGTCATGCCACCAGGATTACTTCCGTGATTGGGTTCGGTGAGTCCAAAAGCACCCATGAATGTTCCTGAGGCGAGTTTTGGTAAATATTTTTGACGTTGATCTTCGTTGCCATACTTCCAAATTGGATACATCACCAAAGAAGATTGCACAGAAGCTGTACTTCTTACACCGGAGTCTCCACGTTCAATTTCTTGCATGATTAATCCATAAGAAATTTGATCTAGACCTGCACCGCCATAAGTTTCTGGGATATAGGGTCCAAAGGCACCAATTTCTGCTAATCCTCCGATAATTTGTTTTGGAAATTCCGCTTTTTGCGCATAGGTTTCAATAATGGGGGAGACATCTCGCTTAACCCATTCTCGAGCAGCATCACGAACAAGCTTGTGTTCTTCGCTAAATAAATCGTCTAAATTGTAATAGTCGGGGGCTTCAAAGAGGTCTGGTTTCATACAAAAAGTTTTTTATGTAATCATTTCATAGAAAAAACAACTATAAATCAATTTTCTACACAACAAATTTACTTATAAATTTATTTAGTTTAGAATTTTAAATAAAATTCTTTTGTCATGCTTTTGTAGGCCTCACTATAGCTGTGGCGGCCATCTTCAAGATACATTTCTTGGCGGTCCGTTTGTCGATTTTGAAATGAAAAGGCCATCAGGCAACGTTTGATTTCTCCTTGTTTTTCGCCACGAACATGCAATATATTATGGCAAAAAAGCCCTTGCTCTTTGGCCAAACTACAAAACGTTTTTTCTGCACTGTAGGGGACAATAACACAAAATTGACCGTCGTCAAACAGTAATTTATCAACCGAAGCGATAAGGTGCTTAAAGGGCATAGCGTGTTCAAAACGCGCTCTATTTCGGGCATCGTTTTGCGTATCAAAATGGTTGGTGTAAAATGGAGGATTCGATACAATAAGATCGTATTTGTCTTCGATTTCTTCTGTAAATTCTTCCAAACTAGCGTGGTAGCAAAACAAACGATCGCCCCACGGTGATTGTTCAAAATTGGCCACACATTGCTCATAAGCTGAGGCATCAATTTCAAGCGCATCAATGAGTTCTGCAGCACTGCGTTGCGCAAGCATAAGGGCCAAAATCCCCGATCCTGCACCAATATCCAAAATTGCATTTGGCCGATGGTCTACAGAAGCCCAAGCACCAAGTAAAACAGCATCTGTACCTACTTTCATTGCACACCGATCGTGTGCGATACTAAATTGTTTGAATTGAAATGCTTCCAAGGCCATTATTCGAGGTACAAATCAATGAGTCCTGGTGGCGTAGCGACCGTCACCGTTTTTTTGTTGCGGTCTACAACGCGGATGATGTCATCGTTCAAAGGAATAAGGATTTCTTTGCCGTTTCGATCTATTTCTAAAAGGACTTGAGCGGTACTGTCATTAACCCCTGAAATGAGTCCAACTGAGCCAAAATTTTCATCAACGACGTGAAAACCAATAATTTCGTGGTAATAAAATGCATTGCCTTCAAGTTCTGGCAATAAGTCTAGGGGCAGATAGACCTCTTTTTTGAGTAATTCTTCTGCGGCACTTTCAGATGATACATCTTCAAATTTTATGCGCAACAAATCGGATTTGTGGAGTTGTGATCTTTCAATAAAATAGGGAATCAAACTGTTGTTGATGTCCAAAAATAAAGCATCAAGGTGTTCGTAAATCTCGGGCTGATCGGTATCAAGTTTCATCAGCAATTCTCCTTTAAAGCTGTACTTTTTTACGATTTTTCCGAGGTAAAAACAATCTTCTTTTTTCATAAAAGTTCATAAAAAAACCTGACGAAAGTCAGGTTTTAAAGATATAAAAAATAAATGTTTTATTCTTCTTCGTTAGACGCTTCTGTTGTTTCTTCGGCAGTATCTTCAGTCGCTTCTTCTACAACTGGTGCAGCAGCAGCAATACGTGCTTCGTTAGCCGCTTTTTCTGCAGCAAATGCTTTTGCAGCTTCGGCGTCTTTAGCTTTTTGGAGATCCGATTTCTTGGCGTCAATTTTGGCTTGCTTTTCAGTTACCCAAGCTTGGAATTTTTCTTCTGCTTGTTCTTCCGTTAAAGCGCCTTTTTTCACTCCACCAGCAAGATGTTTTTTCAACATTACACCCTCGTGCGACAAAATTGTGCGTGTG
>JAQWFW010000033.1 GCA_029238515.1 Flavobacteriaceae bacterium | reverse complement strand
CACAGAAAAAACCTCACTTTTAAGTGGGGTTTTTTGTTTCAATTTTCCCCAAATAATTTAGAACAAATACCGTTATCCCACAAAGGAATTGAATAAAGGCAAATAGCTTAAATTCTTCTAAAGGGAACATATTTACAAATCCACTAATGGCAAAAAGAAATCCATAAAAATACCAAAATACCTTTCTGTATTTCATTTTTTTTCTTCAGCCACCCGAATCATACGAAGTGAAATAAAGTGAATTATTGAAATAATAATCAATACAATAAAGAAAATAAGTAGTCCTTTGGTCATGGTTTTATAAGAAAAATATAAAGATAATAAAAAAAGCCTGCTTTCTAAAAACAGGCTTTTTTAAAAATTATGTAAATGTTTTAAACTAACATAGTAACTGGATTTTCAATAAATCCTTTTAAGGTTTGAAGAAATGCTGCTCCAGTTGCGCCATCTACAGTTCTGTGGTCACATGCAAGTGTGAGTTTCATGGTATTGCCTACGACAATTTGTCCATTTTTCACAACTGGTTTTTGAACAATTGATCCAACAGACAGTATTGCTGAGTTAGGCTGATTGATAATGGACGTAAAACTTTCTATCCCAAACATCCCTAAGTTAGAAATGGTAAAGGTGCTGCCTTCCATTTCTTGAGGTGTTAGTTTTTTGTTTCGTGCACGTCCTGCAAAGTCTCTTACTGCCGATCCAATTTGTGGTAGTGTCTGCTCGTTGGCAAACTTTACAACAGGGACTACAAGGCCATCTTCTACAGCTACAGCTACGCCTATGTGTACATGGTTGTTGAGTTTCATGCGGTCATCAAACCATTGTGAATTCACTTGTGGATGCTGGCGAAGTGCTAAAGCACAGGCCTTAACAACGATGTCATTGAATGATATTTTGGTATCTGGAATAGAATTGAATTGTTGGCGGAATGCAATAGCATTGTCCATATCAAATTCTACTGCCAAATAATAGTGCGGAGCTGAGAACTTGGATTCTCCTAAACGTTTTGCGATGACTTTTCGCATTTGCGAGTGGTTGATTTCATCAAAATCTTCTTGCCCAGTGGCTACAAATTTCGCAATTGGCGCTGCGGCAGTCGAAGCAGATGGGGTATAAAATTCCACATCGCGTTTGATGATACGTCCATTTTCGCCACTACCTTGAATTTGGTGTAGTGGAATATTTTTTTCCTCCGCAATTTTACGCGCCAAAGGAGAGATGTATATTTTTCCGTTGTTTGTTGTTGGAACAGGCACTGTTGTTTCTATTTTTGGAGTTTCTGCTGTTTTTTCAACAGTTGGTGTAGGTTTTGGAGTTTCTACAGTCTGTTCAATCGTTTTTTCTTCTTCTTGTTCAGTTTTTGGTGCAGCTGCAACAAAGTTTTCAGCCACTCCACTTATGTCGGTCCCTTCTGGGCCAATGATAGCAAGAAGATCATCTACTTTGGCCGTATCGCCAACATTAAGTCCTGTGTAGAGGAGTGTTCCTTCATTGAAAGATTCAAACTCCATAGTAGCTTTGTCGGTTTCAATTTCAGCTAAAATATCGCCTTCTTCAACAAAATCGCCTACATTTTTCAACCAACTGGCCACGGTACCTTCTTCCATGGTATCGCTTAGTCGTGGCATAGTTACAACGATAACCCCTTCTGGAAGTTCGGCTGTTGCAGCAGTTGTAGTTTCTTTTTCTTCTATTGATTCTTCAGCAATTTCTGTAGTTTCTTCCATGGCTTCCTCTGGTGCAGATGTTCCATTCAAAAGTGCAGAAATATCCTCGCCTTCTTCGCCAATTATAGCTAGTAGTTCATCAACTTTAGTGGTTTCACCTTCTTGAACACCAATGTGTAGAAGTGTTCCTTCATTGAAGGATTCAAATTCCATAGTGGCTTTGTCTGTTTCGATTTCGGCTAGAATATCACCTTCTTCGATTCGATCGCCTACATTTTTTAGCCAGCTTGCTACAGTACCTTCTTCCATGGTATCGCTTAGCCGTGGCATGTTTACTACTATTGCCATAATCTATACTTTATGTTCTAAAAATGGGTAATCTTCTTGTTCGTATACGGCGTCGTACATCAAACTTTTTTTTGGGAAAGGAGATTCTTCTGCAAATTTTTCGCATTCGGCTACCAGTCCTTTTACACGCTTATCAATTTCTTTAATTTCTTCTTCTGTAGCGTAATTATTTTCCAAAATGACGTTTTTTACTTGAGTGATTGGATCAATTTTTTGGTATTCTTTGACCTCATCTTTGGTTCTATAATGTTGTGCATCACTCATAGAATGCCCTCTGTAGCGGTAGGTTTTCATTTCAAGAAATGTTGGTCCATCACCACGTCTTGCGCGTTGAATTGCTTCATCAAAAGCTTCGGCGACTTTTATGGGGTTCATTCCATCTACTGGTCCACAAGGCATTTCGTATCCTAAGCCAAGTTTCCATATGTCTGTATGGTTTGCGGTACGTTCTACAGAAGTTCCCATAGCGTATCCGTTATTTTCACAAACAAAGACGACAGGTAATTTCCAGTTCATTGCCATGTTGAATGTTTCGTGGAGAGACCCTTGTCGTGCAGCACCATCACCAAAATAGCACAATGTTACTCCTCCTGTTTCGTTGTATTTGTCTCCAAAAGCCATTCCTGCTCCTAGTGGAATTTGCCCTCCTACAATACCGTGACCGCCATAAAATCCATGTTCTTTAGAGAAAATATGCATTGAGCCCCCTAAACCTTGAGAGGTTCCAGTTGCTTTTCCATAAAGTTCTGCCATGACACGACGAGGATCAACACCCATCCCAATAGGTTGAACGTGATTTCTATAGGCCGTAATCATTTTGTCTTTGGAAAGATCCATTGCATGAAGTGCGCCTGCCAAAACAGCTTCTTGACCATTGTAGAGGTGTAAAAACCCTCTAACTTTTTGTTGAATATAGACTGCCGCGAGTTTGTCTTCAAACTTTCGCCAAAAGAACATATTTTCGTACCAGTCGAGGTAGGTTTCTTTGGTTATTTCTTGCATGAGATTACAGTGATGTTAGTATCATTTCTGCAAAAGTAATACATTGCTACTTAACCTAAAAAAGGAAGGCGTAAATTTTTTATTAATTTTTACAGTGCTTTTTTGTCAAAAACCCAAGGAAGTATGTTTTCTATAGATTTTGAATAGGCGATTTCTCCTTTGGTACCCATAAAATAAAGTTCGATAGACTTGTTCTGAATTTGTTCATATTCAACCAAAGCTTGACGGCAACCGCCACATGGCGGTATGGGCGTTGTGGCTTCTTTATTTTTTGATCCCGCTGTAATGGCCATGCGTACAATGTCTTCTTTTGGGAATTGTGCATGAGCATAAAATATAGCGGTGCGTTCTGCACATAATCCAGATGGATATGCAGCATTCTCTTGATTGTTGCCAGTGATAATTTTCCCATTGCTGAGCTCTAGTGCAGCGCCAACCAAAAAGTGTGAGTATGGTGCATGAGCATTTGCTCGAGCTTGTTGTGCCTTGAGCATTAATTTTTGTACATGCTTGGGCAATTCATCCAATGTTTCAAAAACATTGATGTCACACGCTATTTGAAGTTTTTTCATGATTAGTATTCAACGTATTCACCATCACCAAAATTGAAAGCCAACGAAAAACGTAAAGTATTTTCTAAAGGACTTTGCACTTTGGCTGCTGAAAACAAATAAGAGAGGTCTATATCAATTGTAGAATATTTAAATCCAGCGCCAATGGAGAAGAATTTTCGTGCGCCTTTTAGTTCATTTTCGTTAAAATATCCAGCACGTAAAGCAAATGAGTCTTGATACAAATATTCTGCACTTAAGGCCCAAGTAAACTCGTCTAATTCTTCGCTAAAACCACCTGGAGCATCTCCAAAAGATTGGAAAATACCCTTGATAAAACTAACATCAGGATCTTGACCATCAATAATCACGTTACTATTTACGATAGAGCCGCGAGTGTCTGTGTCTGCTGCGGTAGTGCCATTTTCAGGGTCATAAACTCCATTACCATTATTGTCTGTGTAATTGTATTCTGTTCCATAAACAGGAGGTGTTGGCACTAGGAGTTTTGTCACTTCTGCTGTGACACTAACTTTGTTGTAGGAGTCAAATATAAAATCGAATCCACCACCAAGTCTTAGATTTGTAGGTAAAAAGTTTTCGCGTCCTGCATCGTCATATTTGAGTTTTGGACCAAGATTTTGAAGGGCAAAGCCAGCGCGCCAGCGGCCATTAAAATCGCTGTATGCCACTTCTTCACTCTGGTAATATCCTGCGATATCTACGCCAAATGAATTTGCAGACTTTGCGTTGGCATCTACAGCTTGAATTTTTAAATCTGAACGGATATAGCGTAAAGCAACAGCCATAGAAAATTGATCAGAAAGACGTAAGGCATAAGATGCATCAAGGGTAAGTTCGTTAGGTTGCTCAATGAGGGCTTCTGAAAACTCGTCTGCACGCAATTCTATTTCACCAAGAGAGAAATATTTAAAACTTGCGGCAAAAGCACTTCGTTCACTTATTCTGTTGAAATAAGTAACGTTTCCAAGAAAAATATCATTGACCAATTTGCTGAGGTAAGGTGTATAGCTGATGGCTACCCCTGATTTTGCTTCAGAAAATGCATATTTGGAAGGGTTCCATTGTTGTGCATGGGCATCAACTGAAGTGGCTACCCCCATATCCCCTAATCCGGCTGCTCGTGCGTCAGAGGCAATAAGTAAAAATGGTACTCCTGTTGTGATGACTCTCGAATCTTGATTTGGAATAATGGTGGTTTGTCCAAAAACCGAAGTTGATAATATTAAAGTAATTATTGCGCTAAAAATCCGCATATTTTTTGTTGTTGGTGTAATAAATTCTAACATTTTATTTTTGGTTTAATCACAAATATAAGTTTTTCTTAAAGGATAACAAGTTTTTCAATTTTTTCGGCTGCTCGTCCTGTAGCTGGTGATTTCACATTTAGCTTGTAGACATAAACACCTTTACCCACTTTGTTACCAAAATCGTCGGTACCGTCCCAAGTGATATCTCTCGACAATGAACTGACGCCACTGCCAGTATTGGTTTGCGTGTTTATGGTTTTAATCAACTTTCCTGAAACCGTAAAGATTTGTATAGAAACGTTCAAAACGTCCGAACTATTGTGGTTGAACCAAAATTCTGTGTAATTGATGAATGGATTAGGGTAGTTGAGTACATTTTTTAGTTCTAAACTTTGATTTTGATCGAATACCACAAATTGAATTTCTTTAGTGGATGCATTATTGTAAACATCCCAAGCTTTGAGCATAAGTGTATGCAAACCTGGGCTTAAATCTCTTAAAGGATAGCTCAGACTTCCGCTTTTGTATGTGTCAGGATCTGTCACGTAAAAATCATTCAAAATAAAAGGATTGGTTTCATCGCCATCGAGTGTAGCAACAATATCATGGCCAACACCACTGGCGGTATTAATGCCATTTTCGTCAAATAATTTTACTAAAAGCGTTGGGTTTTCATTAGTAATTCCACCCGAAACAAAGTTTTCATCATTCATAAAAAGTTGAATGGTTGGGCCTATATTGTCCTCTGGTGCATTTAAGTTCACACCACCAATTTTTATGTCAAAATTATAACCACGTTGATCGGTCAAAGGGTTTTCTGTTTTTGAGTATAAACTGATTTTTCCATTTCCTACAGGGATAGAAATGTCTTTTGGTACAATAAAATTAATTTCAAAAACACCATTTTCTACAGATGCTTGACCTCTAAAGATAACTTCACCCATGGTTTCAAAGTCCATTATAATCAATTGCCCATTTTCTGAAGTTCCATCATTACCAAGAGTAGACCTTTGAATGTTTTTGTCAAAAATTGTAGCTGTAAGCGTACCCGAATAGTTACTTAAAATAGCACCTTGTTCGTCAGCTACATACCCCTCAATTTTTGCGGCACTTAGTGCTTGAAGTTCTTGTGTGGTGGTTGCAATGTCTTCGTCATTAAGTTTTGTGACAATAATATCTGGTGCGGCAAGTGGCAATTTCATAGCGGGATCGCCAATGAAGAATACCAGTCTTCGTTGCGAATTGTTAGTGACTCCAGGATTGTTTTTTGTAAGCCGCAGCGCTTCTGCCATACTAATATTTTGTGCATTGTTGTAATCGAATAAATATTGACTTAAAGTGGTGGTAAATTGCACTCCTACAGAAATGAATATCTGACGCGTAGTTGAAATCAGACTAATAGCGCCTCCATTTTTGTTCCAATAAAGGAATTCACCAGCTGTAGTACGTAAGGGATTATCAAATTTTGTATACTCGCATGTTAGGGTTACAAAACAGTTTAGCTTATTTGGATTTTTGAGTTCTTGTGCGTTTATTTTGTCAAAAATTCGCTCAATTGCCAAGCCATCTTTGCCACCATGACCAAAGTAATTTACTGCAATAGCACCTACTTCCAAGGCATCAAAAATCGCATCGTTTACTTGCGGATATCGATCTCCACCAGATGAAGTTTCTTGCAGATAAGCATCAGCATGAATTTTTTTCACATTCAAAAAGGGTTTGGCTTGTCTTACATCATCTGCAACGAAATCTGTGGTTACTTGCAACGTTTTATCGCTCAATTTATCGATGTCATCAGATATCAATAAAAAATTATTGCGCCAGTTTCCAAAAGCCTCCTTGCTGTAATAGGATTTGATTTTATTCACCATATCTTGAGCCCGTGGAGGAGTTTCCGCTAATATCCTGCCAACGGCAATATCCAATTTATCGGAATTGCTCATCGCCCCTTCATTGTCGTCCATCATTCCATAAAAATCGTCTGAAATGAATGAGTTTGTCAAACTAAAACTATTGATTGAATACCAAGAAGGTACTATGTTTGTGTTGTTCGAAATCCTGTTTTTGTAATCAAAAGAGGCATCACCAAACAAGCAAAGGTATTTTAAGCGATTGTTTGTATTACTGGCGTTGTCGTACACATATTTAACAAAATTCCTAACCCCTGCAATATCCTGCATTCCTGAACTAAACTCTTGGTAAATGGGTTCCAAAGTCACCACTTTTACATTGAGATTATTTTTCGCTCTGTTTATAGTTGCTAGTTGTTCGGCCTGATTTTGTAAAAAGCGGGGGGTTATGATAAGGTAATCGATATCTTCAAACTGCTGTTGCTGATTTAAGAAAATAGTACCTTTCAAATCTTGATTGCCAACAAACTTGTTGGCCACAAGAGTAGGAGTGTATAAGTCTGATGATTCTATGGAATGAAAAATCTTTTCTGTACCCAAAGTTGTTTTGAAACTAAATTCTGCCGCAGCATCGGAATTTTTGTAGTATTTTGGGTTATAAGGGTCTGTAACATCCCAAACTTCCGAAATGCCAGAGGCATTAGAAATTGTAAATTCTCCAATCCCACTTAATGTTGGTGTATCATTGTGTTTGAATTGAAATTGTCGCCCCAAAGATCTAAGTGTGCGTTCGGCTTCAATTGAAATATAATCCAAATACCCCATAGCCGATGGGTTGCCATTGTTGTTGTAGTATAAGTCGATGGTTACCACATCGGAACTGCTGTTGATGTTGCCATTGAAAACATCTTCTGTTGCCAAAATTCCGTTATCTACAGCATTGAACGAAAAATTATCAATTACAGTTCCATTGGCTTTAACTTCTAGAGTTGTATTGGATTCGGCAACTGCAGCTGCTAAAACTTTTAATTTTAAAGGGTTTTGCGTCACAAGGTTTGGGAAATTAAAAGTGAATGTTCTCGCGTTTTCAAAATAAAAACGGTGGCCGAACCAACGTCGCCCCATTTGTCCAATATTATATTCATCACTTTCAACAAATTTATAATCATGAAATGTTGAAAATGTTGCATCTGCATTTCCCGTTGGTGAGTTAGCAGAATTCATGCGCAATCCATTTCCGTTGCTGATTTGAACATAATAGTACGCTTTATTACTGTATGGATTGATGTGTGAATTGTTTTCTTGATTGAAGGATTTTGGGCCAATTGCGTAGAACAACAAATAATCACTATTATTAAAAACACCATCTTCCTCACCAACAAATTGAACTGCATTTTCAATTAAATCATAAGCAACAGTTTGGTTATTTATTAGGGGTAGGGATTTGCCTCCATGGCCATAGATTTTTACATTTTTCGGGTTAAGCGTGTTTGTATTGACTCCAAGCGCATTGAAAAAGTTTTTATTTAGAATATAAACGCCAGTAGTGTCTATTTGGAATCGATACCACTGACCTGTTTTTAGGACTGAGTTTTGCACTTGAGATTGTGAAGACATAGATCTTTGGAACAGCGCTTTATTGTAAGTAACGGTAAAGCGTTTCACTTTTTTTAGGACACCATTATCTTTAAACAGAGCACTTATTTCAATAGTGTTGATTAATTCGCCTCGGTTTTTGCTGTTGGAGACTTTAAATTGTAAGCCCTCTGGAATTGATAAAAGCTTGAGGTCTTTCAGCTCAGAAAGCGACACGGCTTCAGTTTCTAAAGCGGTTATGGATGCATTTTTTGTATTGATTTCAAACCCTGCTTTCCATTGCGCAGCATAGGTAATGCCATTTTCTTGAGAAAAATTATAGTTTTCTGCATCAAAATGAGGTAACTCAATTTGAGTATTTCCTGTAGAAAAAACTTTTGATGAATTCCAATTGAGTTCAAAGCGTTGAGACTGAGCATTGCACAGGAATACCCCAAAAAATGTAATCAACCACAACGAAATATTTCTCATATACACCAAACGACTGAAGTTCTCAAATATTATGATTTTTTAACTCTAAATTCAAAATTACAATAATAAACCATTAAAAAAGTCGTTATTCTAAAAAACTAAAGTGTTTAACACATAAAAAAATTAGAGAAACGCCCTAAAAAATTATTGCAAACCAATTCATAATTATTATATTGCAAATCCAAATTTTAGGAGCCCTTTTTAATTTAAATTGAGTATGAAATATATTAAGATATCAAAATTGTTATTTATTGTTGCTGTATCAATATCAGTTACAGCATGTAATAAATCATCAAAATATGGAAACTCCTCTCGAGGCACAGGTTGGCAAATTAATGCCAAAGAAGGTGGTTTTCAGTACAATACAAAGTTTAAAGAGCAAGAAACCGCACCGGGCTTGGTGTTTGTTGAAGGTGGTACATTTACCATGGGTAAAGTTCAAGACGATGTGATGCACGATTGGAACAATAGCCCAAATCAGCAACATGTACAATCCTTTTACATGGACGAAACCGAAGTTACCAATATGATGTATTTGGAGTATTTGGATTGGGTAAAGCGTGTATATCCACCGGACAATCCTGCATTTACAGCCATTTATAACGGAGCACTTCCAGACACCTTGGTTTGGAGAAATCGTCTTGGATACAGTGAAATTTTAGTAGAAAATTATTTACGTCATCCTGCTTATGGTAATTACCCTGTAGTGGGCGTAAGTTGGCTACAAGCCAATGAATATGCCAAATGGCGTTCGGACCGTGTAGCAGAAATGGGGCTTCAAAAAGAAGGATACCTAGAAAAGGGATCGCATGTTCCTGGAGAATCAGTAACTGCCACAAACAACTTTAACATCAATACTTATGTCAACGCACCCACGGAAACTTATAAAGACACTTTGGGTGTGCACTTAGGAGGTAGAGGTAACAAACGGACAGATTCATTGGTCAGCTATGCTACTCGCGAAACTGGAGCTATTCAAATAAGCTATAGACTTCCAACAGAAGCGGAGTGGGAATATGCAGCACTCGGACTTACAGATTTAAGAGAGTACAATTTATACCGTGGACGTAAAAAATACCCATGGGATGGCCAATACACTAGAACAGGAGAACGTAAAATAAAAGGCGATCAATTGGCCAACTTCAAACAAGGAAAGGGTGACTATGGCGGTATTGCTGGATGGTCTGACGATGGTGCTGATATTACCAACGAAGTGATGTCTTATGATCCAAACGACTTTGGTATTTATGACATGGCTGGAAATGTTGCCGAATGGGTCGCTGATGTATACCGACCAATTGTAGATGATGAATTTAGCGATTTTGCTTATTACAGAGGTAATGTTTATACCAAAAATGCCATTTCAGAAGATGGAAGTGTAAAAGTTGTTGGTATTGATGATATTGAATTTGATACATTATCTAATGGTAAAGTTGTAGCCAAAACACTTCCTGGTCAATTGGTGCAAGTTGCAGTAGACGAAAATGAAACTTATCTAAGAACAAACTTCGACTCTAGTGACAACAGGAACTTTAGAGATGGTGATAAGCAATCTTCAAGATATTTTGATGATTTTGAAGAAGGTGAAGAAGCGGCATCAGAAGATATTACACGAAAAATGTATGATTCACCAAAACATTTGGTTGAAACAAATCAAGACGGTACATTGAACAGAGAGTACGACAAATCCAACACCAGAACAACATTAATTAATGACAAAGTTCGTGTGTACAAAGGGGGTTCATGGAAAGATCGCGAATACTGGCTAGATCCAGCACAACGCCGATTCTATCCAGAAGATATGGCGACAGACTTTATCGGATTTAGATGCGCAATGTCTCGAGTAGGTTCCAAGTCAAAAAACAAAAAGAAAAAAAATTAAAATAAATCTTACGATTCGAACAAAGTCCTAATCATTATGTTGGGACTTTTTTTGTACTTTTAAGTTATGAAAATTGAAGATTTGCATCAGTTGTTTTTACAGGCAAAAAGCGTGTCCACAGATACTCGTACACTGCCTTCAGGCACTCTTTTTTTTGCATTAAAAGGCGATCGTTTTAATGCCAATACTTTTGCTCATAAAGCCCTAGATTCTGGCGCATCGTACAGTGTTATTGATGAGGTTCAAGAATTCAATGACGAACGTTTTATTTTGGTTGATGATGTGTTGCAAACACTTCAAGACTTGGCTAATTACCACCGAAATTATCTAAACATACCCATTGTTGCACTCACAGGGAGTAATGGTAAAACTACAACAAAAGAACTCATCTATTCAGTTTTAAAGCAACGCTACAAAACACAAGCTACTTTAGGGAATTTAAACAACCATATTGGTGTGCCTTTAACCTTGCTTCAAATGGACGAATCTACCGAAATTGGAATTGTAGAAATGGGTGCAAATCATATTGGTGAAATTGCACTACTTTGTAAAATTGCTAGCCCTGACTTTGGTTACATTACAAATTTTGGTAAAGCACACTTGGAGGGCTTTGGTAGTGAAGAGGGTGTCGTTGAGGGAAAGAGTGAACTTTACAATTATTTAAAACAAAAACAAGGGCTAATTTTTTTAAATATAGATGATGAAAAGCAAGTAAAACAAGTGGGTGATTATCAAATTGTAAAAACTTTTTCATGTACAAAGACATCAGACTATAGCATATCACTTCAAAAAGAAACCCCATTTCTTGGTATAGAAGCAAACAACACACTTATACACACCCAACTTCTTGGGCGGTATAATTTTACAAATACAGCTGCAGCAATTGCAATAGGTTTACACTTTGATGTCGATCTCAAATCAATAAAAAAAGGGATTGAATCTTACGTCCCCAAAAACAATAGATCTCAAATCATAAAGCAAAACTCCAATACCATTATTTTAGATGCTTACAATGCCAATCCGTCTAGTGTGGAAGCAGCTCTACAGAATTTAAAAATGATGGAAGGAATCCAAAAAATTGTGATTTTAGGCGATATGTTCGAATTAGGAGAACAAAGCTATGCTGAACATCAATCCGTCATAGATTTGGCAAAAAGTTTAGATTTTTCAAAGCTTTATTTGGTAGGAAATCATTTTTTTGAGCACTCTCAAAACTACCCTGAAATTATGTTTTTTAAAGCTTTAGAAGACATTCAGCAATATCTTGAAAGCCATCCCATTGAAGAAGCAATGATTCTTATAAAAGGATCTAGGGGAATGGCTTTGGAACATATTTTGGATTTGGTATAATCTTCAATATATTTTTATTATTTTTGATTAAATATTCTATAAATCATGAAAAAATATTTTTATCTCTTAATTTTTGGCGTCTTGATTACATGTCAAGACGAACCTGCGGAAGCATCTGAATTTACTGAAACTTCAGAAAACACTGCTGAAGAAGATCAAGTTGTTGTTGAAAATGGTATTGACACACTGATGGACTGCCTTGAAGCGCTTGAGACAGGTGATTTTTCTAATTTGCTTATCGATATTTATGATAATGTAGATGATGATACTAATGATTTTCATGAAATTATGATTGAAGCAATAGAAGACATCCCAAATTATCAACCGCTTATCGATTCTGAATATCCAGATGAACCATTCAATGTTGCTAATTATTTTGGAACATACTCTTATAACGCTCAAACTCAAAATTGGTCAACTTCAAGTTCAAACTCTGAGATGAAAATGGTTTTTCCGCTCTTTACAAACTCCACATCAAACGATACTTCTATTACTCTCTCTGGAGTTACGGAGGAATTAATGAATGTAGAGGATCCAATTTATATTCCTACATCTTTAGCATTAGATATGTCACACAACAATCAAACGATGTTTGCAATAAATGTTGTTAACGTAGATTATAGTATGTCTGGCGAGATACCTATACCAAATGATGTAGACTTTAATATATACATGAATCCATTTACACATGAGTTTGCAATCGATAAATTGGCAGATGATAACTTTAGATTGTCATACGCACTTAGTAATGGTTCTGGTTGCGTCACTCAGTTTCAAGGGACGGTCAAATTGTTATCTACAGATTATGAGAATTTAGAAGATACGGATATTGATTTCATCAATGCAAGCATCACTACAAACAGCATGAGTATAGAAATTGATATTGATGCAGAATATTTATTTGCAATTGATGATCCTACGGTTATACAACTTAATAACTTTATAGACGTTGAAGTTTTTAATGATAATATTTTACTTGGTGAAATCGAAATTCGAGAGGATGCCGATGAAGATTATTATTTGAACATGGTTTTTATTGATGGAACAGTAGTCAATGTTGAAAATTTCTCAGGCATTGGTGAAGACGGCGATGTCTTTATTCAGACCTTGGAAGGGATTTTTGCTCGATTTATTGATCGCTTAGAGGATGAATAAGGTTTGTATTTATATTCTGTTATGCACTACTTTTCTCAATGCTCAAAATCAGAAAAATCAAATTTACTTAAATGCAGATGACATTATTCCGGCCTTGTTTTCTTCTAATGCTAGTGCCTACAACTTAGGATATCGCAGACAAATAAAAGAAAATAAGCACTTACGTATTGGCTTGAAATATTTCCAGGAAACCGAAAATGAATTTGCTTTAGGTGTCAAGCCTGGGCTCGATGTTGCTTTCAATACTTCAAAAAAATGGATTTTCTATTACGGTGTAGATTTGGCCTTAAACTATACAGACAATCTTCAGTCAGAACGAACATATTATGAAGCAACACTCATTCCCTTTTTTAGGGCAGAGTATGTCATTAGTGATCGCTTTTCGATTTCAACAGAGCCAGGACTTTTCTTAAAATTATTGACCATCAAGGACAATGACAATAGTCCAATTGACAACAGTAACTCAATAGTAAGCTCTGGGATTGGTGATTTAGGTATCATCAACATCAACTTCTCTTTCTAGCACAAAAAAACGGAACAAATATCAAAAGTTTGAATTCATTCCGTTCATGTGGGTCATACTGGATTCGAACCAGTGACTTCTACCCTGTCAAGGTAACACTCTGAACCAACTGAGTTAATGACCCGTTTTGGAATTACAAAAATAATAATATCTTTGAACTAGCCACTTATATTTTCAACTTTATAAGCAGCGACAAGAATTAACCAAAACCAACATCAATTGATACATATTTTGAATGCAAAATACCCCAATTACATCATACAATTAATGTCTGATGAATGGGTACGCAACAACCTAATAGCACTTGCGCTTATGCTGGTTACTCTTGTTGTAGGGCGTTTTTTGAACAAAAAGCAGAACACCTCCGTTTTGTACTTTATGGGCGCTATTTTGGTATTTTCTACTATTTACAGCCCATTTAGGAGCTACCTTGCTGGAGATTGGGACATTGCTGCCGATTTGCCGCTTCATCTTTGTGGTATCTCTGGAATCATATGTGCTGTATTGCCATTTTTAAAACGGAAGCAAGCTCTTTTCGATTTTGTATTTTACACTGGAATTATTGGAGGAGTTATGTCCATGCTGACACCTCAAATGAACAGCTATGACGGCAGTCAATTTGCGTATGTAGAGTATTATGTACGCCATTCTATTATTTTGGTTATGCCTATTTATATGTTGCAAAATTGCGGTATGGAACTTTCCAAAAAATCAATATTGAAAACGTTTATAAATCTTAATATTCTATTGGCTATTGTGATGCCTTTCAATTTTTATGTTGGTGGTAATTACATGTACCTTGCCGAGCCACCCCAAGTAAAAAATCCTTTAGTTATAGGAGAATGGCCCTACTATGTGTTTTGGTTTGAAGTATTTATGATCCTCTTGTTGGTTCTTTTGTTTTATTTATCTAAAATTCGTCTGAATCAAATTTTTAAACCTACTGTTTAATTGTAGTTTAGTATCTTCGTTGTAAACAATACATTTGCGTTATGAAACCCACAAAAACAGTTATCATTACAGGAACTAGTCGTGGTATAGGTTTTGAACTTGTGCATCTCTTTTCAAAAGCAGGATATGCTGTTTTGGCACTTTCGCGAAATGCAAAACCAGTATCTAATCTGAACTATGAAAACATTACAGCACTGTCTTTTGATTTAAACAATCCTGAGGATTACAATCGTGTAGAAGCGTTTATTGAAAAAGAATGGACTCATGTAGACATACTCATCAATAATGCGGGTTCGATTATCAATAAGCCCTTTGCAGAAACAACTTTTGATGAATTTCAACAGGTTTATGGCACCAACGTTTTTGGAGTTGCCGAACTCACAAGACGAGTTTTGCCTTTCATCCCCTCAAATGGGCATGTAGTCACCATAAGTTCTATGGGAGGTGTACAAGGATCGATGAAATTTGCAGGATTATCGGCTTACAGTTCAAGTAAAGGTGCTGTAATCACTCTTACCGAGTTATTGGCTGAAGAATACAAAGAAAAAGGGCCCTCATTCAATGTTTTAGCACTCGGTGCTGTACAAACAGAGATGTTGGCAGAAGCATTTCCTGGGTATAAAGCCCCCACAACACCCATCGAAATGGCTACATATATTTTTGAATTTTCAAAAACAGGTCAAAAGTTTTACAACGGAAAATTACTTCAAGTTTCAAGTTCTACTCCTTAGTCAATTTTATAAAAACGCTGAATTTTATTCACGGTTTAACATCTTATTTAGCACAAAAAAATAAAATAATTCGCTATTTTTGTAGCTTAAATTTTTATGCCCAATGTTTAATAGTTTAAGTGAAAAATTAGATAAAGCACTCCACGTCCTCAAAGGACATGGAAGCATCACCGAGATCAATGTTGCAGAAACGCTCAAAGAAGTTCGCCGTGCTTTGCTCGATGCTGATGTCAATTATAAAATCGCTAAAGAGTTCACCAATAGTGTTAAGGAAAAAGCACTTGGGCAAAATGTACTTACGACTTTGCAACCAGGCCAATTGATGGTCAAAATTGTAAAAGATGAACTCACAGAACTCATGGGCGGCGATGCAGAGGGCATCAATCTTTCTGCTACACCATCTGTCATTTTGATGTCTGGGTTACAAGGATCAGGTAAGACAACATTTTCAGGAAAATTAGCACAATTCCTCAAGACAAAGAAATCCAAAATGCCCATGCTGGTAGCTTGTGATGTATACCGTCCAGCAGCCATCGATCAATTGCACATTGTAGGTGAGCAAGTAGGTGCAGAGGTGTACAGTGACCCTGAAAACAATGACCCCGTTGCCATAGCCAAAGCAGGTATTGCAGAGGCCAAATCCAAAGGATGTAATGTGGTCATTATAGATACTGCAGGGCGATTGGCAGTAGATCAAGAGATGATGACCGAAATTGCCAACATCCATAAAGCCGTTACACCACAAGAGACTTTATTTGTTGTTGATGCGATGACTGGTCAAGACGCTGTGAATACCGCTAAAGCGTTTAACGATATATTAAATTTTGATGGAGTTATCCTAACAAAATTAGACGGAGATACACGAGGTGGAGCCGCTATTTCAATAAAATCGGTCGTTAATAAACCTATCAAATTTATTGGTACAGGTGAAAAAATGGAAGCCATCGATGTGTTTTATCCAGCACGTATGGCCGATCGAATTTTGGGCATGGGTGATGTGGTGTCTTTGGTTGAACGTGCTCAAGAACAATTTGACGAACAAGAAGCACGAAAAATCCAGAAGAAAATTGCCAAAAATCAATTTGGTTTCGATGATTTCTTGACGCAAATTCAACAAATCAAGAAAATGGGGAATATGAAAGACCTCATGGGCATGATACCAGGCATGGGCAAAATGATGAAAGATGTAGACATCGACGATGATGCATTCAAGCACATTGAAGCCATTATCCATTCCATGACTCCCAAAGAGCGCTCTAACCCCTCAATCATCAATGCGAGCCGCAAAAAACGCATTGGGACTGGCTCTGGGACTTCAGTTCAAGAAGTCAATAAACTCATGAAGCAATTCAACCAAATGAGTAAGATGATGAAAATGATGCAAGGCGGTAAAGGCCGAAACATGATGCAAATGATGAAAAATATGCCAAGATAAGGCAGCCATACAATTCAATATGATATTACTTGACGGAAAACAAACAAGCGCCAAAATCAAGGAAGAAATAGCAACTCAAGTTTCTGTAATGAAACAACATAACAAGCGTGCGCCACATTTGGCTGCTGTTTTAGTCGGAACCAATGGTGCTAGTATGACTTACGTTGGCGCCAAAGTTAAGGCCTGTCAGCTTGTAGGGTTCGAATCTACACTCATTGAGTTACCAGAAGAAACCTCTGAAGATGAACTACTTAATCAAATTCAGCAGTTAAACAACAATCCTGAAATAGACGGATTTATTGTACAGCTACCCTTACCAAAGCATATTGATGAACAAAACGTATTGATGGCCGTAGACCCCGACAAAGATGTAGATGGATTTCACCCCATGAATGTAGGTCGTCTAACCTTAGATTTACCAACGTTTATCTCTGCTACACCATTTGGAATAATGGAGCTTTTGGAGCGTTATGAAATTCCAACTTCAGGGAAACACGTTGTTGTGATCGGTCGAAGCCATATTGTCGGTCGACCAATGAGTATTTTGATGAGTCAAAAACGTCCCGCTGGAAACGCAACAGTTACCATTGCACACAGCCGAACGACCAACTTAGCGGCCTTAACTAAAGAAGCCGATATAGTGATTGCTGCACTAGGGATCCCAGAATTTTTGACAGCCGATATGGTCAAAAAAGATGCTGTTGTCATAGATGTGGGGATAACACGTGTGCCGGACGATTCTAAAAAGCGAGGATACAGAATTGCTGGTGACGTAGATTTTGAAAGTGTTTCCCGAAAAGCCAGTCACATCACACCAGTACCAGGTGGTGTTGGCCCAATGACCATTGCCATGTTGCTGAAAAATACACTGCTTGCATGCGAGCGAAAAAGACCTTAAAAAAAGGATTATTTAGCGAAGAGTTGTTGCGGATCTTTAAACGCCTTGAACTCTAAAGCATTCCCTGAGGGGTCTAGGAAAAATAAAGTTGCTTGTTCACCAACCCCACCTTCAAACCGGATATAGGGTTCAATGACAAATTGTACGCCTTTCGCTCGAAGATGTTTTGAAAATTCATGAAATTCACCCCAAGGTAATACAACTCCAAAATGAGGTACGGGAACTTGTTTTCCGTCTACCTCATTAGCATGAATTTGCTCAGTAGATTTCGGCTTATAATGCAGTACTAATTGATGCCCAAATAAATCAAAATCAGTCCAATGTGTACTGCTTCGCCCTTCCTTACACCCAAGAATTTCTCTGTAAAAAAATCTACATTCGTCAAGATTCCATACAGGGATCGCCAAATGAAAAGGGGATATTTTTTTATGTTTTACCATGTTTTTTTTGAAGATTTTAAGGCCTTATTTAGCGTATTCAATTCTTCAGAAGTTAAATTACGGTAGCTTCCAACAGCACTTTTCAAATGAATGTTCATGATGCGCACACGTTGCAGTGTTTCTACCTCATAACCAAGGTATTCACACATACGTCTAATTTGTCTGTTAAGTCCTTGTGTCAAAATAATTTTAAAGCTATTTCGACTGAGTTTTTGAACTTTACATGGCTTTGTGATTGTGTCTAAAATTGGCACCCCATTGGACATGTGTTTAATAAATGTTTGAGAAATGGGTTTGTCTACAGCGACAATATATTCTTTTTCGTGATTGTTACTCGAACGTAATATTTTATTGACAATGTCACCATCATCAGTCAACAGAATGAGTCCCTCACTGTCTTTATCCAACCGTCCAATAGGAAAAATTCTGGAGGGGTAATTGATAAAATCAATAATGTTATTTTTTTCAACTCGTGTATCCGTTGTGCAAACAATGCCTACAGGCTTATTAAACGCAATATAAACATGCGATTTTTTACGTTTTGAAATGACTGTTCCGTCAACAGCAATTTCATCAGAGGGACTGACTTTTGTTCCCATTTCAGGATGTTTTCCATTGACTGTTACTCGCCCTTCGTCTATGAGTTTGTCGGCAGCACGACGTGAACAATAACCTGCTTCACTTAAAAATTTATTCAATCTGGTGAGGGTTGAATCCATGCCGTAAAGGTACAAAACTTTAATCCTTCAAAAAGTGAAGAATGTGGTTGATTACAAGTTTTCCTTTTAGTCCATGTCCCAGTCCATTTGTCGTGATGAGTGAACTGTTTCTAAAAGCGGTTTGAATTTCTATAGCGTCCGAATAAGGAATTACGGGGTCCTTTTGATCATGAATGATGAGTCCTTTGCAGTCAATTTTGCTCATAAATTGAGCTGTATTGAAATACGCCGATGGTTGACCAAATTTGTCTACAACTCTTTCTTCAATTCCGCGTCTGACTCTAGTGTTGAACCCCATCAGGTCCGTGTAATTTTTAAAAATTCCAGGAAAACCAGCTGGTGCACCCAAAAATATAAGTTTGCTCGCTAACTGGTATCCACTATTTTTCATAAAGAAGGAAATCGCCATGCCACCTACCGAATGACCTATTAAAACAGAGGGCTTAAATTTTTTACAGACCACTTCAATAAATTTTGAATACAAAACAGCATTAAAACTGGTACTTCCAGAGGCCCCATGTGCTGGTGCATCCAATGCGACAACAGCATATCCAGATTTTTGAAGTGTATGCACTACGTTTTTCCATCGTCCAGAATTACTCTCCCATCCATGCGCCAACAATACAGTCTCTTTTTTGCCAGGCCACATATAAGTTGAGATGGGTAATTGCTCAAAATAAAGCACGCTTTGCTCTGCAGATGCCAAAATGGGAAGGTTTGTTTTGTAGCGTCCTTTAAGGGGTCTTGAAAATAAATCTAAAGCCCATTTTGAAGCTATTTTCAAATTCAAATACCCTATGACATTAAGAATAGATCCAATAAATCTTGGAAGAAAATTTTGCATATTAATGGGTTTAAATTAATACCATTGAATGAAAAAATCTTTGATTTTTGCCGTAGGGGGGATTGAAATGACTTCAATTTTTTTATTCATATCGTAGCGTAAATCCTCAGGTAATTCATTTTTATCTATTGTAAAGTAAGCATTGATTTCGTCAACGGAAACAATTAAGTTTCTAAGTGTATTTTGAACACCTGAAATGTTATAATTAGCTGATAAGCAACTGAAATCACAGAGTTTATCAAGACCTTTTTTTGTTTTGTAACGATTGTCAATGATTCGAACATTTTGTATTGTAGATAATGAGTCTAGAGCTTCTTTAGGGGTGAGTTCCAAAAGCAATTTTTGTGTTCCTTTTTCAAAAACTTTAATGATGTTGGTATTTCCTGTGAACTCATCACCGCCAATGAATTGACTCAACGAATCGGCTTCAAAAACACGTTTTAAATCCTTAACTTTTGTAGAGTCATTTAGTTTGCCAACAGTTTGTTTGGTGATTAAAAAAGGATTTGGAGAAGTGTTGCAAGCAGTCAAAAAAAGTGTGATTGCAAAAAAAGGAATTAGTAAATTCTTCATGGTTAATTTTTAGTGAGTACAATACTAAACGACTTTTTTTAGAATTCCAAATACAGCTCGTATAAAAGTCGCGCTTGTCAGAACTTTTACAATAGGGTTTTGGCGTTGCGATTTTCGTCTGTAAGAGGTTTGCTTTGTTTTTTGTTTTGGTTTCGTGGCGTTTATTTTCTTGATCTTTGCGCCTAGCAGTTCATATGCGCTTTCTCGATCTATTGTTTTATTGTATTTTTCTGAAAGTTGAGAAGTCTTCATAAGAGCAGATAATTCTTGTGGGCTAAGAATATCCATTTGGCTTTTTGGTGCGCGCATCAGTGTAGCTGTCAGTGTTGTTGGTCGGCCTTTTTCGTCCAAAGCAGTCACTAGTGCTTCGCCAATACCCATAGAGGTAAGGGTTGTTTCTGTATCAAAAAAGGTGGTATCTGGATAATTTTGTGCCGTTAATTTTATAGTCTTTCGGTCTTTAGCGGTAAAAGCGCGTAATGCATGTTGAATTTTTAATCCTAATTGCCCTAAAACTTGTTCAGGAACATCGGTTGGGTTTTGGGTAACAAAATAGATACCAATGCCTTTGCTTCGAATAAGTTTGATGGTGTATTCGATTTGATGCAAAAGTTCTTTTGATGCTTCATTGAAAATCAAGTGTGCCTCATCGATAAACAATACTAATTTTGGTTTATCTAAATCACCTTCCTCAGGAAAAGTCTCGAATAGCTCAGCCAACAAGCAAAGCATGAATGTGGAGAATAGTTTTGGTCGATTTTGTACATCATCCAGCCTTATGATGTTGATATAACCCTGCCCATCATTAGTCGTCCGTGCAAAATCTTTAACCTCAAAACTTTCCTCACCAAAAAACAATTCTGCTCCTTGTTGTTCAAGCGCTACAACACGCCTCAAAATTGCTCCTGTTGAAGTTTTTGAAATTCGTCCATATTCACCTTGAAACTTTTCTTTGCCCTCGCTAGTAGCAAAGTTTAGCATGGCTTTGAAATCTTTTAAGTCGAGAAGTGGGAGTTGGTGGTCATCACAATACTTAAAAATAACCGCAACAATTCCAGACTGTGTCTCAGTCAAATTTAGAATTCGTGAAATGAGTACAGGGCCGAACTCACTGATTGTTGCTCTCAGTCGTACTCCATTTTGTTCAGAGATAGAAAAGAATTCAACAGGGAATTTTTTTGGTTCGAATGGGAGTCCAATAGCTTTGTGTCGTTCGTCAATTTTTGGATGTCCAGGACTTGATTTGGCCAATCCACTAAGATCTCCTTTGATATCCATAAGCACGACTGGCACCCCATTTTCACTCAATTGTTCGGCCAAAACTTGAAGTGTTTTTGTTTTTCCAGTTCCCGTAGCACCCGCAATAAGCCCATGTCTATTCATGGTTTTTAGGGGAACTTTTACAAAAGCGTTTGTTAGGGTTTTTTGATCAAGAGTAGCTGCACCCAAAATAATGGAATCGCCTTTAAACGTATGTCCTTTAGTAATATGATTGAAGAAATCTTTTTTTGATGTCATAACGAAGTAGGTTTAGGTAAAATAAATGAAGTTTTCTTACTTAAACAAAAATCTGTAAACTATTTTTGCATTCTATGCTAAAACCAGAAATTCAAAATCTTGTCGATGCCGGAAAAATGCTTCCGCTTATGGAAGCGTTTTATACCATACAAGGGGAGGGTTACCACAAAGGAACTGCTGCTTATTTTATACGTGTTGGAGGTTGTGATGTTGGTTGTCATTGGTGTGATGTCAAAGAAAGTTGGGATGCGAAGTTACATCCACCTACTTCTATAGAAACAATTGTGGACAAAGCCGCAGAGTTCAGCGACACTATTGTGGTGACAGGGGGCGAACCTCTCATGTGGGACATGAATCCTCTTACATCTTTGTTAAAGCAAAAAGCGCTAAAAACACATATCGAGACTTCTGGGGCCTATCCATTAACTGGTGATTGGGATTGGATATGTCTCTCTCCAAAAAAGCGCAAACTTCCTAATCTAGAGGTGTATTCAAAAGCAAATGAGTTAAAAGTAATTGTTTACAACAAAGACGACTTTAAATTTGCGGAAGAACAAGCCGAAAAAGTCGCTCAAGACTGTATTTTATACCTCCAGCCAGAGTGGAGTGTTCGTGAAAAGGTAACGCCTTATATAGTAGAATACGTCATGAAGCATACAAAATGGAAAATTTCCCTTCAAACACACAAATATTTGAATATTCCTTAGTTTTATTTAATCATTTTCTTACATAGTGAAAGCTGGGTATGTGTTTTTTACATTTTTTATGTCACTATTGTGCTTATTTTATTTTTTTAATTATAATATGAAACTATTTTAATTAAAAATATTTACAATATGAAACTTTATTTCAATATTTGTCCTTTAATTTAAAATAAAAAACCATGTGCGGAATTGTTTGTGCTTTCGATTTGAAACAAAAAAGTGAAGTTTTAAGACCTCAAATTTTGGAAATGTCAAAAAAAATAAGACATCGAGGTCCAGATTGGAGTGGAATTTTTGATAATAAAAAAGTCATTATGGCGCATGAGCGCTTGGCCATTGTTGATCCAGCATCTGGGAAACAACCCTTGTTTAGTCCAGATAAACAACTGGTGCTGGCTGCCAATGGCGAGATATATAACCATAGAGCATTGAGGTCTAGTTTGCAGTCTGAATATGAATTCCAGACGCAAAGTGATTGCGAAATTATCTTAGCACTCTACAAAGAAAAAGGAGTCGATTTTGTAGACGATCTTAATGGTATTTTTGGATTTGCTATATATGATGTAGAGCAAGACTCTTATTTTATAGCTCGCGATCACATGGGTATAATTCCATTATACATTGGATGGGATCAAAATGGGACTTTTTATGTTGCTTCAGAACTCAAAGCGCTAGAATCTACATGTACAAAAATTGAATTGTTCCCTCCAGGCCATTATTTGCATAGTAAGGACGGAGAATTTGTGCGTTGGTACAACAGAGATTGGAAAGATTATGATGCTGTAAAAGACAATCAAACAAGTATTCAAAAAATCAAAGAAGCATTAGAAGCAGCTGTACACAGGCAGCTTATGAGTGATGTACCATATGGTGTTTTACTTTCAGGTGGGTTAGATTCTTCAGTCACTTCTGCTATTGCCAAAAAGTATGCTCAAAAAAGAGTAGAATCTGGTGATACGACAGATGCATGGTGGCCACAATTACATTCTTTTTCAGTAGGATTGGAAGGGTCACCAGATTTGGCCGCTGCACAAAAAGT
This sequence comes from Flavobacteriaceae bacterium, assembly GCA_029238515.1. Taxonomy (GTDB): domain Bacteria; phylum Bacteroidota; class Bacteroidia; order Flavobacteriales; family Flavobacteriaceae; genus UBA3537. The sequence continues at coordinate 15,559 of JAQWFW010000033.1, read as the reverse complement.
TGCCGATCATATTGGTACTGTTCATCACGAAATAAAGTTCACAATTCAAGAAGGATTAGACGCTATTAAAGACGTAGTCTATAACTTAGAAACCTATGATACTACGACTATTCGGGCCAGTACACCAATGTACCTGATGGCTAGAGTGATTAAATCTATGGGTATCAAAATGGTGCTTTCTGGTGAGGGTGCTGATGAGCTTTTTGGCGGATATTTATATTTTCATAAAGCCCCAAATGATGAAGAGTTTCATCAGGAGACTGTACGTAAACTCGACAAATTGCACATGTATGATTGTTTGCGTGCCAACAAAAGTTTGGCGGCTTGGGGCATTGAAGGGCGTGTGCCATTTTTAGATAAAGAATTCATGGATGTAGCCATGAGCATCAATCCCAAAGATAAAATGATCAATGGGGAGCGTATGGAAAAATGGGTTGTTCGCAAGGCATTCGAAGATATGTTACCAGAAAGTGTAGCATGGCGTCAGAAAGAACAATTTAGCGATGGCGTGGGGTACAGTTGGATCGACACGCTCAAAGCACTTGTAGAGCAAGAAATCTCTGATGAACAAATGGAAAATGCTCATTTTAGATTTCCAATTCAAACCCCGCTCAGTAAAGAGGAATTTTATTACAGATCAATTTTTGAATCTCATTTTCCAAGTGAAGCAGCAGCACTTTGTGTACCACAAGAACCTAGTGTGGCGTGTAGTACAAAAATCGCTTTGGAATGGGATGAGGCCTTCAAAAACTTGAACGATCCAAGTGGTAGAGCAGTCGCAAAAGTACATGACCAAGCGTACGACTAATAAATAAGAGTTCAAATAAAAGCTTCTAAGCAATTATTTTGTTTTTTTTGGTTTAAATAAAAACTTAAAAACAACTAAATTTATTTTAAACCCTTTTTTGGCGCATTTCAGCGCATTTCAGTCAGATGTGGTAATTGTTAATAATTTTAATGAAATTCTCTAAAAACCACTTCTAATTCGTTTTGTGAATAATTATATTTGTTTAGCTGTAAATTTGCAGACGAAAAACTAAACAAACAAAATGAGTGAAGAGATAAACAAAAACCAATATTCTGCTGATAGTATTCAGGCCCTAGAGGGGATGGAACATGTGCGCATGCGTCCATCAATGTACATTGGTGACGTGGGTGTTCGAGGACTACACCACCTGGTATATGAAGTTATTGATAATTCTATTGACGAAGCATTAGCAGGGCATTGCGACAAAATTACTGTAACCATCAACGAAGATAATTCCATCACTACCGAAGACAACGGCCGTGGTATCCCTGTTGGATTACATAAAAAAGAAGGCGTTTCGGCCCTAGAAGTCGTGATGACTAAGATTGGTGCAGGAGGAAAATTTGATAAAGATTCGTATAAAGTTTCTGGTGGATTGCATGGTGTTGGGGTAAGTTGTGTAAATGCACTTTCTTCAAATTTAAAAGCCACCGTTCACAGAGATGGGAAAATTTGGGAACAAGAATATGAACGCGGGAAAGCCATGTATCCTGTAAAATCTACCGGAACTACAGACAAACGAGGAACAATAGTTACGTTCAAGCCAGACTCACAAATTTTCACTCAAACTCTTGAATACAACTACGAAACACTTTCTAGTCGTATGCGTGAGTTGGCCTATTTGAACAAAGGCATTACAGTTATTATCGTAGATAAAAGAGAAAAAGATGAAAAAGGGGAATACATCTCCGAAACATTCTTTTCTGAAGAGGGACTTTCAGAATTCATCAAATATTTGGACGAAACTCGTGAGCCCATCATGAAATCTGTCATTGCTTTTGAAGGTGAAAAAAATGGCATTCCTGTAGAGGTTGCTATGATTTACAATACTTCATATGCAGAGAATTTGCATTCATATGTCAACAATATCAATACGCACGAAGGGGGAACGCACCTTACAGGATTTAGAAGAGGATTGACACATACACTAAAAAAGTATGCAGATGAATCAGGAATGCTCGAAAAGTTAAAATTTGATATAGCAGGAGACGATTTTAGAGAAGGATTGACAGCTATCATCTCAGTAAAAGTTGCCGAGCCACAATTTGAAGGTCAAACAAAAACAAAGCTTGGAAATAGAGAAGTTTCTTCATCTGTGAGTCAAGCGGTTTCAGAAATGTTGACCAACTATCTAGAAGAACACCCTGATGATGCGAAAATTATTGTCCAGAAAGTAATTTTAGCAGCACAGGCACGTCATGCAGCCCAAAAGGCCAGAGAAATGGTACAACGCAAGACTGTCATGAGTATTGGAGGTCTTCCCGGAAAACTGAGTGACTGTTCGGAACAAGATCCTGCAAAATGTGAAGTGTTCCTGGTCGAGGGAGATTCGGCTGGAGGAACAGCCAAACAAGGTCGTGATCGTGCGTTTCAAGCCATTTTACCGCTGCGAGGAAAAATCCTCAATGTCGAAAAGGCCATGCAACACAAAGTTTTTGAAAATGAAGAAATCAAAAATATATTTACTGCACTTGGTGTAACTATTGGAACAGAAGAAGACAGCAAAGCATTGAATCTTTCAAAATTGCGTTACCACAAAATTGTCATCATGTGTGATGCCGATATTGATGGAAGTCATATTGCTACACTGATTTTGACCTTCTTTTTCCGTTACATGAAAGAATTAATAGAAAGTGGACATGTTTACATAGCAACTCCGCCTTTGTACTTGGTCAAAAAAGGTCAGAAAAAGCAGTACGCTTGGAATGATAAAGAACGAGATGATATCGCAGAGCAATTTGGCGGTGCTGTCAATGTACAACGCTACAAGGGTCTTGGAGAAATGAATGCAAGTCAGTTGTGGGATACCACCATGAATCCAGAATTTAGAACTTTACGACAAGTTCAAATTGATAATGGTACAGAAGCCGATCGAATTTTCTCTATGCTTATGGGTGATGATGTACCACCACGTCGAGAATTTATCGAGAAAAATGCAATTTATGCCAATATTGATGCGTAAATTTTAATGTTATGAATACAACAAACCTTCATCTTCATGCATTTCGTTTGATATGAAGGTTTTTTAATTTTAGAAATCTAAATTATGAGGAGTTTTAAAGTCATCTATTTGTTGTTTTTTTGTGTATTAAGCACAAGCAATGCCCAAGAAAACATTAATGAGTTACTTGCTGCTGGAGTTGCCGATACCCAACGCTTTGCAAAACATTACATCGCACCTGCAACCGAAGGTCTTGTATATGGTATTTCCAATGGTTGGTTCAACAATGCTAAATCTCTGCGAAGATTTGGTTTCGAAATTTCCGTTGTTGGAAATACGAGTTTTATCAAAGACGAAAAGACAAGCTTTAATATGGTGGCTTCAGATTTTGAAAACATTCGTTTTCAGGACAACAGTTCGACTAAAGTTGTCCCTACTGTATTTGGCGCCTCATCTAGTGAAACCGTAATTTTGACTTATGATGATCCCATTTTTGGAAATCAAGAAGTCACTGTGTCACTTCCAGGCGGAATAAGTTCTTCTGAATCTAGTTTTATTCCAACAGCATTTTTACAAGCAAGCTTTTCACCATTGAAAGGCACAGAAATCAAAGCAAGGGTAGTCCCAAAATTGGCTTATCAAGATGCTGAGTTAAATGCTTATGGGTTCGGAATTCAACAAAATTTGATTTCATGGTTACCTGCAAACAAGGTGCTTCCGGTAGCGATTTCAGCGGTGATTGCATACACTCATTTGGATGGTGTTTATGATTTTACTTCCTCTAATATCGTAGCAGGTGAAAATCAAAAAATGACGTTAGATGTCAACTCTATGTTGTATCAGTTGGTTGTAGGAACCAAATTGAAGATCATCAATTTCTATGGTTCGGTAGGGTTGATTCAGGGTAAAACGACTACTGAATTGTTAGGAAGATATAAAATTGTAAACGGAACAGTCAGTTCGGATGATATAATAAATCCAATTTCTATTACCAATAAAATATCGGGCATGAGAACAACCTTTGGAGCATCATTAAAACTCGCTTTTTTTGGGATTAATGCAGATTATACCATTGCGGAATATGATAGTGCATCTTTGGGTATTAATTTTGGTTTTTAAGCTCAAGAAACGACAATTATCAGTACATTTGTCATACCCTAAATATTAAATATACAGACAAAGAATCTTAATAATTCAATCATCAAAAAATAAATAAAAAAATGAAAGTTACTGTTGTAGGCGCAGGCGCCGTTGGTGCAAGTTGTGCCGAATATATTGCCATCAAAAATTTTGCCTCCGAAGTTGTTTTATTGGACATCAAGGAGGGCTATGCCGAAGGCAAGGCCATGGATTTGATGCAATGTGCATCGCTCAATGGCTTTGATACAAAAATCACAGGTACAACCAATGATTATGCAAAAACTGCTGGCAGCAATATTTGTGTGATAACTTCAGGAATTCCAAGAAAACCAGGGATGACTCGTGAAGAACTTATCGGAATTAACGCAGGAATTGTAAAAACAGTTTCAGAAAATTTAGTAAAACATTCGCCTGAAACGGTACTTATTGTTGTGAGTAATCCAATGGATACCATGACCTATTTGGCGCATAGAGTAACAGGACTAGCAAAACACAAAATCATTGGAATGGGTGGAGCGTTGGATTCGGCACGTTTCAAATATCGATTGGCTGAAGCACTCGAAGCCCCCATTAGTGATGTAGATGGTATGGTAATTGGTGGACATAGCGATGTAGGCATGGTGCCATTAATTTCTCATGCTACACGCAACAGCATCAAAGTATCTGAGTTTATTTCACAAGAACGTTTGGAACAAGTAAAGGAAGATACTAAAGTAGGTGGCGCTACGTTAACAAAATTATTAGGGACATCGGCATGGTATGCTCCAGGTGCAGCGGTAAGTGGTTTGGTGCAGGCGATTGCTTGTGATCAAAAGAAAATATTCCCATGTTCTACTTTGTTGGATGGGGAATATGGCCTCAAAGATCTCTGTATTGGTGTTCCAGTTGTTTTGGGTGCCAAAGGAATCGAGCGCATTGTCGAAATAGAATTAAGTACGGCTGAAAAAGAACATCTTCAGCGAAGTGCCGAAGGCGTTCAAAAGACCAATGGACTTCTAAATTTATAGCCGATCAATAAGCATAAAACTATTAAAAATTAAAGCACCACTATTTTTGTGGTGCTTTTTTTATTAAAACCAAAAATCTATTGGCAAATTACTTCGTAAATCATATATTTGCTCGTTTACAAATTAAAGCAGATCAAAATAATTCAAAATGCAAAATAAAGGATTAGTAAAGTTATTCGCCCTCTTGTTTGGATTGGTAAGTATATACCAACTATCATTCACATTCAAGGCAAATCAAATTGAAGAAGAAGCACAACAATTTTCCATCAATAAAATAGCTGATACAGAGTCAGACTACGATTCAAAACGTTCTGTAGAACGATTAAACTATTTAGATTCTCTAAAGGCGCAAGAAGTATTCAATATCGGAATTGCATCTTACAATTACGATGAAGTCAAAGAAAAAGCCATGAATCTTGGTCTTGACCTCAAAGGTGGAATCAACGTGATTCTACAAATATCTGTTAAAGATATTCTCGTCGGATTGGCCAATGAGAGCAAAGACCCTGTGTTTAGAAAAGCATTAAACGATGCCGAAGAACTACAAAAAGACAGTCAAAACACTTACTTGGAAGACTTTTTTGAAGCGTTTGAGGCCATAGATGAAAACGCTAAATTAGCATCCCCAGATGTTTTTGCCAACAGAACGTTGAGCGATGAAATCACCTTCAACATGAGTAATGATGATGTAAAACCTATCTTATCTTCAAAAATTGATGAATCAATTATCTCTGCTTTTGAAGTCCTTAGAAAACGTATCGATAAATTCGGTGTAACACAACCAAACATCCAACGCATTGGTAATTCTGGACGTATTTTGGTCGAATTGCCAGGAGCCAAAGAAGTAGAGCGTGTCAAAGGATTACTTCAGAGTACAGCACAACTTGAGTTTTGGGATGCCTACAAAGGCGAAGAATTTGGAAACTTCTTATTCCAAGCCAATGAAGTGCTCAAAGAAGTTGTAGACAATTCAACAAATGAGGTTGATGCTGAGACAGAAGATGACGCGATTTCAGATATTATTGGCGATACAGATGCAGAAACTGGCGAAGATGGAACCGTCAATCCGCTGATTGATTTGATCCGTGCACCAGGTTATACAGGAGGTCCAGTTCTTGCTTCTTTTGAAGCAAAAGACCAACAAAAAGTTTCAGAATATTTGAATAACCCTAAAGTTAGAGCATTACTCACACCAGAACAACGCTATGCAAAGTTTGTTTGGGGGATTCCTCAAATTCAACAAACTAATGAAGAAGATACACAAAGTATTGAGCTTGTAGAACTTTATGCTTTAAAAGGAAACAGAGAAAACAAACCACAATTGAGTGGTGCTGTAATCACCGATGCACGTCAATCATACCAACAAAATGGAAACCCTAGTGTTTCTATGCAAATGAACCTGAAGGGTGCAAAAATCTGGGAGGAAATGACCGGAAATGCATTCAATACAGGGGGGCAAATCGCTATCGTTTTGGACGATATTGTGTACTCTGCGCCAGGAGTAACTTCTGGCCCTATTGCAGGAGGTAATTCGGAAATTTCAGGATCATTCACATTGAACGAAGCCGTGGATTTGGCAAATGTATTACGTGCGGGTAAATTACCAGCTTCAGCAGATATTGTTCAAGCTGAAGAAGTAGGGCCATCGCTAGGGCAAGAAGCTATAGATAGTGGAATGAAATCATTCCTTATCGCATTGGCCTTTGTATTGCTTTGGATGATATTTTACTACGGCAAAGCAGGGATTTTTTCCAATGTGGCCTTGTTGCTCAATATCTTACTGATTTTCGGAATTTTATCTGGTCTTGGAGCGGTGCTTACCCTTCCTGGAATAGCAGGTATCGTCCTCACTATAGGTATTGCAGTTGATGCGAATGTACTGATTTACGAACGTATCCGAGAAGAATTATACAAAGGAAAAGGACAAAAAGAAGCGGTTCGCGATGGTTTTTCAAACGCATTATCTTCAATTTTAGATGCGAACATTACCACAGGCCTTACAGCTTTAATTCTTTATACTTTTGGAACAGGACCGATTAAAGGTTTTGCAACAACCCTTTTGATTGGTATTTTAACATCATTGTTCACTGCAATTTTTATTTCAAGATTGCTTATAGATTGGCATTCAAATCGTGGTGGAAAACTTGAGTTTTCAACGAAAATCACCAAAGGATTATTCCAATCCATCAAGATTGAATTCCTCAAAAAGAGAAAAATGGCTTATGTTATTTCAGGCGCCATCATCACAGCTGGATTGATTTCATTGTTTACCACAGGATTAGATCAGGGTATCGATTTTGTAGGTGGACGAACATATACCGTGCGTTTTGCTCAAGACATGAATACTGAAGAAGTGAAAACTGCTGTAAATGGCGTATTCAATAGTGCTGAGGTAAAAACCATTGGAAGTGCAAATCAATTGAAAATTTCTACAAAATATAAAGTCAATGAAAACTCTGCTGAAGTTGATGCTGAAGTGCAAGAAAAACTTTATAGTGCATTGGTTCCATTCTTACCCGATGGCACAACGTATAAGCAGTTTATTGACGCCGAAAATAATATTGGAAAAATGTACTCAGGCAAAGTGAGTCCGACTATTGCAGATGACATCAAGCGTTCATCTGTTTGGGCTATTTTGGGATCGCTTATTGTAGTTTTCTTGTATATCTTATTACGTTTCAAAAAATGGCAATTCTCTTTAGGTGCTGTAGCTGCGGTTTTTCATGATGTACTTATTGTTTTAGGAATATTTTCTATTGCTTGGAAGTTTTTGCCGTTCAGTATGGAAATAGATCAAGCATTTATTGCAGCAATTCTTACTGTAATTGGGTACTCTCTGAATGATACCGTGGTTGTGTTTGATAGAATTCGAGAATACATCAATGAGCATTCGAGTTGGGATTTTGGAAAGATTGTAAATGGTGCTTTGAATAGTACTTTGAGTAGAACATTGAACACCTCGCTTACAACTTTGGTCGTATTGTTAGCAATGTTTGTGTTTGGTGCAGATTCACTTCGAGGATTGTTGTTCGCATTGATTGTGGGTGTACTTGTTGGTACTTATTCATCGGTCTTCATCGCAACACCAATAATGCATGACACCCTAAAGCGGTTGGATAAAAAATCTAAATAATTAAAATTTGATAACATTAAAAAAAGCCACTTCATTTGAAGTGGCTTTTTTTGATTTAAATAAAGTGTTTAAGTGGATTTAGGTCGATGAACAAACATAAAATACAGCCCAACAAGAATAAAGGGAATACTAAGAACCTGTCCAGTATTTAACCCCAAAATCCAATCTTCTCTACCATCGACTTGAGCAATTTTGAATTGTTCTACAAAAACCCTCACTGCCATCAACAATAATAAGAATAATCCAAAAAGAAAACCTTCTTGATGTCCTTTTTTTGTTTTCCAATACAAGGCATATAAAATCAGAAATACAAATACATACCCAAAGGCTTCATATAGCTGTCCAGGATGTCGAGGGATATTGTCCATATCTTTAAAGACAATGGCCCAAGGCAAGCCCTCATCAGCAGGTTTTCCAATCATTTCAGAATTGAAAAAATTTCCAATTCGGATGAAAACAGCACCCGATGCACAAGGAATTACAATACGGTCTAAAATCCATAAAACAGATTTTTTAAGAACCTTTTTATTATAAATAGTCATGGAAATAATCATACCAATAGCAGCACCATGGCTTGCCAATCCACGAAATCCAGTAAATTCAAATCCTCCACTAAATTTGAATGGTAAAAAGACACTTAAAAAATCTTCTCGAAACAATTCTGTTTGATAAAAAATCACATGTCCCAATCGTGCTCCAATCATAATTCCCAATACAGAATACATAAACAAACTATCCAGTTTGTGTTCGGATTGATTTTCGTTTTTATAGATTTTTTTCATGATATAAAATCCAATAATGAATGCTGCCATCCACATTAAACTATAGTAATGAATTTTGAAATTTCCAAAAAGGCGAATTCCATCAGAAGCAGGTTCCCATACGATTTGCAAAAAAGTCATAGTGTATTATTTTGTCTGTAAATATACAGAATTGAGTAGGAATACAGTTGATTAAGTTTTTATCTCACTTCTCTTTTTTTGGAACAGGGTCATGGCCTGATCCACCCCAGGGATGACAACGAAAAATTCGTTTTAATCCTAAAAAGCATCCAACAAAAAGGCCGTGTTCGTTTAAAGCTTCAACACAATATTGAGAACAAGTTGGCTGAAATCTACAACGTGCTGGTAGCAAAGGAGAAATCCATTTTTGATAGCTCTTAATGAGCCAAATCAATGGTATCGTAACTAAAGATTTCATGGAATTATTCAATGGAAAAAGTGGTTCCGTCTTTACCGTCTTTAAGTTGGATTCCAATTTCAGTCAATTGATTTCTTATTTGATCTGATAGTGCAAAGTTTTTTTGTGCACGGGCTTCATTTCTTAGTGTAATGAGAAGTTGAATGGTGTCTTCAAGTTTATCATCGGATGCTTCGTGGCTTGTTTCTAGTAGCCCTAAAACATCAAATACAAAAGCGTGAAGCGTATTTTTTAGAAGCTCAAAGTTGATTGCGTCGATCGTGTTCGCACCATCTTTTATTTGATTGATGTACTTTACAGCGCTAAAAAGTTCCGCAATCAAAATTGGGGCATTGAAGTCGTCATTCATCGCATCATAACAACTTTGTTTCCATTCCTGAACATCAAAATCCATTGATGCTTTTGTTGTCGAAAGTGAAGGAATTACACTAATGGCTTCCATGAGTTTTTGGAATCCTTTTTCGGAAGCCAAAAGGGCATCGTTACTGAAATCCAGAATACTTCTGTAGTGTGCCTGCATCATAAAAAAACGAACAACGGAAGGGGAAAAGCCCTTTGAAAGTTTATCGGTATCACCACTTAAAATTTCAGCAGGAAGTATATTATTACCTGTCGATTTTGCCATTTTTTGGCCGTTTAAGGTCAGCATATTGGCATGCATCCAAAAATTGACTGGATTGTGGTTGTGCCATGCTTTGGCTTGGGCAATTTCACATTCGTGATGAGGGAATTTTAAGTCCATTCCACCTCCGTGAATATCAAACTGTTCTCCTAAATACTTGGTACTCATTGCGGTACACTCTAGGTGCCACCCCGGAAATCCAACACTCCAAGGCGAAGGCCAACGCATAATGTGTTGTGGTTCAGCTTTTTTCCAAAGTGCAAAATCTTGAGGGTTTTTCTTGTCGGATTGCCCATCAAGTGCACGTGAATTGTGCATTAAATCTTCTATCTTTCTACCACTCAAAATACCATAATCGTTGGTTTCATTGTATTTCAAAACATCGAAATATATCGAGCCATTCGCTTCATAGGCAAATCCATTATCAAGGATTTCTTTTATGATTTCTATTTGCTCTACAATATGGCCTGTAGCGGTTGGTTCTATGCTTGGAGGAAGAAAATTGAAGGTGTTTAAAGTATTGTGAAAGTCCACGGTATACATTTGAACAACTTCCATGGGTTCTATTTGCTCTAGACGTGCTTTTTTTGCGATTCGGTCTTCACCTTGATCGGCATCATTTTCTAGGTGACCAGCATCAGTAATATTTCGAACATATCGTACTTTGTATCCTAAATGTTTAAAGTAGCGAAAGATCATATCGAAAGACATGAATGTTCTGATGTTTCCCAAATGAACATTGCTGTAAACGGTTGGTCCACAGACATATAGCCCAATATGCCCCTCGTTTATGGGAATGAAATGTTCTTTTTTTCCAGTAATGGAATTGTAAATAGCTATGTGTTGTTCCTCAAACAAATTCATTAGACAGCAGTATGTTTAGAATTTTGTGTTTAACTTGATGTAGTCCAGAAACTCTCTGCGTGTTTCTTTTTTTTTGAATTGACCACCAAATTCACTTGTTATGGTACTGCTTTCAATATCTTTTATTCCTCTAGAGTTTACACATAAGTGTTTGGCATCAATGACACATGCCACATCTTTTGTGTTCAATACTTTTTGGAGTTCTTCTACAATTTGAATTGTAAGACGTTCTTGCACTTGAGGTCTTTTGGCAAAATAATCTACAATTCGATTCATTTTTGATAGTCCAACGACAGTTCCATTAGAAATATATGCAACATGGGCTTTGCCAACGATTGGAAGTAAATGGTGTTCGCAAGTCGAGTATAGCGTGATGTTTTTCTCAACAAGCATTTCACCATAGTTGTATTTGTTTTGAAACGTTGAAGCTTCAGGTTTTTTTTCGGGATTTAAACCACCAAAAATTTCATTGACAAACATTTTGGCTACTCTGTTTGGAGTCCCTTTCAGACTGTCGTCACTAAGGTCAAGCCCCAGAGTCTCCATGATGTGCTTTACATCATCGCGAATGATTTCAATTTTTTCATCATTATTCAAAATAAAAGCATCGTCGCGAATTGGCGTTTTGGAAGATGTTCCGATATGGTTATCTCCAATATTATCGGTTTGGTTTGAGTTGATCTGTATTCCCATTAAGTATTGTAATTATAATCATCTTAAATTGTACTGACAAAGATAGTTATTTTCTCTCTTTAGGACTCTAATTTAGCATTATTAACAGAATTTTTTAAAATTATTTAAAATAAATAATTAACTTTATCGGTACAGTTTGAACTGTACAGACTGTGTTATTAAACCAATTTTACATCACAAATTGAAGCGTTGGCTTTGTTGAATGCATTCAATTTTGTGCACCAATTTAACTTTTTATGAGAGCATTATTTTACAATATTGTACTTTCTCTGTTTTTGTCATTCTCATCTTTTGGACAAAACGTTAAGGTCGAAAAAAGCCCTCCGCAGGTTATTGTTTATAATAGCAATACAAAAACACCTTTTTCTAGTGACGAATTAAAAAAACTTCGAGAAGTTTATGGAGATGCTTTATCTTCTGAAATATTAAATCGCCCCAGTCGTGTTTTAGCACTCAAAGAGATTTTAAGAAACAGGGTTGTCATCAGAAAGGTTTCAAAACCTGCTGCTCAAAAACCATGTCCATTATTGTCTGAAGTCCCCCTTTTCGATGCATTTGTTTCAAATCTTACTAGAGATAAATTTTTTGATCCAAAGACATTCAATCCTTTGAAATACAATTTCCCATTTTTTCGCAGAGGAAATCAGCTGTTTCGTGTAGACCAAACAGATTACTTCATTTCGATCAAACCACAACACTACAACAACTAGCCATGAAAAAGATAATACTACTTATGTTGTTATTTTGTTCAAGTGCTTATGTTTTAGCGCAACGGAGTTGTGGAACAGAAGAATACATGAACGAGATGATGAAAGACCCTGTTTATGCTAAAGAATGGACTAAAAATCAAGAAAAATTTAAAAAAGAGTTTGATAGAAGAGCAAACTTGGGACGAAGTTCATCTGGAATGAATGAAATTGTAATTCCTGTAGCAGTTCACTTTCCTGAGGGATCAGAAGCAGATCGCGGTTGTTTAGAAGAATTGGCTCAAAATCAAATAGACATTCTTAACGGCGATTTTACAGCAACTAACTCAGATGCAAATCTATGGACTGCCGCAAGTGCCTTTTATCCTGGAGTTGTCCATGGTGCAGCCAACATTAGATTCTGCATTGCGACTTCCAATCACCCTGTAAATACAGACAACAACTTAGTTGAAGGCGAACCTGCTGTTTCTATTGGCTATGATTTTCAAGAAGATCCAATTACAGGAGGAGACCCCCTTTGGGCTGGGTATTTAAATTTTGTAGTAAAATCCTTGGGCTTTGGCACATTAGGATTTTCTCCACTTGGCGGAAGTATTGCTGATGGACAAGCAGTGACATTGAATTTGGATGCATTTGCTTCAGGTGCTGGTTGCGCTGGTTCAAATGTTGTCCCAGGAGCACCTTATGACCTTGGAAGAACAACAACCCATGAACTTGGACATTTTTTTGGATTAAGACATGTTTGGGGTGATGGAGGTTGCGGGGATGATGATGGTATTGCTGACACGCCTTTGCAGGATAATGAAAATGCAGGTTGTCCTGATGCTGGAGATTCTCCCGGATGTATTGCAGGAGAGTTTGAGCTATCTATGAATTATATGGACTATACCAATGATGCCTGTATGTATATGTTTTCTCAAGGTCAAATAGACGTCGTGGATACCTATATAGCTGGTGTTTTAGAAGCACAATTCAAACCCAATACGGTTCCAGTTTGTGTCAATACGCCTGAGTACACCATGACTGATGGACTTATTAATACATGTAATGGGATTTTCTATGACTCTGGTGGAGCAGATGCTATTTACTCAAATAATGAAACGTTCACATACACTATTTGTCCCGAAAACCCAGGCCAAATCATACAATTGGACTTTACTAGCTTTAGCACACAGGCAGGTGCGGATATCCTCAGTATTTACAATGCGGCTAATGCAGATGATCCGACAACACTTCTAGGAGAATACTCGGGAACAGATCCTGCAGATAACCCTGGTACAGTTGCGGCTACCACAACAAATACATCTGGGTGTTTGACTTTTGTGTTTACAAGTAATGCATTTGGTACAGATACAGGATGGCAAGCCAATATATCTTGTCAAGATCCACCTACAGATTGTCAAACTGTTTTAGCACAATTAGACTCAGCTTTTCCAGAGCCCAATGCTGACGGATATATTTTTGTTTGTCCTGGAGAAGAGATTACCCTCACAGGAAGCGGTACCTTTTCAGAACCTGGCGGTGGTGATGGTGCTACATACCAATGGGAAACTGGAGACGGAACGGTTATTGATGGGCAAACTGCCACTTTTTCTTTTGATACTCCTGGAGTTTATGTGGCCAATTTAAACATTTGGGATACCAATACCAGTATTCTGCCCGATGGGTGTAAAAATACAAACTTGATCAATCAAATTATACTGGTTAGTACGACTCCGGATTTCACTGGAACGACCGCAACTACAGATCCGTTGTGTTTTGGCGAGACTACCACCATCACACCTGTGGTTACCCCAACGACATTTAATAATGATTGTACACCCCCTGAGAGTGTACAGACTTTTTTACCTGATGGTAATGGAGATATATATACTACCTGCATCACAGTCAATTGCTACCAGTCAGACCAAGTAATAGAAGATATTTCAGATCTTCTTGACATTTGTTTAAACATTGAGCATTCTTATGTTGGGGATTTAGAAATCTTTATAACCAGTCCTAACGGTGTACAAGTTGCATTACACAATTATTACGGTATTGGTAATGATCAATATTTAGGGGGCGCGAATGATGATGGTAGTTTGCAACCAGGTGTTGGAGCTGATTATTGTTTTTCAATGGCAGGTAATGATATACTCATTAATGGTAACCTTGTTATAGCTGGGACTAATCCTCAAGGTCCTTCAATTGAACCTGGATTATACCTACCTGAAGACTCTTTTGAAAATTTAATAGGAAGCCCTATAAACGGTGATTGGTGTATTGAAGTTGTGGATAATTTAGGTGCAGATAACGGTTATATATTTTCTTGGGAATTGAATTTTAATCCAGCCCTAACACCTGCCAATCTTTCATTTACCCCAGAAATCGTTTCGGGGTCATGGGCAAATGATCCCACCATTACACAAACTAACGGCGATATCATCACTGTAGCACCACCAACAGAGGGACAATTCTGCTACACGTACACGGTAGTCGATAATTTTGGCTGCGAATATGCTCATGAGGTATGTGTTGATGTTTTGCCAGAAATTATTTTTGATGCACCAAAAGATCTTTTGATATGCGATCCTGCAGCACCACCATACATCTTTGATTTATCTGAAAATGAAGCTACTATGCTTGCGCCCAATCCAAACCCAGCAGACTATATAGTTACATATCATAATACTATAGCCGATGCAGAAAACGACACCGGAGCAATTACGGATACTACTGCATACTCTGGCACAGATAATGAAGAAATTTTTGTTCGCTTTGAGTATTTAAATTCAAATTGCTTTGAAATTGAGTCATTCCAACTTAAACTTATCGATTTACCTCAAATTTTCGCGGCACAAGACATAGTGAAATGTGATGATTTGTCTAATGATGGTGTTGAAGCGTTTGATTTAGAGTTACGAACCCCATTTGTTCTTGGAACACAATCAGCAACAGATTACGAAGTAACTTATCATGTAGATTTAGCATCTGCTGAAGCGGGGACAGGTAATCTGACAAGCCCATATCTTAGTACTTCTGATACGCAAGGAATATATGTACGTGTTCAAAGTGCAGGAGGTGGAGGTGGAGGATGCTTCATAGTCAGTCCTAATCCATTATTCAATTTGATTGTAACCAACAAAGCTACCGCTACAATTCCAGGTCCTATGGTCGAATGTGATGATGGTTCTGGTGGTTATTTTAGTTTTGATTTAGAGAGCCAGACCAGCACAATCTTAGGG